>JAZSJY010000024.1:0-2981 GCA_045534565.1 Christensenellaceae bacterium | reverse complement strand
TCTATTCCGTAATCTGCTGTTATTTCTAAATAAAAGTTATTGTACCCTATCTTTGCTACGTAATCAATAAAGTCTTTTATAGTATCTACGTTATAAACCGTTCCACTTGTAGATATTAAAACGCCTAATTTATCAAATACTTTGTTTTCCATAAATTCTCCTTTTTAGAAATAACAGCGGAATTTCTTCCGCTGTTATTTTTATCGCTTTATTATGCTCTCGTTATGGTATCCTTAAAACTTGCCCAGTTAACTTCTTCACCATGACCTTCACAGTATTGAGTGTATGGCGTTAAAAGTTCGCCACTATCTTTATCAATAGGAATAACTGTACCACCAACAAGAAGGGTTGCGCCCGTGTTATAGGAATAACCAACGGCAGATGCAATTTTGTTGTTTGAAAGTAATTGTGCTACGTTATCGTATAAACTACATTTTTGACCGAACTGGAATCTAATTCCTTCGTAAACCATACTTGCGTTGATGGTGTGGTAGTGTCCAACAAAAATTGAGTCTGTACCAAGCGCTTTAATTTGATAAAAGATTGCGTGGTCACCAGTAGCGCCGGGGATTGCATCGTTAGTTGCAGCAATATCCCAGTAGTCAGGCGTCCAACCGTCAAGCGAAGTCAACCAACCAAAGTCACCTGCACCATGACCAACAACTCTATCAAGGTATAAAATTCTGCCTTCAGTATTTACGCCGTTAACTGTGTAGTTCCCTCTTTCCACTTCAACTTGAGCAACGGGGTCTTGACCAGTTAAACCCTTATATTTTTCATTGAAAGCTACACCGAAATACTTCATAGGAATATGAATATGCAATGAGATTTTTACGTTAGGAACAAAAGATTTAATTTGTTCTACTGATTTTGTAAGCCATTTAATTTGGTCTTGTTGTAATCCGTAAACGCCTATATCTTTTCCGTAGTCGTTATTTTCTCTCGTAACGGTATGTCCATTCATTTTTGAAGCCGTGCTTGCACCCGTACAACCATTGGTGTCCATATTATAGAAAACTCTTTTTAACTTGTTGCCTTGTTTAATACCTACGGTGAAGTTACCGTTACCTTCAACGTCGCCTTGCTTAAACAAACAGTTTTGTGCGTTTTCGTATTGCTCACACATCCAGTCGGCACCCTTAAGACTTTCTACGTCGTGGTTACCCATAATAGGCACCCACTTAATATTCAACGTTTCCATAAAATTAACAAAGTCCGTAAGCATGTGTCCGTCAGGGTCAAATTCACCGTATATAACGTCGCCCGTAACTAAAATCAAGTCAAGATTTCCGTTGTTCTTTGCTTTGGTCTTTTCAACAATTTCTGCAATGAAGTCATAGCAAAGTTCGTTTTTACCTAAACCTGCTTCGCCACCCTTTTCGGTATAAGTGTTTTTATTGAACGTCCAGTATTTTGCAGCCGCATCACCAAGTCTGCCTTCTTTCATTGTTTCAGAATCCATAAGTTGTGGGTCTGCTAATTGCAATACGATAGGGTTTCTATCTTCAGGAACTTCCACAACAAAGTCAACAAGCGTTGCTAGTGAATAAAGAACGGTGTCTTCTTCCTTTATTTCACTCTTACACAAGTTATCAGAGAACAATTTTTCACAAACGTCACACGACCAGTATTCAATGTTACCAGCTACCATTTCGGTTGCTTCTACTCCTTCGTGGTGAGTAGGCGTGTGTGACGCTTTTGGCGTAATTACTTCGTATTCCTTGATTTCGTTAGCGCACTCTTTATCTGCAAAATACTTGTCACAAGTTACGCAAATCCAGTGTTCCAACTTACCAGTTTCTGTACAGGTAGCGGCTTTACCCGACCTATGAACAGTTTTGTGTACGTGCGCCACAGGTGCATCATTACCACAAGCAACTGAAGTAAACAACATTAATGCGCACAACAAAAACAAAAGAACTGTTTTTATTTTTTTCATAAAAGATTCTCCTTTTACCATTATTATCTCTATTATAATATTGTTTTATGGCGTTTTCAACCCCATTTTTACACAAAACTTTACTTTTTTTGATAATTAAAAAAATCTATGCTATATATGAATACCATTAATTATTGACTTTTTCACCCCTTTTTACGCAAAAAGGAAAGGTTTTTGCCCTTTCCTTTCAATTTTATTACCTTTATTTAATCTGTTTTGCAAAATATTTTGCTATGCCTGCTAACCCTATTTGCATTTGTTCTTTCATAGGTTCGGGCGTAGTTTTTGATATATACGTTTCTAATGAAAAACACCCTTTATAACCTATATCGTTAAGCCCTTTCACAACGCTATCCCAGTCAATAGTTCCCTTAAATGGTGGATAATGCCTATCGCCAGAAAAGCCAAAATTATCGTGTACGTGTAAAGTTTTTAAGTCTTCCCCAAAGGTTATTATTGAATCGTAAAGATTTTCTTTTATAACGTTGCAATGCCCTGTATCTAAACACGCTGCTAAATTTTTACTGCCTATCGCTTTAATAAGTTTTTTAATTTCTACTACTCTACTCATATCTACGTAGCGGAAAGGCAAATTTTCTAAACATATAGTTACGCCGTATTTTTCTGCGTAAGGAAGAATAAGTTCCAGCAACGCCAAATTCTTTTTCACGCCTACTTCGTGCGTTTCAAAAATATCAATATAATCAACGTATGGGTGCAAAACTAAATATTTACAGCCAAGTTGCTTACAAGTGTATAGTTGACGTATAAAATCTGGCTTTACTTCATCATAAACTTGATCGCCCGAAAGTGGCGTTCCACCATGCGCTTGGAAAATTTCTATTCTAGCGTCGTCTGCTGCTTTTTTTACCTTTTTTAAATAATCGTCATATTCAGAATCGGTAAAATTCAAAAAAGCGTCGTTATCCGTTATTATATTTTCGTAATCAACACAATCGTACCCATGCGCTTTTGCTTTTTTAAAACCTTCTTCAAAGTCAAACGCACCAAAATACCCCGTTGATTCTATACCTGTTTTAAT
>JAZSJY010000198.1:0-6636 GCA_045534565.1 Christensenellaceae bacterium | reverse complement strand
ACATGGCTACGATCCGACTTCGTGTCTTGGTGCAGAAAGGGTTGGAGACAAAATAACAGAAATAAAAGGTTGGCAATTAACCACTTACCAATATCACACAGTAAAGGCGAAAATATTTATTGACTGTTCTGGTGACGCCGTTTTGGCGCCGTTGATTGATGCTGAATTCATGTTTGGCTCAGAAGATAAGAGTGTTTTTGGCGAAGATCTTGCGCCAGACGTTGGTGCGGATAGAGAACTTATGAGTATGTCTTGCCTTATTCAGACGAGGGAAGTAGACCACAAAGTTGATTTCGTTGCGCCTGATTGGGCTAATTACTATCCTGATGCAGAATCACTTGGTATACCTGAAGTTAAATTAAGGCATACTAGGGATGCTACGGTTGGTATAGGTGGCTGTAATTTGTGGTGGATGTCCGTCGGTGGTGACGGCGACACTATTGCAGATACCGAAAAGAATAGAAACGAACTTCTCAAAATTGCTTTCGGCGTTTGGGATTATATAAAGAATAGAAGTGGCCAAAAACTTGATAATTGGGATTTAGAGTGGATAGGTTTCTTGCCTGGTAAAAGAGAAAGTAGAAGATACGTTGGCGAATACATCTTAAAACAACAAGACGTTATCGGTGCGACCGAATTCTTTGATACCGTTGCGTATGGTGGTTGGCCTTTAGATATTCACGATCACCGTGGTATGCACACCAACGATTATCATGCAAAATTCTACCCCGTAGAAAAAGCCTATGGAATTCCTTTCCGCTCGTTAATTTCAAAGGACGTTAAAAACCTTATGTTTGCAGGTAGGAATTTAAGTGCAAGCCGTGTAGCAATGGGTTCAACGAGAGTAATGGCAACTTGCGGACTTTTAGGGGAAGCAGTTGGCTTTGGTGCTGCACTTTGTGTAAAATACGATAAATCACCTATTGAAATATGCAACGAACATATTAAAGAATTACAAGATATGTTGCTTGAAAAAGGTTTGATGTTGCCTGGCAAGGTTAGGGAAATACCAGAACTTTCACTCAGCGCTAAATTAAACGTAAGTGATGCTGATAGGCAAACGTTGTTCAACGGTGTTGAACGTCCCAGACCAAAATGTGATAAAGTAAACTACATAGAATTGCCGTTAGGTGAAGATTTAACGTTTACTTTTGATGGTGAAAAACAAGTGAATGAACTTCGTATTGTGTATGATTTAGACTATACAAGAGAATCAATTACAAAATATAAAAAGATTAAGTTGTTTACACTTCGCGCACACATGCCTATGGGGTACGAACCTATTAAGGTTGCAAACACTATCGTTAAAGATTTTGAAGTTTACGTTGACGGCAAACTTTTCAAGAAATACGATAATAACTATTATTCTTTCGTTAAATTACCCATCGGCTTAAAAGCAAAAGAAATAAAAATTAAATTTAATAAAACCTGGGGTTACGATAAAGCAAGACTTTATTCAGTAGACGTAAAATAAAAATAAACGCACGGCTAATTGCCGTGCGTTTTATCGTTAGTTACTTCTCTATACCTCAACGGGGAAAACCCACAATATTTTTTAAATAGTTTAGAAAAGTAAGCGGAATCAAAAAAACCTAAATCTTCCATAATTTTATTTACGGGTAAATCAGTTTGTTCTAAAAGATATTTTGCTTTTTCTATTTTAAGCACGTTAACGTATCTTAACGGGGATAGCCCTGTGCGTTGCTTGAATTTTTTAATAAAGTAATTCGGGCTTAGATTTGCTTTAGTTGCAATTTCTTCAAGAGATGGATTATATACGTAATTTTTCTTAACGTAATCTATCGCTTTATCTATTTCATCCGTTTCCGTGCTGTTTTTGTCTTTATAGTTGACGTTTTCAAAATAATACGCTACTAAAGAGTGTAAAGAACTAGATGCAGTAATTCTCTCTATCGGGTTAATTGATTTTGATTTATTAATAACGTTTTCAAATAATTTTAATATTTTATTGTTTATACCAACGTGGGTGCAAAAAGGGAAAGTAAACTTGTCAAAAAAACTTGACCCGTTAAGTATAAAATCAAAGTGAAACCAATATTTTTGAGCGTAAGCTTTACTTGAAAGGTGAAAATCGTGCTTAATTCCTGCAGGAATTAGCATCATATCGCCTTTTTTTGCTGTTATCGTAAAATCTTTGAACTCAACTACAATTTCCCCATCTAAAATGTAGAACATTTTACTGTTTGGTAAAATTACGTTTTTATCGTGCCAAGAATTTGTAAGGCTAATTCTACTGCCTATATGGTATGTTGACGATACGGTTTCTACGTTTAAGTGTTTCATAGTTTAATTATACGACTGATACGTGGAATTTGTCAATAAATAAGATAATTTTGTACAATAAATTTAATAAAATAGTTATAACGCAATAAATAAAACGGTTGTATAATGTATGTAGAAAATTTATGGAGAATTTTTATGAAAGCAAAAATAGGTATTCGTCCAACTATTGATGGAAGATGGGGTGGAATAAGGGAAGGACTTGAAGAGCAAACTATGCGCCTTGCAAAGAGCGCTAAAAAACTTATAGAAGAAAACGTTTTTTATGCGGATGGAACGTCTTGTCAAGTCGTAATATCACCGTGTACTATAGGTGGTGGAGCAGAGGCGTATGAGTGCGAACGCTTTTTTAATAAAGAAAACGTAACGGCAACGTTAACGGTAACGCCTTGTTGGTGCTATGGTAGCGAAACTATGGACTTAAACCCATTAACGACCAAAGCCGTTTGGGGCTTTAACGGTACGGAAAGACCAGGTGCAGTTTATCTTGCGGCAAGTATGGCGGTGCATGCACAAAGGGGATTACCCGCTTTTTCAATTTATGGTAAGGACGTACAAAATATAGAAGACGACGGTATAACGGAAGACGTCAAGGAAAAGATTTTGCGCTTTGCACGTTGTGCGCTAGTAGTTGGTCAAATTAAAGATAAGGCATACGTTTCTATTGGCAGTGTATCCATGGGAATAGGGGGCTCGTTTTTAGATGCTGAAATGATGCAAAATTATTTTGGTGTGCGTGCAGAATGGGTTGATATGACCGAAATTTTAAGAAGAATAGACCTTGAAATATATGATAAAGAAGAATATGAAAAAGAACTTAAATGGATAAAAGCGAAAGTAAAAGAAGGTAAAGATAATAACGCAAGCTTGTGGGGACAGAAAGATTTCACTAGAAAAGAATTAGATCAGCAATGGCAATTCGTTGCTAAAATGACTTTAATTATTAAGGATATAATGCTTGGCAATCCTAAATTAAACGAGATAGGCAGACATGAAGAAGCACTTGGCAGAAATGCTATTTTTGGTGGTTTTCAAGGGCAAAGAATGTGGACCGATTATAAGCCTAACGGTGATTTTACTGAAGCAATTTTAAATTCAACTTTTGATTGGAATGGTAAAAAACAACCTATAATTCTCGCTACAGAAAATGATAATTGCAACGGAATTGCAATGCTTTTTTCTAATTTGCTTACGGGTAGAGCAAGTTGTTTTGCAGACGTAAGAACTTACTGGTCGCCGGAATCTGTTTTAAGGCATACAGGCTGGAAACCTACTGGACTTGCTGAAAACGGATTTATGCATCTAATAAATAGCGGGGCTGCAGCGCTGGATGCAACAGGTGCGTGCAAAGATGAAAAAGGTAACTCTATTATGAAAAAATGGTGGGAAATTACTAGTGGTGACGTTGACGCTATGTTAGAAAAAACGCAATTTAGTCCTGCTAATAGGGGATATTTCCGAGGAGGTGGTTTTTCAAGCACGTTTAGTACCGACGGCGAAATGCCTGTAACGTTAGTAAGATTAAATATGGTCAAAGGTATAGGATATACTATGCAGATTGCTGAGGGGTATACGGTTGATTTGCCAGAAAGCGTTAATAAAGTACTTTGGGAAAGAACTGATCTAACATGGCCTTCAACTTGGTTTGTTCCAAGATTAAATAATACTAACGCCTTTTCAAGTGTTTATAACGTAATGGCCAATTGGGGCGCTAATCACGGTGCTTTCGTTTATGGACATATCGGGAAAGATTTAATAACGCTCGCAAGTATGTTTAGAATTCCCGTAACTTTGCATAACGTTGCAGATGAAGACGTTTATCGTCCACATGCGTGGAGTGCTTTTGGTACTAAAGATTTAGAAGGTGCTGATTATAGGGCGTGTGCAAACTACGGAGAATTATATAAATAGTTTGACAAGTGGAATTTTTTATTTTATAATCAATATAAAATGTAAAATCGGTGGTAGATTATGGCAAAAATTTTGTTTTTCGGCGATTCAATTACTGATATGAATAGGGTTAGAGAACCTGCCGTATCAAGTTTGGACTTAGGTTCTGGTTTCGTTATACTTGCTGCTGGCGACGTAATGAAAAGGCAACCAGAAAGTCAAGTTATCAATCGCGGTATTAGTGGGAATAAAGTTACTGATCTTTTATCAAGGTTTCAAGGAGACGTTTTGACTCTTAATCCAGACGTTTTAAGCATTCATATAGGCATAAACGACGTTTGGCACGGTGTTGATTTAAATAACGGCGTTGATATTGATACTTTTGAAAAGGTGTACCGTATAATAATAGAAAAAGCAAAGGAAAATAATCCACGAATAAGAATAATGCTTTGTGAACCTTTCGTTTTTGATGGTTTGGCAACTCGCGCAAAAATTGAAAAGTTTGATATGGTTGCTGATTACGCAAAGGTCGTTAAAAAACTTGCAAAAGAATATAATTTAGATTTTGTTTCATTTGCAAGTGTTCTTAAACCGGCGGTTGAAAAATACGGCGTGGAAAAAATAGTTCCCGATGGCGTTCATCCGCAAATTTTGGGCGCAAAGTTAATGGCTGACGAATGGATAAGAGTATATTACGGTGAGTAAAAAATAAACCGATGGTTTTTCCGTCGGTTTTTTAATTTTAAATTAGCAAATTTTATCAATAAAAATTGACTTTGTTTTTATAAAATGTTATACTCTATTCGTAATGAAGAAAAAAGGAAAATAAAAGATGAAACAAGAAACTTTAAAGTGGGTTAAAGACGCGTATAAGACTGAAGCAGATTGTATTGCCAAAATGTTGGATTACTTTGATGAAGAAGCCTTTTCAAAAGCCGTTGAATTGATGCAAAACGCACAGAGAATAGGCACTACTGGTTGTGGCCATTCTGGTATCATTATGCAACACTTCACGCACTTGCTTTGTTGTATTGACCAACCTTCAAGGTTCATTTCACCAGCAGAAGCCGTTCACGGTGGCACGGGTTTTATACAAAAGGGTGACGTTATGGTGTTTGCGTCACGTGGCGGAAAAACTAGGGAATTACTTCCTATTTTAGATATTTGCCACAAAAAAGGCGTAAAAGTTATTACCATTACAGAAAATTTAGAATCCCCACTTGCTTTAGGGGCAGACGTAGTTATTAAACAGTTTGTTACCAAAGAATGTGATAGATATAATTCACAAGGGACAACTTCTTCAACTGCGCTTTGTATGATTATTCACGCACTCCAAACGGCGCTTTTAGAAGAAACTAATTTCCAAATTGAACAATTTGCAATTACCCATCCTGGCGGGGCAGTTGGCGAAAGGCTTAACGATAAAGCAATTTTTTAAGAAATTTAACGGAGAAAGATTATGGTAAAAGATTATAAAATTAGCGAACCATTTTTTGAATATGGTCCTAAATGCTATATGTATGGCGAAACCTTGCTTAACATGGCAATCGGTTTAGATAAACTTGCAGAAAAATACGACGTTGACGTTGTTTTGGATATTCCTGACACTGAAATTTTCAACGTTGCTAAACACGTTAAAAGAGTACACGTTTATTCACAACATATGGATAGCATTCCTGTTGGTAGGGGTATGGGTAGGACTTTACCCGAAGCGTTAAAGGCTGCAGGTGCAGTAGGAGTAATGCTTAACCATGCTGAACATAAACTCACTCTTCCTGAAATTGCAGAAGCAATTAAGCGTGCAGATGAAGTTGGCCTTGCAACTATGGTATGTGCAGATTCTATTGAAGAAGTTAAGGCTGTTGCAAAATTAGGTCCTAACATTTTAGTAGCAGAACCTTCTGAACTTATCGGTACGGGTAAGCCTGCAGATAAAGAATACGTTGACGAAGTTATAAGGGTAATAAGAGAAATTAACCCAGATATTAAACCTTTCCCGTCAGCAGGTATTTCAAAAGGGCAAGACTGCTATAACATAATAAAAGCAGGCGCATCGGCGTCTGGTTGTTCATCAGCTATTGCAAAGGCAGAAAACCCGTTGGCGCTTGCTGAAGAAATGATTTCGGCAGTACGTCGCGCTTATGACGAAACAAGAAAATAAAAAAATAAATATATATTTATAAGGAGAAACAACCATGGAATTCAAAATTTTCCAAAAAGAAATCGAATTACAATCAAGAGGCTGGATTCCCACTTTCCACGACATTAGAAAGGAAATCCTAGAAATAGTAGAGGCATCTGGCGTTAAGAACGGTACGGTAGCAATCGTATCACACCACACCACTTGTTCTGTAATGGTTCAAGAATGTTCACACGATATTGACTCATTTGACCTTGAATATCTTCAACATGACCTTCTTGATATCATGAGAAAGATGATCCCTG
>JAZSJY010000020.1:0-3287 GCA_045534565.1 Christensenellaceae bacterium | reverse complement strand
ACCACGCAAAAAGAACACCCATAAGGGTAGTTATGGCAAAACTGCTATAATAGGTGGTAGTAAAAATTTTACGGGTAGCGTAATTCTTTCCACAAATTCTTTATGCGCATTAAAAACGGGCGTGGGGTATGCTACGTTGGTAGTCCCTAAATCTTTATTTTCTGCATATGTTGGTAAGGTCCCCGAATGTATATTAAAATCATTTGACGACAGTGATGACGTGACTGATTTTTCTTTTTTAGACGAGTTGAAGTCGCATAATTCAATAGCCGTGGGTATGGGAATGGGCGTAAGTAAAAACACCTACAAAATCGTTAGTTATTTACTTGCTAATTATACTGGTAAACTTTTAATTGACGCTGATGGATTAAACGCATTGTCAACTTACGGTATAGACGTTTTAAAAAATAAAAAACCGCAAGTTGTACTTACGCCACACCTAGCGGAATTTTCAAGATTATCTAACTTAAATAAATTAGAAATTAGCAATAATTCTATTGAAAGTGCCGTAAATTTTGCAAAGAAGTACGACGTGTGTTTAGTGCTAAAAAGTGCTGTTAGCGTGATAACTGACGGTAGTGAAATAATATTAAACACGACGGGATGCCCAGCAATGGCGAAGGCTGGTAGCGGTGACGTGCTTTCTGGTATTATTGCAGGACTGCTAGCAAGAACTGAAGATGTCATTAAGGCTTGTTCCGTTGGTTGTTATCTTTTTGGGAAGAGTGGCGAAATAGCTGTTTCAAACCAAAATGAATATACTGTAACGGCAATGGATATTATACAAAGTTTTACTAAAGCAGTAACTATCTCTGCCAGTTAAAATAAAACCCTCTACTAAAAAAAGTTGCTATCAAATAAACGTTTAATGCAATAAATAGTGGCATTAAAATCATCATTACCATGCTTTTAAGCCGATATCTAAATATAAACATAAAAATATAAATACCTAACGCGCCACCCAAAACACCTGTAACAAGTAGTTTTGCGTCGCTGACGGATATGTTTTCATCATCACCGTCTTCACGGGCTTTCTTTTGGAATTTTAGCATCAAAATTCCGTAGAAATTTATTGCAATTAGGTAAACGCTAATCAATATATAAATAATGGTGGGCATAATTTGTACTCTACAAATAGTATTTTGAGCGAATACGCAATTTTTATAAGCGAATTCGTTAATATATAAAAAACATAACGAGGAAACTGAAATGAAATGTATGTATTGTGGTTGCTTAGACAGTAAAGTTATAGATTCACGTTCTGCTGAAGATGGAACTATAATTCGCCGTAGAAGAGAATGCGTAAGTTGTGGGAAACGCTTTACTACTTATGAAACGGTTGAAAATACACCCATTTTCGTAATAAAAAGTAGTGGCGTAAGGCAAGCTTTTGACCCAAATAAAATTAAAAACGGTATTATTAAGGCTTGCGAAAAACGTCCCGTTCCTGCAGGCACTATTGACAAACTTGTTGACGATATACAAAAGAAAATTTATAATTCTTTAGCACAAGAAGTTACTAGTAAACAACTTGGCGAAATGGTTTGTGAAGCGTTAAAAGATATTGACGAAGTTGCTTACGTACGCTTTGCGTCAGTTTATCGTTCGTTTACTGATACAACTTCTTTCATTGAAGAACTTGAAAAAATGGTAAAGAAAAAATAATTAAGGGGATTCACTTATGAATAAATGGGATGAAAGATTTATGAATCTTGCCGAAACAGTTGCAGAGTGGTCTAGTTGTTATCAAGCAAATAGACACGTTGGCGCCGTTGTGGTTAAAGATAAAAGAATACTTACTACGGGATATAACGGAGCATCAAGTGGAATAGAAAGTTGCGCTGAACGTGGTGAATGTTTAAGAAGGGTAAGAAATATTGCAAGTGGAACTATGCAAGAAGTTTGTTACGCCGTGCACGCTGAACAAAACGCAATTATTCAAGCCGCAAAACTTGGCGTAAGTTTAGAAGGGGCAACTATGTACGTTACGCACCAACCTTGTGTTATATGCACTAGAATGATTTTAAATTCCGGCATCAAAACGGTTATATATAAAAACGGCTACCCTGATGAATTTGCGTTGGAACTTTTTGCTCAATCTGGGGTAAAATTAATAAAATATTCAGATTTATAAAAAAAGTGCTTAAAACTGCTTGCAAAAAAAATTAAAATAAGTTATTATATATCGTGCCGTGTGAAAAACGGCACGTATATTTGGAGAGTTATCGAAGCGGTCATAACGAGGCGGTCTTGAAAACCGTTTGGGTGCAAGCCCACGGGGGTTCGAATCCCTCACTCTCCGCCACGGAAAACCTAAACCGATTTTTCGGTTTAGGTTTTTTCTTTTTTGATAAATAGATAAAAATTTTTTACTTAAAATATTGCTTTGTTTAAAATATGTGTTATAATTGATTTAATTAAGGCTAAAAAGGTGGATAACTGAAATGATTTTTGAAAATATGGATAGAATTGTTTTTGCTGGGGATTCTGTTACCGATATGGGAAGCGTTAATCCCGTAGGGGAAGGGCTTTTTGATAACGTTGGGCGTAGTTACGTTAGAGTAGTTGAGAACTTGTTAGCAGTTTTTTACCCTGAGATACACGTTCGTGTTACAAATTCGGGTATTTCCGGTAATACTAGCCGTGATCTTTTGCAAAGATATGACCGCGACGTTGTTGAGTTAAAACCTGATTGGGTTTCTATTTGCATAGGTATAAACGACGTTTGGCGTCAATTTGATACGCCTGCAATATTAGATTCACACGTATTGCCAGATGAATATGAAAACAACGTTGAAACAATGATATTAAAAGTTAAAAATAACGTTAAAGGCATATTTATTCTATCGCCCTATATAATAGAACCTAATACTGAAGACTTAATGCGCAAAAGAATTGATGAATACGTTGCTATTTGTCGTAGACTTGCAAAAAAACACGACTGCGTTTTTGTTGATTTTCAAGAAATGTATGCAAAGTACTGTCAATTCCGCCATTCTTCTTATATCGCGTGGGACAGAATACACCCAAATCAAATTGGTGCTACACTTATGGCGAGAGAGTTTTTAAAATATTGTGATTTTGATTATAATAAATAAATTTTTATACAAAACTACGGTAACCTAGTCTAAATTTTTTAGATTAGGTTATTTTTTTTATTATATATCGTAAAGCCCCTAAAGTAGTTATTAATTACAGGGGTTATTTTTTTCTTTAAATAGTAACGAAATTAAACAAAAAATAACTAAATCAAATTTATTTTTTTGTAAATACTTTGACTTAAAAGT
>JAZSJY010000219.1:0-2219 GCA_045534565.1 Christensenellaceae bacterium | reverse complement strand
TTGCTTTTTCAGATGAAGAAGTTAAAACGCTATATCAACTTAAAGAGCGTGGCGAACAAAACGGCGTTAGCGGTTTAAGGGTAATTGATAAAGAAGAACTTAACAAATTAGAACCGAATATTTCAAGCAATGCAGTCGGCGCATTGCACGCACCGACGGGCTCAATCGTTTGTCCGTATAAACTCACCATAGCGTCTATCGGCAACGCAATGGATAACGGCGCAAAACTTTTAACGGGCTTTGAAGTGGAAAAAATTGAAAAGGGCGAAAATTTCACCTTGACTTCAAAGGACGGTAAAACCGTTAGTGGTAAAGTAATTATCAACTGCGCTGGTATAGGCAGTCAAAAAATAGCAAATCTTGCAGGTGACTTTTCTTTCACCGTTGGCGGTAGAAAGGGCGAATACATACTTTTAGATAAAGAGTGTAAAGGGTTCGTTAAGAAAACGTTATTCTTCTGCCCGACCGAAAAGGGTAAAGGTATTTTAGTTTCCCCCACGGTTGATTGCAATATTATTTTAGGACCTACTGCTGAAGTCGTTGACGACGACAACGTTGAAACTACCGAAGACGGTTTAAGGGAAGTTCAAAAAAAGGCAACGGAAATGTGCAAAAACGTACCTTTCTTCGGCACTATAACGTCGTTTGCAGGAACTCGTGCTTTTTGTGATAGACACGATTTTATTATAGAAGAAAGCAAAACGGTTGACGGGCTTATCAACTGCGCTGGTATAGAGTCGCCTGGGCTTACTTCTGCGCCTGCAATTGCAAAATTCGTAGTAGAAGAATTAGTTTCAAATAAAATTGAACTTGCTAAAAACAAGGCGTTTAACGGAAATAGAAACCCCGATAACTTCTTTGAAAAGTTATCAATGGAAGAAAAAAATCAAATCATAAAAGAAAATCGCGCGTACGGAAAAATAATTTGTCGTTGCGAACAAATTACCGAAGGTGAAATAGTTCGTGCAATAAAAACTAATCCCCCCGCAACTAATATAGACGCAATTAAAAGAAGAACAAGGTCGGGTATGGGCCGTTGTCAAGGCGGTTTCTGTCAGCCACAAGTTGCAGAAATTCTTGCAAGAGAACTTTGTATTCCTTTAGAAAAGGTTACTAAAAGTGGTAAAAACTCATATCTTTTAAGGGGGAAAACAAAATGAAAAATTACGATATAGTTATTATCGGTGGTGGTCCTGCAGGGCTTGCCGCCGCAATAAGCGCATACGATAACGGCGTAAAAGATATTCTTATTATTGAAAGGGAAAAAGGTCTTGGCGGTATACTTAATCAATGTATACACAACGGCTTTGGTTTAACGAGATTTAAGGAAAGTTTATCAGGCCCAGAATACGCAGGCAGATTTATTGAACAACTTAAAACGAGAGATATTGACGTAATGCTTGAAACTACCGTCTTATCACTTTCAAACGATAAAACGGTTACTGCAATCAATACCGAATACGGCGTATTTACCTTAAACGCAAAAGCAGTAATTTTAGCAATGGGTTGTAGAGAAAGAAGTAAAGGCGCTCTCAATATTGCAGGTTCACGCCCCGCAGGTCTTTATTCTGCAGGTACGGCTCAAAAATACGTAAATATAAAAGGCTATATGCCTGGTAAAGAAGTAGTTATTTTAGGGTCGGGCGATATAGGTCTTATCATGGCAAGGCGTATGACGTTAGAAGGCGCAAAAGTTCACGCCGTTTGTGAAATTATGCCTTATTCAAGCGGTCTTAAAAGAAATATCGTTCAATGTCTTAACGACTTTGATATTCCACTTTATCTTTCACACACGATTACTTCGGTTGAAGGTGGCGATAGAGTTGGACCCGCACTGGAGCGCCACCTGAGTCACGGGCAGCCGGGTCGTGGACAGCAGCTCCATCGCCATGTCCACCCGCCGCTGGGACAGATACTGGGTGAATGTGGAGCCCGTATGCTGCCGGAACATCCGCGACAGCGTATAGCGGGAAAAGCCTGCATACGCGGCCAGGCTGTCCAGCGTCACATCATCCATATAGTTCCTGTTGAGGTAATCCAGCGCCCGGTTGAAGGCATCCTCGCCGGACAACTGACGCTGCAGGATATTCATTTCCGCCTCCGAGGTTCCGTTGCGCAGATATTCCTCGCCCAGGATGGCGTAAATCTCCAGCAGGTGGGCGTAATTGAGCATATTTCTCAGCAATGTCCCGCTGCGATGCACCTCAATCAGCTCGAAA
>JAZSJY010000030.1:0-4413 GCA_045534565.1 Christensenellaceae bacterium | reverse complement strand
GTTATGAATACCAAGTTAAAAGAAGTTCCCGTAATTTGCGTTGGCGATATGGTTGATAACGCGTTTACGGTAGACCTACCTTTAGAAACTTCTACTATTACACAAATAGGTGGTTGCAATAGTTGGGCTATCGTAGATAACAATACGGTTAAAATTACCTTAAACGACTTAAATGCCCGTGGTGAAGTTTTATTTGACGTATACACGGCAGATACCATAAAAGCCTTTGCCGTATATATGGTAGATTACGCTATAAGCACTACTGAACAATTAGAAAAATATTTAAGCGAACGCAACTTTGATAATGATAAAGACGTATACGACGGTAGCGTTAAATACGCAGCGTTAACGAATAACGTTGAACTTTCAGTAACTCTTGACCCTATGGATAATAACCCGTACGGAAGAAACGGTGACGACGACGCCTTCTACGACGTGTTTGACGGACGTGGACACGCGATAAGCGGTGTTGACGGTGGGTATATTGAAACCGTTGGTATCTTCAGTATTATGCAAGTTGGTTCTGTGGTTAGAAACCTTTCGGTAGTTAACCCGTTGATAGCACCAAGAAACACAGTAACGCCGGCAGGCGCAATTACGTCGGTTATGTCGGGTGGTACTATTGAAAACGTTATAATAGCAAACCCGATTTTTACTTCACCATCAAACAGCGCACCTGCATATGCTGGCGCAGTTGCAGGTAAAGTATATAACGAAAAAACCGTTATTAAAGAAGTGGTAGTATTTGATACTGCAAAAAATAGTTCTTTATCGGCTAAATATAAGGCAGAAAAAACTGCGTCGGGATACGTAACGTATAACGAAAGTGCAGAAAACGGATATTTCCGTGGCTTATACGGCGCAATTTGTAACTCTGGGTTGCAATCTAACGTGTATGAAAATCTTTACGTTATAACTGAAAATAACTACAAGATGGCTATTCAAGACGAATCGGGCGTGGCGCATAACGACGTTGACTTAATTCCTAACGCAAAATTAGCGTCGTACGACGCATTCAAAACTGCTACGGGTAGTAAGTTTGACGAGTTTATTTCAATTGACGAATTCGGCAGTATACTCACTAGTGGTAAAGTTGTAATTGCAAAGGCAGGCGGTAAAATTGCTGAAGAAATTGCAATCGGCAAACAAGCAACCGTAACGGTTGACGCAGTTGCTAATACTACGGTTACGGCAATCACCATTGCAGGTAAGAGCGTTGAATTTACTCAAAATGGCAACAAAATTACCTTTAGTGCAGATACAACGGCAACGCTTGATAGCGGTATTGACCTTGAAATGATTATTACTGCTGATATTAAGTATAAAGCGTCAGTTACCGTTTATAACGAAATTGCAAGTAAAGAAGATTATGAAAAGATGATGGTAGGCGTTACGACGGGTACGGGAACGTCTGCAATAAGAGCAATAGACGGCTATTACGTTCAAACTGCAAACATTAACTTGGGGGACAAAACCTATTACTATCCTTACTTGTCAAATGCCGCAGGTACGGCAATATCCGTTCAATTTAGGGGCGTTTACGACGGTAAAGGCTACACTATAACCGGTGGTAAAACGTCTGGCATATTCGGTTGTGTTACGGGTACTATTAAGAACGTTGTTCTTGTGAACACTCAAATTAGCGCAGTTTCGGGTGCTGACCGTGGCGGTGCAGTATGTAATACTTTACAAAGCGGTGGCGTGCTTGATAACGTTTACGTTATCGGTGCAACTGTAATTGCAACTTGTGATAGAGCAGAAGCTTTCCTTGTTGGTCAAACTTATACTGCAAACACTACTATTAAAAACTGTTTAGTAGTTGATACGGGTAGCAGTAAAACGGACAACGTAACGGCGTTGATTGGTCACTATGGCGACGGCGTTTTAACCAACACTTACGCCATAACTGCAAACGGATATAACGCAGTATGGAGCGTTCAAGCAAACGTTTCTAAATATGATTCTTGCATAGCAACTGATTATAATGCGTTCACTACTGCTTGTGGTCAAAATATTAGCGAATTTAAGTTACTTAAAACTGAAAGTAACGGTAACGTAACGGTTGGCGGTATAGTTGTTTATACCGCACAAGCGTAAAAAAAGGTTTTAACAAGAAATTGTTAGATATAAAAAAAACTCATTATGGAGGAGAAAAACATGAAAAGACAGTACAATGAAGCGCCTAGAATAGAAATCGTTGAAACGTGCTTTACTGAAGACGTATTGACTACTTCTGTTTTCGGCTCTGACAACGTAAAGGGTTGGGACAACTCTTGGTTCTCTGAAGGAGGGCAAAACTTATGACGAAGCGTGTTAAATTATTTTTAATTAGCGCAATGGTTTGCCTAATGGCAGTAGCAACCGTTTTCTTAACGCTTAACGTAAACGTGGCGAACGCAAGCCAAAAGACCCTTACGGGTACGAAAGCGCAAGCTGAAGTAACTGAAGAAGTTAATTTAGATACTTTTGAAGTTGTTGATAGCGCGTCTATTAGAACTGAAAGCCCAAGTGGTATAAGGTTTTTAACTACGGTATCAAAAGCACAAGTTTCTAACTTGCCTGATAACGCAGTATTCGGCACGTTATTACTTCCTACCGAACTTTTGGGCAGTGCACCCCTTACGCTTGAAACTCAAAAAGTTGCAAACGTAAAAGCAATAACCTATAGTGAAAGTGGTGATAACTATCAATACTTAACGGCACTCGTTGGTCAAAAGGTTGAAGACGGCAATTACGAAGACTTTAACGAAGCGTTCTACGGCAAAGAAATTTCTGCACGTTCATACGTAACCTATACTTACGGTAGCGGTACGGTTAAAACCGTTTACACTAACACCGTTTCTTATTCGGTTGAACAAACTGCAAGAAACTTACTTGCTAAAGCAAGCGAATTGCAACTTTCACAAGACGAAATTCCTACGTTAAAGGCTATTGCAACTAAAAACGCTATTAAGGCAACTACCTTAAAGACTGCGCAAGTATTTGAAGCATCAAGCGTTGTTGAAAGCGTTGTTAACGTAGATATTCCTTTAAGCGCAGGTATTACCGCTGACGACGTTACAGGCGTATACGGCGATAATTACGTAAGCTTTGCAAAAGTTGATAGCGATACTATTGCTATTACCTTAAAAGATGCAACCGTTCGTGGCGATATTTCATTTATGGTATTCACTGCAGACGCAACGATTTTAGTTGACGTATGCTTGGCTGACCAAGTTATTGATTCTTCTGCTGAATATGAAACGTTTATGCAAGCACGAAACATCCAAGGAACTACTGCGCCCACCGAAAAATATTATTATGCTTTAACTACTGACGTTGAAATTGCAGATACTATTGACGATGACGATAACAACCCGTTGGGTAGAAATGCTTCGGACGATAATTTCTACGACGTGTTTGACGGACGTGGACACGTAATTAGCGGTGTAGACGGCGGTTATATTGAAACTGTAGGTTTATTTAGTAGTATGCAAGTAGGTTCAGTTGTTAAAAACCTTATCGTTGAAAATCCAAAACTTGCGCCGAGAAACGGCAGTTCACCTGCAGGTGCAATCACTTCTCAAATGAACGGTGGTACTATTGACAACGTAGCGATAATTAACCCTGTAATTAGCAGTGCGCACAGTGGGGTACACGCATACGCAGGTATGGTTGCTGGTAAAATGTACAATGCTGCAACTACTATTAAGAACGTTATAGTAATAGACGGTGCAACTAATAGCCTTGGTGCAAAAGGGTATGCAAGCACTACTACTGCTTCTGGCTACGTAACCTATAATGATGACCCTGCAGTAGGTTATTTAAGGGGCTTATACGGTGGTATTTGTGCTTCAGCAATGGCTTCAACCGTTTATAACGACGTATATTGCATAACTGAAAATAATTACTTTATGGCTATTGAAGATAAATCAGGCGTTGCACAAAATGACGTTGATTTAATTCCCAACGCAAAAGTTGTTTCTTATAGCGCATTTAAAACTGCCGTTGGCGATAAACTTGCTGATTATATCTTGATTACAAAAGATTCTATAGGTAACACCGTAATAGGCAATAAAGTTTTAGAAGAATTGCCCACTACTTCACTTGATACTTCTATGAGAGACGTGCCTGTATACGCTGCAACTGATTTCGTAGATGGTATTGAAATTGATCTTTCTATAGACACTGCTTTAGTTACTGCAGTTATGGGCGCAAAATCTTTCAGCGTTGTAGATAGCGATACTATTTCAGTAGTGCTTGAAGACATTACCGTTCGTGGTGAAGTTAAGTTGGTTTTTGCAACTGAAAATATGCTTTATTCAAAAACCGTAGTTCTTGCTGACCAAGTAATAACAACGGGTGATGAGTTCTACGCTATGCTTAAAGCACGTATTGTTGCAAATGCTTCAGCAAGTCGGAGGCCAAGCGGTC
>JAZSJY010000157.1:0-3183 GCA_045534565.1 Christensenellaceae bacterium | reverse complement strand
GATTTGGTTCAACTCCTTGGCTCACAGAACGACATGGCTACGATCCGACTTGGTTCACCTGCCCCAAAGCCTATAACTGATATGCCTTCTGCCTTCATTTTTTTTGCCTTTGCCGTTATTTCCAACGTCAAAGATGGCGCAATCTCTTTTACTTTTTTAGATACTTCCATAATCATCTCTCCTTTTTATTCTTCATCTATCCCCGCACTAAGTTTTAATTCTCTATCATGTATAGCCAAAGCTTCAACCATTTCGTCAATATCGCCTAGCATAAAATTATCTATTGAGTGTAGCGTCAGCCCTATTCTGTGATCGGTCACACGCCCTTGCGGAAAATTGTAAGTTCTAATTCTTTCTGAACGATCCCCCGTTCCCACCTGACTTCTTCTGTTTTCCGAATATTCTTTATCGTACTGTGATTGATAGAAGTCGTAAAGCCTACTTTTTAAAACTCTCATCGCTTTTTCGCGATTTTTAGTTTGCGACCTTTCATCTTGACAAAGAACGACTATCCCCGTAGGTAAGTGCGTCAATCTTATACAAGATTCAGTTTTATTTACGTGTTGTCCACCAGCACCTGAAGAACGCAAAGTATCAACTTTTAAATCTTTCTCATCAATATGAACTTGAACGTCTTCTACTTCAGGAAGTACAGCAACAGTTGCCGTAGACGTATGAACCCTGCCTTGTGATTCAGTTTCAGGCACACGTTGAACTCTATGAACGCCACTTTCAAACTTTAATTTACTATATACCCCTTTGCCTGATATTGAAAAAATCGCTTCTTTTAAACCACCAAGCTCGGTAACACTTATGTCAATATCTTCAGTTTTCCAACGATTTCTTTCTGCATATTTGGTATATAATTTATATAATTCGTATGCAAAAAGGTTTGCTTCATCGCCACCTGCGCCACCCCTAATTTCCATAATAACGTTTTTATCGTCGTTTGGATCTTTAGGCAACAAAAGAATTCTTAACTCTTCTGAAATCGCTTGAAGTCTATCTTTACAATCTTCAAATTCTTCTTTCATAAGCGCACGCATTTCAGGGTCTGTTTCAAGTGGCAACATCTCTCTAATTCCCTCTTGCTCACTCAAAACTTTTTTATATTCAGTATACTTTTCAACAGTTTCAGTAATTTCCGAAAGTTCCTTAGTATACTCTCTCCACTCATCAATGCGAGCAATTACTTCACTATCACCAACTAATTGATTAAGTTTGTCGTAACGCTCAAGCATCTTGTCAAGTTTTTTAAACATTAAATTACCGCCTTAACAATTCTATCTATATTTTCGTAATCTTTTATAATTTCTACTTTATTAAAACCAGATAATAGTTCCGCAATCGTTTGTGCTTGTCCAACTCCACATTCAAGCAATAAAACGCCACCGTTATTCAAATGTTCTCCTGCTTTTTCTGCAATAATTCTATAATAGTCGTATCCGTCAACACCACCATCAAGGGCGAGCTTAGGTTCAAAATCCTTAACTTCTTTTTGCAAAGTTAAAACGTCTTCACTTTTAATGTATGGCGGATTAGATACTATAAGGTCAAACTTACCATCAATATGTTCAAACATATCGCTTCTTATAAATTGAATGTCTGCTTCGTTTAATTTAGCATTTTCAGTTGCTAAATCAATCGCCCCGTCACTAATATCTACACCAACGACTAATGCGTTAGTTTGTTTTTTTACTGCAATTGCAATTGCGCCACTTCCCGTACACAAATCTAAAACCGTTGAATTCTCGCCTTTTTCTTTTAAGATATTTACGGCTTGTTCAACAAGAAGTTCCGTTTCAGGTCTTGGAATTAAAACTCGTTCATCAACTTTAATTTTATAGCCGTAAAAATCGGTATCACCTATGCAATACCAAAGTGGACGGCCTTTTATACGTTGTTCAACAATTGAATTTATTTTTTCAATATATTTAGGCATTACCAAAGAATCACAATCAAGTTCACTTCTCTTAACGCCTATCGTTAACGATACGATCCACTCAGCCTCGGCGCTTTCAGTAATTCCGTGTTCTAAAAGTTTTTCAGCAACGTCTTCTAATAATTCATTGCGTTTTTTAGGCAAAACAAACTCTTTTTCAGGAATATTTGAATCCGCATCCATTTCAAGTACGGCCTTAAAAGCAGTTATCGCTACTTCAAGCATTTTTTCATCTGGCTCTCTCGTAGTGATTCGTTGCAACAACAAACCAGGCGCTTTTAGCGGTAAAACAACCCAACTTTTTGTTTTTGCTAACAACTTAAGCAATTCATAAGATAAGCCAGCAACGACTGGCAAACAAGCAATTTTTAGTAACGTTCTATAAATTCTATTTTCAGAAAGAACGGTGTTGTTTATAAGTGATTCAACAACGGCAAAAACTATTATGCTGATAACCATAACGAAAACCATAAAAGTCGTCCCACACCTATCGTGCACTCTTGAACACTTTTTTGCATTTTCAACGGTTAACTCTAAACCACTTTCATAGCACGCAATAGTTTTATGCTCTGCACCGTGATACATAAAAGTCCGCTTAATGTCTTTCAAAAGCGAAACTAAAAGCATATATACAATAAAAATTAGAAGTTTTATGCCACCTTCAATAAAATTAGTTGCCCAAATATTAAATTCAATCTTAAACAACTTTTCAAGTCCCGTACAAGCGAGTTGTGGCAAATACATAAACAAACCGACAGCAAGAAACAACCCAAGCAATAATGAAAGGGTTGAAACTATTGACATAACGTTTATTTTCAGTTTTTTAGAAAGCCATTTTTCAAAACGTGAAGGTTCTCCCTCCCCATACACGTCCGCAGAGCGCATTAAAACTTTAGTTCCACCAAACATTGATGAAATAAAAGAAACAACGCCACGAATTATAGGCAATCTTAATATAATATTGCGTTTCTTCGCTGGTTTTACCCTTTTAGTTTCAAGTCTAATAATACCGTCAGCGTCACGCACGGCAGTAGCCATTGACGACTCGCCACGCATCATAACGCCTTCTAAAACCGCTTGACCACCTATAGACACACATTTGGCTTTCTTCTTTTTAGTTTTTATTTTTTCAGCCATAAAAATCATAAAAAAACGGCTTTAAGAATACTACGATACTCTTAAAGCCGCGCAATATAGCGAACTATTTTGCTTTGCCATATCTCTTGTTGAACTTATCAACA
>JAZSJY010000156.1:0-11826 GCA_045534565.1 Christensenellaceae bacterium | reverse complement strand
GTAACGATATTCAAAGACGACTTGATATTCGGGACGATCCATAACCCACGTAGGATAGATAACGTCTTCACGTTGTATACGTTTTTTAGACATTTTGTGGTATGCCAACAACTCAAAGTCGTTGGCATACCATATCCATTTTGCCTTTTTGTTAACTGAATTAGTCATGTTTTGATTTTTTCCTTAAAACAACAATGATGCCACATAAAGTAAGTGCGCCTACGGTAACTAAAGCCGTACTTTCAAGAGAACTTCTGCAACCTTTCTTTTGATTTGTAGAAGTGTTATTTTCGGGCGCTGCTTTAACGGTAATAAACAAGTTCGTAGAATATTCGCCGTAAGTAATAGTTACTTTTTGTCTACCAGCAGTAGTCTTATCGTAACCACTGATCATATCTGCAGTAACGGTGATTTCTTCACCCTTTGAACCGTCAAGGTAAACGTATTGCAACTTAAGTGAAGATAAATCAAGGTCTTCACCTACGGTATATTCTCTCTTTTCGGTAGAAACAGCAATACCGTTAACTAACGACGATGCGCCTGCTTCGCTAAACTTACCGTTTAAAAGTTGGTAAATTTGGTCTTCAGCCTGATATTTACCCGTTTCGTATCTAATACCAAAGGTAATATTATCGTCATCTCTAACTGCGCCTTGGAATTTAATTTGCAAGCCGTCTTTAACTTGAGAGTAGATAGCAGAATCTTCATAGATATAGATTTCAACATTTTTACCATTAAGGTCTACTTGCAACGGATAATTTTGACTTGCAACCATGTTAGTTTCGTTAGCAAGGATATTACCAACAGAAACGTTATTGATGAACAAGTTATCTAAAATAGATTGACGAACACCGTATCTATAAAGGTTTTTAACAACTTCGTCGTGATATTCGTAACCATAGAAACCGTCTTTACTAGCGTAACTATAATCGGTCATTTTAATAAGGTCAGCGTATTCAGCCGTAATATTACGCAACCAAGTATAGTAATTAGAACTTGTAGTACCCGTAACTTTAACGGCGCCTGCTATATCAGAGTTAAAGGTAAAAATAACTTTATAGCCACCGTTAATCTTGATAAGGTCAGAAACTTCTGTAATAGTAGTTTTAGCAACTCTGTTGGGGTCAAGTGAAGATAAATCGTCCCCCCAAATCTTATCGCTGAAACTATATTGATAGTTAGTATCTTCAGCAAATTCATAGCCTAAAGGCGTAACGAATCCGTCAGCAAAAGTAACGGTAGCAACGTTGCCCGTAGTAGCCGTTTTAGGAACGGTTATAGCGATAGACTTGCCGTCTTCAGACCAACTATAAGATGCACCAGATATTGCAGAGAGAGCCGAGCCGTTAACTTTGATAAATTCAGTAACGTCAACGGGGTTGTAAACACCGAATTTAACGTCGTTTTTAGCAACCACACGGTCAAAAGTGATATTCATAACCACGTTTTCACCAACGTCAACAGAGCCACCTTTTAAGATTTTAAGAGCAGGTTTTTGAGTTGAGAAAGTCCATTTCCAGTTACCTGCGCCGTCACGAGCGTTCTTATCTTGAACGCCGTAGAAATAAGTATCTTCAGGAACGATAAGCCCACCACCAACGGGCATGCCTTTAGCAAGGTAAATAACGTCTATACCACCCTCATAGTTACGAAGATCATTGTGAAGGTAAATTGTAAATCTTTTTGCTTCCCAACTGTCTTCAACGTTAACGTAACGGCTTGAAGTAGTCATTGAATATGCCTTTGCACCATTTATATAAAGGTTATTAGACATAAAGTAATCTGCAAGATAATGGTTAAGTCCCATATTAAATTCAAAGCCAAAAATCTTAAGGTCGTTAACAATATCTTGATTTGCATCGTGTTTAACAGCGGCAAGTTCAGGTTTTTTGTATTCAGCAGTATCGGTGGTTGGAGTAAATTGACCGTTCTTCATTTTGAAGGTAACTGCTTCTGTTGAACCACCGTTCGCAAGTGGCATAGCACTAACAGTAATGGTAGCGTTGTCACTTACAAGGAAATTTGTATAAGCTTCTTTTTCAAGATTTAACGAATAATATCTTGAATTAAATTCAACTTCTGGGTTGAAATATTGACCACCGGTAACTTTAATATAACTATCATCAGCACTGCTAATTGCATTACCGTTAAAGGTCATATAATCAACAACGTTTACATCTGATGCAAGTTTAGCAGATTCGTTAAATATAACACGGATAGCACGGCTCTTGTTGCCGTCAGCACCGTAAGGAATTTCACGAATAGAAATAGGTTTAACGGTTGAAGACGGGGTTTCTTTAACAAATTCTTGGTTAAAGTTGAGTCTGTATTCAACGTCTTCTTCAACCATAACGTCGCCTAAAATACAACCTTCTTTAACTTCAACGTCGTAATCAAAAAGCGCTGCCCTTTCAATAACAATTTCAATCGCCTTAGAAATATCTTCTTTAGCATTGTTGATATAATAATCACCCTTTGCACCCTTATAAATTTTAATAATAAGATCGTTGTTAGTTGCTAAAGCAGTTAAGGTAGCACCATTAATAGTAACGTTATCAGTAAAGGTTGGGTCGGTACAATAGATAGAAATATCAGTACCTGCAGGTGTATCGTTAAACATACCTAAATCTTCAAAGTAGATAGTAACACGAGTTTCCAACTTCTTTTCCGTGTAATATACGGTATTAGACCTTGTGAGTGATTGAATACCATAGTTTGCAGCGTAAGTCATATCTAAAACGCCAACTTCTTGCTTGTTAGCAGAAGACGTATCAAACTTAATAAACGTACCGTTTGCACCTTCAATATAAGATGCCGTTTCAAAAATCATTGCACCACCGATACGCAAACCTTTTTGAATCATAATAGTAGTGCTCGCAGTTTGTTCGGCATAAGAAAGTTTAATTATATTTTCAGCAAGTTTAGTAATGGTAACTTTACTTGCAAGACTATATAACGGGGTGTTATCAATACGCAAGTTATCAAACATTTCAGACGCTTCTGAATTAAACCAAGAAGTCATATCAGCGCCAACGGCGTAATTAACTAAAAGGTCGCTTGAATAGTTAAACTTTATAGAGTAATCTGAACCACTTGCATTTGTAAGGCGTTTAATTTCAGCAACTTCAATTTGGTTACCTTTTTCAACCCAAATAGGTTCATTATCCCAACCGGGGTTCTCAATACCTTTACCATAAGTACGAACGAAAGTTTGATCTTCGGTAAGAGTGTAAGTGCCAAGCGAGAAACCTGACTTAAAGGTAAGTTCAGCATAACCACCACCAAGCGCAGTATAGTTGATTTTTACCCTAAATTGATATTGACTTGTCCCTGTATCCCAGTCGTTACCGTAAGTATCAACAACTAAAGCAGTATTCGCAACGCCGTTTGCATCAAACAAAGGTTGCCCATTAAGTAAAATTTTATTTAATTGCGCTCTATTATCAACAGCATCTGCCTTATTCGTAAAAACACATACGTGCGCTGCCGTATTTTGTGATCCGTCAGGTACTTCATAAACGCCCTTAATCATATAGTTATCTGCAGTAGTATCAAAAGTCCAGTCAGAATTTTGATACCAAGTAACAGCTTCTGCCGTGGTGTAACCGTTTAAGGTAAGACCAGCGGGGAAATTGAATTCTGCGTATAAAATACAACGGTCGTTCATAACGCGAATTGCGTTATTTGAATATTTATAAACGTTAAAAGCAGAAGTTCTATCGCTATCTTTTATGTGCGCATTCATTTTAGTGCCATTTACTTTTACTGTGTCAAGCATAGTGGCAAAATCTGCAGTAACGTCTGCCCCGATAGCAGTGCTATCATTAAAAATATTTTGGTTAAACGTTATAACGTATTCGCCACGTTGACCTAAACCATCTGCAGCAGAGTTATAAGTTTCCATATAAACTTGGGTAACATTAGTTATAACTAATTCGTTTGCAGCCTTAACTTGCTTTTGAATAGTAAAAGTTGCACTTAAACTAACTGAAAGCAACATCAAAACAGAAACAACCCAAATTAAGGTTTTTCTTAAAGAATTTTTCATAATTATCTCCTGTCAAAGAGTATAAGTTTTTTTAGCTTGCGATAAGGGTTACCCCCCTACCGCAAGCGTAAACAATATTATATATTATAGATTAAAGAGGTTGTGACCAAGGGTCGTTGCCGTAGTCAGTAAAACTTGAAACAGCTAAAACGTCCTTTTCACAGTATAATTCAACAATTTCTAATGAAGGTCTTATATAATTTTTCATATTCAAATCCCCCTTATTTACCAACGTATGCGTTGAGCATTTCAATTGCAGTTGCTGACGTAAATGCTTCGTCCGTTATAGAACCACTTTCAATACCGTCAAGAATTTCTTGCGCGCCAACGCTTGCAGTTTTAACTAAAACGTCTGAATATACGTAAGATACGTTTGCATCGTTAGTATATTTAACTTCAAGGTAGCCCCTTGCAGTCATGCTTACGTTAAAGTTGTGTGCGTACATATTCCAAATACCAACGTAGAATTCGGTGTTTTCACCGTTTACGCTGTTTACGGTACTTTCAACGATTAAAATATTATCGTTTACTGCGTATTCTAAATTATCAATAGTTGAAGTTCTTGCAATAAGGCCACCGTAACCGACAATGAAACCTGCTTCTTGATATGCGGTGAGTTCTGCCGAATCAAATGCAAAACCAAATCTCATACCAGCAGGGCCAGAAAGACGAAGTTGTGCGCCAAGCGCTTCAAAACTAATTTCTACTGCTTTGAAAGTAGTTGCTTCGGTAATACCCCAAACGGTTTCACCTGCTTTATAAAGGTTAGTGCCGTCCGTCCAACCGATAAAGGTCTTGCCGGCTTGATAATCATCAATGTCTGCAGGTGCAGGAAGAGTTACGTTTACAGCAGAGATTGTATCAATTGTAGTATCGCCTTGCTTAAAGGTTATTTCTTGGTTGGTTGCTTTGGTCCAAGTAGGTAAGAAACCACCACCCCAGAATGCACCGTAATCGTTACTATCAGAAACAAAGTGAATATCTTCAGTTAATGTAACGTTACCAACAGTTAAACCTTTTTTGAAAGTAAGAACTGCAGGAGTCCCCATTTCGCTTGCTGGTATTTGTAAGTTAAACCAAGTTTTATTTGCTATTGCTTCACCTGCAGCGGAAACCTCATCATATTGACCAGAGTGTTTTACTTGTTTTCCATTGATAAATACGTAATCTACAAGACTAAACCAACCAGCACCTGTTGAACGGTTGAAAGCAATGTGTACAGGGGCTAAACCGTTACTACCAAAACTACCATTTGCGCTAGTACCTACTGCAAATATTGTTGCAGCAGGAGCATCTTCTGAAGATATTTTCTTGGTGTAAGTAGCAACTTTATCTTTATACGCTTGTTCATTTTGATAATAGGTAGTATCTGCGAGAACTACTTTTGAACCTAAACGAAGACCTGCAAATATTTCAATTTCTGAATAATATGCAGGTGAACTCTTTACATATACAGAAACAGTAGTAGCATCTTTTTTGGTTATTACAATGTTGTTTATAGTGTTCAATGTAACACCGTTAATTCTGATTTTATAGAAGAAGTTTGTGTAATTGCGCAAATAACTGGTAATATCAGCACCGTTATCAAAAGCATTAAGAACGTCTGCATTTGAGAAAGTAATATCATAGCCATTACCATAACGACTTGCGGTAGAATTGTTGTAAGTAGTAGAAGTAATAGATGGAACTGTTAATTTATTACTTTCCGTAGCGTATACCGCATGAAGAGCATTGTCTATTTCGTTACCATTATAATCATAGTCAGATGGGTCATACTCTAAAACAAAAGAGATTTCTTCAGTGATACGACTTGAAATTAAAGATGCATAAGAACCATTAGTTGACATTTTAAAACCAGGTTTAAAAGTAATTGTTAAGGGTCCATTATCTTTAACTGATTTTTTAACATAGAAGTATGCGTTTGCATAACCCGTACTAGCATCCCAGTCCGTACTAAATGATAATTTACCTGTAGTAGCATCATATTTAGTTATTGCTTGGTTAGCCATTGCATTTTCATCAGCCAACTGTTGACCGTTGATATACACATATTGGAACAACTTATCGTGATGAATACCATACATATTGTATTGATAAGAAATTTTCGTATAATCACCGGGGGTTGGATGTTCAAAAAGACTTACAATTTTAAATTCTGTGGGTGCTGTATTATTAAAAGTCCAGTCGTCTTGTTCATACCAGTTTGACGCAACTATTGGCGTACCATTAACAGTAGCACCTTCACCGATTTTAAATTGTTGCCAGTATGAAGGTCGAGCAATTTTAACGTACAACGCATTGCTTGAATACTTAACTATGCTATAACCACCCGCAGCTGCTGATAATTTTGAATTGTTTACACCAACAATTACTTTATCCGCAAAATCAGCCATAACAGATTTAACATCAGCGCCATCTGCATATGAAGACAAAGACGTTAATTCTTGGTTGAATTCAAATATGTATAATGAGCCCCATTTATGCAAATCATCAAATTCACTGTCTTTGTGGTTACCAGCCTTAGTCCAAACATGCGTAATTTTAGTTACAGCGAGTTCGCCTTCGGCTTTCGCCGTTTTGGGTACGCTTACAGCAACAGTTAAACCAAGAAACAACACAGCAAGAAACGCAGTTACTGAAAGCAAAATCTTTCTTAAACTTTTTGTCATAATTTTTCTCCTTATTTTTTTACGCTTTTATAAGCGTTTATTCCTTAAATTAAATATCTCTTACAAGATAGTTGGGCGTATCGTATACCCATTCTGTTGTTACACCGTCGGTATGAATTATGGTGTCCCCCCAGTTATAACCAACACGTTTATCAGTTGCGTTAGCCATACCCCAGTAACGGGCAAGGTCTGTACCATCAGTAAAGCGCAGATCAAAACCAAACTTAGCGCATCTATCTGCAACTAAACAGTTTGTTGCACTGCCCGTGTTTACCCAATAACCCGTTACAACTGCTTTGAAAGAAGTATCTTTTGTTGGGTTGATATGGTTGAACAACGTTTCTGTTGAAACTGAACCAACTGTGCCGTGGTGTGGTATCTTATAAATTTGACAAATACCTACGGGGTCAATTGCTTCGGGATCATCTGAAGAACAAGCAGTACCATCTTTTTTAACTTCACCTAAAACAGTTCTTTCATACTGAAGGTTTACGTCACCAGTGAACAATGCATTAATGCCTTTGTATGTATACTTTAGATACATTGAGAAGTCGTTAAATTCAGGCTCGCGGTTATCGTTTTTAACAACGTTTAAGCAGTTATACACCGTGAAATAACTGTCGTCAGTTACTTTATACACCTTTCCTTCTTCATCGGGGTGAATTACGTTAATTACTGAACCATCTGAATTTACTTTTTCAAAAATGGCTTTTACAGCAAGGTCGTAATTCAACTTCGTACCCCAGTCAACTTCACAAGGTCTTACCTTTTTCCAGTTTGCAGGTGAAGTATAGTATGCATTGACAATATCAAAATTTGCGCACACTACAGGCACACCGCCAACGTGGTCATCGTGCGGATGAGTTAAGAATAAGTGATCAATTTTGTCTATCCCTAAATCTTTTACGTACTTAACAACCTTATCCGTTGAAGATTTGTGTTCTGTTCCCGTGTCAATCATAGTAACTACGCCGTGGTCTACAATCAATATGCAGTCTGCAGATCCTATCGGGTCGTGATCGCCACCAGGAACAATTTCTATGCCGTTGACGTCTAAAAAGTGGAAATCAACGCCAGGGTCACTATGCACGCTATCGCCTTCTGCCATAACGGGCATAAAAATGCAAGCCATTGAAGTTGCCGCTATAGTTAGTATCATCAACATGCTGGTTAAAAATTTCTTCATAAAGTGCATTTCGCCTCCTTATAATTTCATCTATTTTAATTTTACCACGCATTTTAGGCAATTTCTTGCTAATTCTTGACCTATTTGTGCGGTTTTTTAACATATAAGTATTATTTTTGCTTTACAATGTTATAATTTCATTATATTGTTAAATTTCAGCATTTTTCTATTCGCCCTTTTTTGTTGCTTATTAACAAAAACGTGTTTTCTTGACTTTATTCGTTTTGTTTTTTTATGATTATTTAATTAAAACATTATTATAATTTAAAAAGCAGTTTTTTCTAAATCTAATAAAATACCACCCCCCCCCCCCACAAAATTTGCACCTTTTTGTAAAATTAAGTATTTTTGCCCTATTTTAACTAATTCCGTTTTTTTAACATTTATGCACTATAAAAGTTGCGAAATCTTAACATTTTATTTCTTTTTCATAACATAAATTATTTTTGGTATTGACAGTAACTTATGTAAAGAGTAAACTCTTTTCAAGGAGAAAATTATGAGCGATAACCTTTTAAATAACGAAAGCAAAAGTTTCCCCGCTAACAGTGAAATAGTGCACAGTTTACCCAGTATTTTACGCTACGCTAACATTAAACTTTTCGGCGGTAAAGAGTTCTTTACACACACTACTGTTGACCAAGGAAATATTCACCAACATAACTTCTTTGAAATTTCTTACGCTGTTCGTGGCACTATTAAGCACGTTACACCTAACAGTGAAACTTTACTTTCAAACAACACGTTTTTATTGTTGCGCCCTGACGACGCACACGCTTTTAATGAAGAAATGAGCCCGACTAACTATCACCGCGATATTTTAGTTTCCATTCCTTTATTTAAGGTTTGTTGTGATTTTATTTCCCCCACTCTTTACGATAAAATCATGAGTACCGAAGGGCTTATCACAGTCCCTTTCTCTTCGGAAGATTTTAAGTCGCTTGAAGCGTCGCTTAAGTACTTTTACACCATTGATAAAGACGATTTTGAAAAAATGGATAACCTTGGCAAATCTATCGTATGTTATTTCTTATTCCTTTACGTTAAGAATTTAGAATCACAAACCTTGCCAAATAAACAAGCCGTTGACGAAATTTTAAGCGCTATGCAAACGCCTAACGTTCTGCAGAACGGTATCCCTGCACTCATTAAAGAAGTCAATTATTCACACGGGCATCTTTGCCGTCTTATTAAACAACACACGGGTAAAAAACTTTTAGACATTTTGACTGAAATGCGTATGGAACAAGCCGCTTTACTATTACGAACGACTGAATCTTCATTATTAGATATTGCTGCTATGGTTGGTTACGAATCGCTTTCTCACTTTATTTCAGTGTTTGAAAAGTACTATTCAATATCTCCGTATAAATATCGCAAAAACTTTAAAACAATTGACTAAAAAAACAAAAAGAACACGAATTTTTGAATACGTGTTCTTTTTTTTATTACGCTTATGATAAAACCCCACGATAATCACGTGGGGTTTTTAATTAGTTTTAAAAGTTAAGTCCGCGTTCGTAAACGCCAAGTTCGTGTTCCATCATGTGCTTAACTTGCCTTATCTTCCACTCAATATGCGCCCTGTCACCTGCGTAACCCATTGACGGTTCAAACCCGATTGCTGAATCGTAATCAACGCATTTAAGCGCTCTTTCGGCGTTCTTTATTTCAGCTTTGCCGATATTCCTTATAGTTTGAATAAGGTTTTTAACTTCTGCGTTAGTTGCCGCTATAAGCAATTTTTGCCTACTTATATACATCTTTTTAACGTTTATATCAGTGGTGAAACAACAAATCATATATTCGCCCATATTGATTAAACGCCTTATTTCTTTATTCTTTTTCTTTAAGTCCTTAAATATCTTTAACCCGTCTTTAATAAGTTTTATTGCGTCGGCTAAAATCTTCATTTCTACGCGCATTCTTACGCTATGCAAGGTAAACCTACCTTCTGCACTTGACCTACCGCTTATTAAATGGTATTCTTCGGTAATTCCACCACCAAACATGCAAGGTTCAGGCATTAAATATGCGGGTGCTGGTGGATATATACCTAATTGCAACGGATATGCTGGGCCTACGCGCATTGCACAATATTGCTCGTCGTCCGTTGGCATATAAATTCTTATTGCTTGACTCCATAAATCAAACGCTTTTAAGCATTCTTCAGTTTGACCTTCTGAAAATTCGCCTATTACTGAACGCAAAATTTCTTCCCTTGACGGCGAATTGTATTCGTAAGCCATCTTTTCAATTTTTGTTATAAACGACGGCCAATAGCCAAAGTGGTGACATTCCATTACGCCAACGAGCCCGAATTCTTCGTTACACTTTCTCATTGCTTGGTAACGGTCCATCCATTGTTGTGGGAAGGGTTCGTACGTCAAGCAACCAAAGTCCCACGTTCTACCACCGGCGTTTGCTTGCGTATATAGTCTTATGCCCCTTTTCTTTGCAATTTTTGCTTCGCTTAAGAAATATTGCCCTGGTCCTGCAAACGCTACTGAATAATCGCAAACCCTTTCGGTTATGCCGTATTTAGTAGGTAAGTTTTCAAACATTTCAAAGGTTACCAACAAACATATATCGGTTGGCAGTTTTTCTAAAAGTTCTACCCTTTCTTTTTCGGGTTGACAACCCCAGTTATACGTCCAGAATACTATTTCCGCATCGGCTTTTTCACGCCTAATTACCTTTTTAACGAGATTTACCCAATCAGGAAAATCACTACACGGCCACCAGCCTGGTGAAGGTCTTGGATCGGGGAAATTATCTTCAGTTAAAAATTCCCTATTTCTTCTACCCGTACTACGCGTATCTTTGCTTGGGAATTGAACTGATTCACCAACGAAGATCATACCCTTGAATTTTGGGTGAGCCTTGAATATCGCGCCGTATGCGTTTGAGAATACTTCTTCAGCGTCTTCGTCGTTGGGGTTTTTAAATACTGAACAATAGCAGTACGCATAAACGTCCATACCGTAAGTTTCAGCCTTATCTATAAGCGCGTTTATATCAATATCACCGTACGGAACTTTGTTAACGCCCTTTACAAATATTATTATTGCGTCAATTCCGTCTTTTGCAAGCTTTTGTAAATATCCGTCGGGGAAAATATCAAGGTCGTACGCAGAGTGCGCCATACGGGGCGAAAACAAGGGTTTATTCTTGCTTTTTCCTTTGGTTAAGTACGGTTGTTTTTTATTAGTCATTAAATCTTCTAAATCGTAAATGGCTTGCGCTGCGCCACGGTCGTCAAACGCTAAAATTTCCACGCCGTCGTCATTTATCGTTACAACCCTGCCTTTATAGTCACAAACGTCTTCTAATCCGTCTTTAGTAATCTTAACGTTGATTTTTACTGCTTTTTGGTTATTTTCTTTAACCTTAAAGCAAACTTTAAGATAATCAACTAAATCTTCCTTTGCGTGCGTTATTACCGGACTATCATCACCACTAAACACCACGCCGTTAAGCATTGAAATTTCATCTTCTGCTTTTTCCCTTAACGTATACGCAAACGCTACGTTTGAAGTTGTAAGTTCTTTTCTAAATGCAAATCTCTTTTCAGCCATTTTACCACCTATTTTAACAAAATTGCAAAACTTTGCGCTTTAAGCGTTACTTTTTCACCGTCAAACGACGAGTTGTTTGATAATATTACTTTGCTATATTTTGCAGTTCTTTCAAAAGTCTTATCCGACGGGTTGAGCATTACTATTACCGTTTGTTCGCCATTGGTCCTTTCGTATACTGCAGGATATCCTTTTTCAATAAATATTTGATCTGAACTTACGTTGAGTGCCGGATAACTCTTTCTAACCTTTACTAATTCCCTTACGGTATTTAATAACGAGTTAGAATCTTTATCTTGCGCTTCAACAGATTGACCTTTCTTCTTTGATGTAGGTAAATATCCG
>JAZSJY010000031.1:0-9735 GCA_045534565.1 Christensenellaceae bacterium | reverse complement strand
ACCTGCACGCATTGAATCTACGGCAATTCTTGCATGGGTTATCCATGTTGTACAGCATACTATTGCTTCAATTTCTTCTATTTTAAGAAGTTCTTTATAATCTAAAAAGCCTAAAGGTGTTAAAGTTAAATTACGTAAACCCGAATGGTGCAAGGGATATAATCTTTCAACTATGGGTAAACTTAACGACGGCTATATATTTATTGATAGTGAAATTAACGCAGGGGATACTATAACATATACGTTTGATATGCCTTACGAATTAGTTTCATCATCAATCGTTAACCCCAACGTTGATTATAGAACGGCTTTGGTTAAAGGGCCAGTAGTTTTCGCTTGTGATTGTTACCCTGTGGATGACGTTATAGATTTTGATTTTGAGAACGTCTCTGTGACGGAATTAGGTAACAAACAATTTGCGCTTAAACTTAAAAATGATAAGCAAGTAATAATGAAAAAATACTGCGATAGCGGTAAAGACGATTTCTTAAGGCAAACAGTTAACGTTTGGTTAAGAAATAAGTAAATTTTTAAGGGGGAGGCTCTTTTTGGTACAAATAATTCAAAATGATAGGCTTGATGAAAAGACAAAAATAAACTTTCTACTTCACGAAACTGATGAAAAAGAAGAACTTCACGGCCACGAATTTATGGAAATTGAATTCGTGGTAAGTGGACGAGTTACTCAATGTATTAACGGAAAAGAATATGAATGCGAACAAAACGACTTTTTGTTTTTCTATCCTGGGGACGTACACTCTTTCTCTGCTCATGGTGACGTAGTAATTTTAAACCTTGTTTTTAGTCCTGAACTATTCAGCAATATGCGACTAAATAAATATTTTCCACTCAATAAAAAGATTGACAGTCTTGTTAATCTACCAAAAAATGAAAGAACTAAACTTATTCAACTTTTCTATATGATGAAATGTGAATTTGAAGCAAAAGAAGAAGGGTATATTTTCGTTTTGCAAAGTCTTTTGCAAACTTTGGTATGTTGCTTGTTGCGTTACGGCTATAAAGACAAAGAACAAGATTTAAGAATTTCAAAAATTATTGAAATTATTGACGCTGATTGTACTATTTCTATTACTGAAATAGCAAAAAAATGTGCGCTATGCAACAATCACGTTTCAAGAATTTTTAAAGAAAAAACGGGTGTTTCACTTAAAACGTATCTCAATCAACAGCGCATTAACAAAGCGTATCAGTTAGTTCAAACTACTGATATGAGTATTGAATCTATTATGAACGAAATTGGGCTTTCAAATAAAACCCATTTCTATAATTTGTTCAAATTTTACATCGGTAAAACACCGGGTGAAATTCGTAAAATTTAACCCAAAAAGGAGAAATTATGAGAAAAAAACTTTTAATTATTCTTACAACCCTAGTGGTTTTATGTCTTTCTTTATGCGGGCTTTTTGCTTGTGGAAAAGATTGCGACCACACTTATAGTGATAATTTTACTTGTCACGATAGGGTTTGTACTAAGAAAAAATGTGGGCACGTTGAATACGCAAGTTCAATACATAATTTAGACGACGTATTCTCTTGCCACGACAGAACTTGTTCTGATTGTGGTGAAACAGTTAAAGCAACCACTTCGCACTTTTTAAGTACTAACGTTCCTTGTAAGGTTGCGTCTTGTTTGCTTTGTGGTGATACTATTCCTGCATCTTGCGACCACACTCTTGAATCATTTAGAAAAGAGCCTGATTGCTTAATTGATGGCTTTATGGGGCAACAATGTTCTATTTGTGGTTACGTAATTGGCGATAAACTTGATTCATACGGGCATGATTTTGATAGTGATGGTAACTGTAAGAATTCTTGTGGTATAACCTACAACGAATATTATCACGACGAATTTGACGTGCATACTTACAATCACGACGCTTCTTGTAAAGCAAGAATTTGTACCGTTTGTGGTAAAGTTGTTTATGCCCAAACTTCACATATGTACGTTACCAACGGCGATTGTGCTGATAAACTTTGCGTTCTTTGTGGCAACGTTTCTATGGGTACACACGAGCATGAAATTGAAACTGGGGCGCATACCTGCGTAAACAATCTTTGTAAAAATTGTGAGGAAATAGTTCCTGCAACGACTTCACACGTTGTAGTAGGTGATTCTTGTGCTTGTGGTTATAAATTAGCAACGGCTAACATGACGTTTGCTAATTCTCCAAGCGGATATAAACTTACCGCCTATAACGGCACGGATAAAAATATCATTATTCCAGCGACCTATAACGGTAGTCCCGTAGTTGGTATTGCTGACCGTGCATTTATAAATAACGATAATTTAGTTGGCGTTTCAATTCCTAAATCTGTTAAAGAAATAGGTTATAGAGCATTTTTGGGTTGCGATAACCTTTCTAACGTTGTTTTTGAAGCGGGCTCTGCGTTAAATAGCATCAGCGATGGGGCGTTTACTGACTGCGTTAGTCTTAAAAATATTGCTATCCCTGCAGAAGTTACAACAATCCCTAACGGCGCGTTTGAAGGTTGTATTGCGCTTAATAACGTATCTTTGCCCAAAACGTTAACCAAAATTGATACCAACGCCTTTAAGGGTTGCACGTCTTTAACTACACTAATTATTCCTGAAACGATAAATAGTTTAGGTTATAGCGTTTTTGCAGATTGTACGTCACTTATTGCAGTAAGCTTTTCTAATGCAAAAAATTTAAATAGTTTAGGTCAAAATACTTTCCTTAACTGTTCTTCATTATCAAAAGTTGTAATACCGGATTCTGTTGTTCATATCGGCGCTAACGCATTTGCAAATTGCACGTCTTTGCTTGATATAACTATTCCAAAGAGTGTTGAACAATTACACTCTACTGCTTTTACTAACTGTAAAAAATTAGTACATATTAAAAATTTAAGCGCTGAACCTATCGTCATGGGTGAATTTGATTATGAATTAGTAACAAATTCAAAGACAGGGTTTAATACATCTATTAACTACGAAGAAAACGGCGTAATAACGTACGGTAAAAGAAACGTCAACTACGTTATAGGCTACGTTGGCGATAGCACGGAATTAGATATGTCTACACTTACCGACGTTGAAGAAATATATCCTAATGCATTTATCGGCCGTAATTTTACAAAAGTAGTTATTCCTGCATGTGTTAAAAAGATTGGTGCTAACGCGTTTAGTAACTGTGCTAACTTAAACGACGTTCAGTTCACAGGTGAAAGTGAACTCACAGAAATAGGTGCTCAAGCATTTAGTGGTTGTCAAATGCTGTTTACGTTCACTTTACCTGAAAAAGTTGAAAATATCGGCGCTAATGTGTTCTATAACTGTATTAGACTCGTAAACTTTAGAAATTTAGCAGGTAACGTTCAACTTGGCAGTATTACTAACAATATTGAATTTGAATCTGTTACGGACAAAACTTCTACTTTCACTAACGAAATAGTTAAAGACGGCGATTTAACGTTGCTTAAAGCAGGCGATAAAACTTACCTTATGGCGTATACGGGCGTTTCAACTACGCTTGATTTATCTGCTAAACAAATAACAAACATTTATTCTTACGCCTTTAATAATAACGAAAGTTTGCAAAGTATTATTCTTCCTGCTACCTTGAAGTCCGTTGAAGAAAGCGCGTTTAAGGGATGTTCTTCTCTTACCGAAATTACAATTCCTGACACGGTTGAAACGATAGGTTTATATTCTTTTGCAGACTGCATTAGCTTAACGACGGTTAACTTTGGTGTAAATTCAGCACTTTCATTAATTTCAAAAGGTGCGTTTGAAAATTGTAGCAAAATGCTTCAATTCAGTATTCCAAAATCAGTCAAAGCAATTGATGACAGGGCTTTCTACGGTTGTGAAAATTTACAAACTCTAACGTTTGCAAGCGATTCAACTATTGAAAGCATTGGCAAAGAAGTTTTCTTTAACTGCGTAAGTTTAGGCGTTCTTAACGTTCCAAGTAGCGTTAAAACTATTGGTGATTATGCTTTCTACAACTGCAAAGTCTTAGCAGAAATTAATTTTGATAGCGACACGCAAATTCAAAAAATTGGCAATTACGCTTTCAGTGCTTGTAATGGAATTACCGTTCTTGACCTTGGTAGATGTAACTATTTATATGAAGTTGGCGAATACGCGTTCTCAAACTGCGCTAAACTTGAAGATTTAATTCTTCCGTATAACGTTGTTGAAGTTGAAGGACAAACCTATTACCTTAAAGTTCTTAAAGACGCATTTTTAGGTTGTACAAGTGCTAAAAACTTCTACTTTATGGGCAACGTTGAAGATTGGATTATTTTTGATGACGACGACGTTTCTAACGGCGAATTCTACCGTAAATACGACGACTTCATTGATCCAACGGTTAACTTCTATTACTATAGTGAACAACAACCACCGCAAGATGGTAATGAGCATTGGCATTACGATAACAACGGCATTGCAACGCCGTGGCAACAAAATTAAAAAGGAGAATTAGATATATGAAAAAGTTCATTTTAAGTAAAAAATTTCTATTGATCATTTTATCACTTTTACTTGCTTTCAGTATTTCTTTTTCCGTTGTTGATTTAACTAATACTAAAGATGTTAATAGTGCAAATAGTTATGAAGAAACTAACACTTCAACTAATCAAAATTCTTCTTTCGGCGCATCAAGTTTTAATGTTTCAGACCTTGAAGTATTAAAAGCAAATAAATATACTTCATGTTACGCAAACCAAGCAAGCAACGTAAACGACGCACGCGCTTTACTTGATGAATATATTTCTTCATTAGGGGTTACGACTGATTACGACATAGTCAACGAAAAACTTGTTAGTGCACAAGTAGGTTCAAACGGTAAATATACTGCTGACGTTTTACTTAACGGTGAAGAAGATTTCGTTACGATTTCCGTAACAATTTCACAATACGCTGAACCTGCCGTGCTTGATTTTAGCAGTGCAACTGATATTAAAGCTTGCGCGACTTCAGGTACGTCTTTAACGTCTGAAAACGGCAAGTTAAGAATGACAAAAACAACTACGAGCGATTGGGATGGTTTCTTCTTACAATTTAGCACGGGTGCACTTACCGATAAACCCTTTATGGCAGAAGATTATCGCTACTTGAAAGTTAAATTTAAATTAGAATCTAACTATCCTGCTATGATGTTTTGGGTTTTCCCGAAAAACGGGCAAAATATGTATAAAGACTTCCATTTAGGTAGCGAAGTTTCCAAAAATAATGAAATCACCCTTATTATTGACCTTAAAGTAAGAGATTGGTTAGATACTTCAATATGGTGCTATAACGATACTAATAACACTGTAAAAACCTATAAATTCCTTGAAAATTCAAGCGATCCACGTTACGTTCTTCCGTATGAAGGCGAAATAAGTTCGTTTAGGTTTAATTTTGGTACTTGGGCTGGTCAACGTACGGCTTTAGTTGACTATTTAGGTTTCTTTTCAACCTTTGACGAAGCAAGGGCGTACGAACCGATTGCAAGTGATTTTAGTCAAGCGGCACAAGATCTCGTTAGTAACGAACTTACGACTATTTGGGGCAATGCAGAAAGTAAGGCAGAAGCTGAACAAACTGCTATTGAACTTATCGGCGAAAAATATGGTTTAAGTTGTTCAATTATTAACTCTACTTATGTCGTTCCTACAACCGAAAGTAAAGGTAAACTTACTTTTGACGCTGCGTTTGAGGTTGGTTCAAAATCTGAAATTGTAAAAGGTATTAAACTAGTTATTGATGAAAAACCAAGTTACTACATACTTTTAGACCTTAAAGATCCCGAATTTGTAGACGGTGGTGGGGTTGAATTTGCAAACGCTACTCACTACTGGGACGGCGAATATCTTAAAATGGACGGCACTGATGGTGTAATGGAGGACGGCTTCTACTTCCACGTTTATTTTGAAAAGATGCAAAATCAATTCTATTTGCAAGATTATCCTTTTATCGTGTTTAGATATAAAAGGATAGGTATCGCTGGTGGTCAATTGTTCTTCTGGACAGAAGGTTGGGCAGGTGATATTCCATATTTTGATTTATTCTTTGGAAGACACGAAGGTGATTGGTATACGTCTATCCTTTGCACGGATTCAAGAAGTTACGATGAACCCGTTGTTATCAATTACAACGAAACAAGGGGAGAAATTGAACCCGTACCGTATCACGTTGGTTACGGTTATAGTAAAACTCAATTTGAAGGTCTTGTTGAAACTATAAGATTTAACTATTCAAGAAAAAAATATATTGACCGTGAAGCATGGCTTGATTATATAGGATTTTTCTCAACTTTTGAAGAAGCTGAAAGTTATTATATTCAAAAATCTCTTAATAAATATGAAGGTGGCACGCTTGAATATTTTGAAGCCGATACACGTGAAAATGCGATAGAAACGGTTAATAAATTGTTTGACGTTAAAGTTGGCCTTGGCGATTACAAAATCAACTTAACAAACGTTAATTACACCGCGCCTGTAAAAAATAGCACGAACGGTTCATTGAGCGCAAGAGTAAAAATTATTTCTTCCGACGGCGTGACGATATTTAACAAAACGGTTGCTTACGATATTGATTGCATGGTTGATGCTGAGAAAACTGAAATGTTTTTCTCTAATCCGTATTTTACAAGAGAGCTAACGGGCTCAATGGTTTCTTGTGTTGATTATCAAAAGGCTAAATTAACAGGTTATAATCCTAATTTTACCTGGTCTGTAAACGTTAATAAGCAGTTCTTCTTAAGAGAAAAGCCGTACGCAGTATTTAAAGTAAACGCTGATGCAGATACTTTTGTGTTTACGGCAAATGATACTAAATATACGCTTGATTACGCAATTTCTGGCGAAAATATTATAGTTCTTGATTTGTTAACTGGTGATTTTATTATAGACGGCAACGTTGTTGCAACTTGTGATATTGAAAAATTACCAAGTGGCAAAATTACGGAAATAGGTATAAAGTTTAAGTCAGCAACGTCAACTACGTCTTCAACTGCTGAAGTTTATTCTATCGCTTTTTGTTCAACTATTGCTGAAGCAACTTCATATACTTGTATTCAAGACAAAACCAAAGTAAATGAATTTGCAACTTATCTTAATAATTTAACGATAAACGCTGTAGAATATTCCAAAGCAAATACTGAAATGAAAGCACTAAAAGAAGCGAGAAAGGTTGTTGAAAAAGCACTAAAATCTTTTAACAACGCTGCAGTTTTTGACGTTTATTCCTTAGATTACGTTGAATCAACTTTAAGTGCGCAAGGTTATTTAAAATTCGTTGCTACAATTCATACTACTGAAGATAAATATGCGGCACAATTTAAAGACGTTTCATTAGTCTTGCCGATAGGATTAAGACCTGTAGAAACAGGTAAAAAACTTGAAGTAAATGAAGGTTATGATTTTGACGGAAATAATTATTTACAACAATATAGAGATTTAGAAAAAATGCCGTCAACTATTGAAGTAGTATTAGAAGTGCATCCTACCTCAATTAATAAAGTAGTGCTTTCAAATAAAACTTTAGGCACAACAAATTATTTTGCAATTGAAATTAATGCTAGCGGAAAAGCAATTTTCGTTTATAACGGTCAAATAGTTTTAACTTCTACCACGGCTATAAATAACGGAAACAAGACCCAAATTGCCGTAACTATAAATCAAGGTGTTGTAACGTTATACGTTGACGGTGTTAAAAACGCAGAAAACACTTCGTTTGAAGTAAGTAATACTATTTCTTTAAGAGCGCCGTTAGTTGGTGCTGATTACACGGTAATCGGTGAAGGTTTTAATACGGAAAATTACTTTATAGGTAAAATATATCATTTAAGTTATTTTGATAAAGTAGTTGATAATGCAGAACTTTCTAACAACGCATTTACAACCGATTTAAGTGGCTATTGGGAATTTAAAGACGTGGATGAAGATGATCGTGTTAAAAACCATAAAGGCGTTAGAGATGCTTATTTCCATTTGTATAACAAAGAAGATAAGTATAGCCACGAAGGTCACGAATTCCTTGGCTATGACGAAAAAATTGCATTAAGTCAATCATTAGCAACGGCAAGCACGTTTGAATGGTGGATGAAAGTAGATGAATCTTGCGCTCAAGGAAAATACAATATTATTGTAAATGAAGACAAATCTTTAGATATTAGCATTGAAAATGGCAAATTATCGTTCAAATATGGTGCGTTGTCATTCAAATCAAATAATATTATAACTGACGGTGCTTGGAAACATTACGCAATAGTTGTTAGTGATAACGTTAAATTATACGTTGATGGGGATTTAAGTGAACAATTTAATCTTAATGGCGAAACATTAACTACTATCGGGATTTTGACCATAGGTGGTTCTGAAGAAAAAGATATTCTAGGCATAACAACTGTAAATGATTTTGTTGGTAGTTTGTCTGATATTCGTATTTGGAATACGGTAAAAAATGAAAGCGAAATTAAAAACAATAGATTTGTATATCCAAGTGGAAGCGAAAGTGGTTTGATTACTTCAATTAGGTTGGATTCACAAAAATATCTTGTTTACAGCGATTATTCTATAACAAATAATAACGGAACGCTATCTGCAACAGGTTGGTATAAGCTTGAAAATATAACGACTGACTATACAATCGCTCATTTTGCTGATACGCAAAGTTACATGTTTAAGGAAAGCGGGGCAGAACAATTGAATAAAATGTATGCTCACGTAAAAGAGAAAAAAGATGAATATAATATAGTATTTGCCGAACATTTGGGTGATGCATGCCAAGATGCAACTAATCTTCAATGGGAAATTATTAGTGATTCCCACTTGAACATTGAAGGGCTTGTACCATATATTATTGCTTTAGGTAACCACGATTACTCATCACCTTATACAGGTATTGGCGCAACGTTTAGAGATACTACACTTTTTGATGAACAGTTTACGCTTGAAAGAATGACTGCGCAATTTGATAACATTGACCACGCTAGATTTGGTGGAACTTACGACGGTAAAAGCGCGGAAAACATGTATATGTTCTTTGATGCTGGTGAACCTACGGTAAACTATATTGCTTTTGCAATAGAGTTTGGTCCAAGAGATTCAGTTCTTCAATGGGTTGAAGACGTTTTAGTTCAATATCCTAATCATAAAGCTATTATTTCAACGCACTGCTATTATAATATGTATGGTGATAAATCTACGTATAACTCTACTACAAACGATGCATTTAGAGATGGTAACGAAGGTGTTGAAATTTGGGAAAAATTAGTTTCTAAAAACGATAATATCGTTATGGTAATGTGCGGGCACTCACAAAATCAATTATGGCAAGGTCACGTTGACAAAAACGACTTTGGTAATGATGTTCTTCAAATTTTAGCCGACCCATCTGCAATGGTAACAGGGTTTCCGTCCGAAGAAGGTCTAATGATGTACATGTGCTTTAGTAACGACGGTACTATGCACACTTATTACTATTCACCGCTTTATGATGCGTATTACGATTCATCGTTTGAAAATACGTACGAAATGAGAGTTGTTTAGTGCAAAATTTAATAAAATGGCAAGCAAATTCGCTTGCCATTTTTTTATTTCACACGATTGACTATTGTATTAAAAATTGTTATACTATATATAGTTTAACCATAAAAGGAGTGATTCTTATGTCAAAGAACACACAAGAAGTATTAAAACTTATTAAAGAAAAAGGGATTAAGATGGTGGACTTTAAGATGGTTGACATCAACGGTC
>JAZSJY010000138.1:0-16307 GCA_045534565.1 Christensenellaceae bacterium | reverse complement strand
ATGCAAAATTTATTTTGCACATCATTAATAAAACCCCAAAATCGAAAAACTTCGATTTTGGGGTTTTATTAATATTGAATAGTTGCGTTTTCGTAAAAATAAGCGCACGCGCCTTGATAAATTGAGTGGGCAAGTTTTTGTTGATATTCGTCTGAGATAAGAAGTTCTTCGTCAAGCGGATTAGACAAAAAACCGCACTCGCAAATAACGCTTGGCGCTGGTGAATTGTTAAGTACGTAATAGTCGCCACTAAGAGTTATTCCTACCCTTTCGTCCGTGTCGATTTTATCAAGTTCGTTTTGAATAAACCTTGCTAAACTTTCACTTTTTTTATCGTCTTTGAAAAAGACTTGCGCGCCTTTTCTAGTTTCGTCTGAATATTCGTTCATATGTATAGATATAAATAAGTCGGCGTTTGCATTATTAGTTATTTCAACACGCTTTTCTAAGTCGCGCCGTTTAAACCCGTTACTTAATACGCCGTATAGACCGAGCGACGAAGTTCTCGTCATAACGACGCTTATCCCTGCGCTTTCAAACAAGTCTTTAAGTTTAACCGCAACGCTTAAATTTATTTCACTCTCTTTTATGCCCGTATTAATTCCCGTTGCGCCACCGTCAATCCCACCGTGCCCAGCGTCGATTACGACGACGAATTCTTCTGGGTGCACCGTCTTAACGCTTGATATTGCTATGATAGCAACACAAAATACTGTAATTGTCAACAAAAATACTAAAGTCAATTTTTTCGTCATAATTCGCCAAATTTTACCACTTCTAAAAATAGTTATCCACAAAATTCACCGAAAACAAGGCAAAATGTTGATAACTTTTTATAGTTATCCACAATTATCTTATTTTTACTCAATATCAAATATATTATAAAAAAGAGCGAAAAATAACCTTTTTTGTCACAAAAAAAGTCAAGATACAAAGCCTTGACTTTTTTTCAATATTTAATATTAATCTAAAGTTTTGATTACGTTCTTAGGGCATTTTTCAACACACTTTCCGCAAGCAGTACACTTGTCGTAATCAATTACAGGAAGGTTATCAACCATTGTGATTGCACAACTTGGGCAATTTTTTGCACAGAGTCCGCAACTGATACAACCAACTTTACAAGCGTCCATAACTTCTTTACCGCGACACTTTGTAGAGCATGCTACGTAAACTTTTGCTCTACCGTCGATTTTTTCGATAATAGATTTTGGACAAGCGCGCAAGCACGCACCACATTTAATGCAAAGTTTTTGGTCAACGTACGCAACGCCGTCTTTAACTTTGATTGCGCCAACTTTACACTTAACGGCACAAGTTCCAAGACCTAAGCAAGCAGTCTTACATTGTTTCGAGCCACCTACAACCATATTTTGGTGTACGCAGTCGCTAACGCCAACGTAGTCGTTTTTAGTTACGGCGTTATCACCGCCACCACATTTAACGACGATTTTACTTTCACCGCCACCAGCGTATTCGATACCTAGAATTTCTGCAATCTGCATCTTTTGGTCTTTGCTGGTTACTGGACAGTCGTCGATTTGACCTTTACCGTCAACGAGCGCTTTCGCTAAGCCACCGCAACCTGCGTGACCGCAACCACCGCAGTTAGCACCTGCTAAACAACCTGTGATTTTTTCTTCGCGTTCGTCAACTTCAACGGCAAATTTCTTTGAAACAACCATAATCAAAAAGCCGAAAACGATTGCAACGACGAGCATAATGCCAAGAACGATAGCGATTTTAATTGGATCAATTTTACTTGGGTCTGATGCTAAAATTAAATAATTCATAACGACACCCCCTTACGCGAACACGTAGAACGCCATAGCCATAAAGCAACCGATAAGCATAGTAATCGGGAAGCCTTCAAACGCTTTTGGAACGTCTAACGCGTTAAGTTTTTCACGCATACCACTCATTAATACGATAGCGATTGTAAAGCCGATACCGCCGAAGAAACCGTAAGACACAGCACCGAAAAGGTTTGTAACAAGGTCGCTTCCTAAAACGAGTTCTGCAACGCCTAAAACGGCGCAGTTTGTAGTGATAAGCGGTAAATAGATACCCATAGCGTTGTAAAGTGGTTTTGAAAGTTTCTTTAAGATAATTTCAAGAACTTGAACAAGTGACGCTATAACGAAAATGAACACGATAATTTCAAGGTATTCTATTTCGAGTGGAACTAAGATAAAGTTGAAAATAGGATAAGTGATTAAGCAAGTTATCGTCATGACGACGGTAACGGCAACACCCATACCGAACGCACTTTTGATGTTTCTAGAAACACCAAAGAACGGACAAATTCCCAAGAATTGCTTCAATACGAAGTTTTGAGAAAAAATTGCAGTAAATACTATTGCACAAATTACTTCAAAAGTCATTATGCTATTTCCTCCTTAACTTCGTTATTTTTGTTTGCGTATTCTTTAATCATTTTCTTTGCGCGCATTGAAGAAATAAGATTGCTTATACCAACGAATACTGCAATGAAGAGTGCAAACGTAAAGAGTGCGCCTGCTTGGTGAGTAAAGAATTCAACCTTGAACGACCAAAGTTGAGCCCCGAAGATGCAACCTGTTCCTAAGATTTCTCTGAACGCACCCATTAAGGTAAGGGATAACATAAAGCCAAGTCCCATACCTAAACCGTCGACTGCTGAATCGAGAACTGGGTTTTTAGAAGCAAACGCTTCTGCTCTACCTAAGATTAAGCAGTTAACGACGATAAGCGGTAAATACGAGCCAAGCGCCGTAGCAATAGAAGGTAAGAATTTGTTTAATACCATTCTCAAGATAGTAACGAAAGTTGCGATAATGAGAATATACGCAGGGATTCTTACTTTTGATGGAATAACGTTTCTGAGTGCAGAGATAATAACGTTACTGCAAATTAAAACGAACGTTACCGCAAGTCCCATACCGACGCCGTTCATAGCAGCGGTAGTGAGTGCTAAGGTAGGACACGTACCGAGTACGAGTTTTAATACAGGGTTTTGACGAAGAATACCGTCAAGCAATAAGTCTTTGGCTTTTACTTTCATTACTTGTTACCCCCTGCTACGTATACGTTATAATAATATCTTGCGCCCATAATGAACGCGTTATTTACAGCCTTAAGCGTTTTAGTCGCACCCGTTTGTGGGTAGGTGTAACTATCGAAAACGTTTTCGCTTGTAATTTGTACTAAGTAATCGTCAAATTTTTCGCCCTTGTCGCCGTAGGCAGCGTAAGTTTTACCACCTGTCGTTCCGTCGACAATATATTTTGCTTCAACTAGCGTATCAGTTTGAGCGTCGAAATATAAAGCGTAGGTACATTCGCCAAGTTGGGCGTCTGAGTTTGTCTTAATCGTCAAACCGTAGTGAGTAACCACGCCTTCAGCATTCGTAAGTTTTCCTGCAAGTAAAACTTTTCCGCCGTTTCCCTTTTCGAAGTCGGCGTTAAGTTCTTCGATAGACCACTCGCCTTCAGCGGTAAAGTTATTTGCCAAATCGTCAACTGTAGGTGGAACGTATAAAAGCGGATTTAATACTGCAAGCAATACACCGCAGATTACGGCAATTACCGTCAAGACGGTAACGCATCTTAAAGTAGTTTCTTTTTTCGCCATAATCAGTTACCCCCCTTTTCAGATTTCTTCTTTTCAGGTTTTTGATAACCGAAAGGTTTTGGAACGACGAAACGGTCGATAAGTGGAACGCATAGGTTCATAACGAAGATTACGAACGAAACGACTTCACCGCCAGTTCTTACTCTGAGCCAAGCAGTTATAACACCTAATAACACGTAGTATATGTAAGTTCCGATTTTAGTGTTCGGGCAAGTTACGTAGTCGGTTGCCATAAAGATAGCACCTAAGAACAAACCGCCTGAAAGGATTGAAGGTAGGAAGTAGTTAAAGTCAAAGCCTTTAATTACGACCGTCCAAAGTCCAGTAACTAAAATATAGATAACTGGTTTCCAGTCGATAACTCTTCTAACTAAGAGATAAATACCGCCAAGAAGTAACGCAGCTTTACAAGTTTCACCGATACAGCCTGCAATACCAGTTCCCAAGAATAAATCTAGGTTAGATGGGATTTTGTCAAAGTTACCTTTTAAAATTGAGCCGAGCGCAGTTGCGCCTGTCGTTAGCGAAACACCGCCAATATTTTCAATACTTGCAGCAGCCCAGCCGTTAGCCATAATTGCAGAGAAGGAAATAAATAAGAATATTCTTCCTGCAAGAGCAGGGTTTACGAAGTTTTTACCAGTTCCACCGAAAATCATTTTAACAACGATAATCGCGAACGCAGAACCGAGAATTGGCAAGTACCAAGCAACCGTTGAGTGTAAGTTTAAGCCGAGTAATAAACCAGTTACGACCGACGTATAGTCAAACTCTTTTAAAATCACTCTCATTGGTTTTTTCATTATGAGTTTATAGCAAAATTCTGCGATAACTGCAGATAAAACTGCTAAGCCAACGATTAGAATACACATCGGTCCAAAGTACACTATACCCATCAAGAACGCAGGAAGTAGAGCGATACAAACGTCAATCATTATGCGTTTTGTGGTTGAGTTTGAACGGATATGTGGAGAATTTGAAATTAATAGTTTTTCCATATTACTTCATCTCCCTTAATTTTTGTTTGCACAGTTGAACGCTACCGACTAAGTCGCGCTTAGCAGGACAAACGTATGCACAAGTACCACACTCGAAGCAGTTCATTGCGCCGTAGTGGTTTGCAAGTTCATAGTCGCCTACGTTAGTGAATAAGTCGATATACATAGGCATAAGGTGCATTGGACAAGCCTGTGCGCAACGACCGCAACTTATACATGCAGTAGGTTCAAGTTCGTTTGCTTCGCCTTTTGCTAAAACCAAAAGTCCAGAGTCAGTCTTTTTAGTATATCCTGAAAGGTCGGTTAAAACTCTACCCATCATAGGACCGCCAGAAACGATTTTTCTAGCGTCGTCTTTAAGTCCACCACAGAACGCTACGATTTCTTCGTAAGAAGTTCCGTTTCTTACTAAAATATTCTTAGGTTCGTTAATACCCTTACCCGTAACGGTCATAACTCTTTCATAGAGTGGTTTATTAAGTTCTACCGCGTCGTAAGTTTGCTTAACCGTTTGAACGTTGAATACGCAAACGCCAGTCGTTGCAGGAAGTTTTCCGCAACCAACTTTTCTCTTAGTGCAAGCGTAAATTAATTGCTTTTCGCTACCTTGTGGGTATTTCTTCTTTAATGGAACGACCGTTATATCGTCGTACTTAGATAAGATTTCAATCGCGTCAGGCTTGTTTTCTTCAATACCGACGACGATTTTAGCACCGCCTAGCGCGATAGATAAAAATCTTGCACCCTTAACGAACTCTTCGGCGTTTTCGATCATAATTCTGTGGTCGCAAGTTAGGTACGGTTCGCACTCTGCACCGTTTATCAATACCGTATCAACAGGGTTTGGTGGGTTGATCTTTACTGCGGTTGGGAAACCTGCGCCACCAAGACCGACAAGCCCTGCTTCACCTACACGACTTGCAATTTGCTTTCCGTCAGTCTTGTCGATGTCGTCAAGCGTTACAGTCGTATCAAGATTGTCGTTTTTAATAACGATAAAGGTTTGCATTTGTCCTTGCGGATTTCTCATAGGTGCGATTTTTTCTACCACACCGCTAACGCTCGCAAAGACGTTCGCGCTAACAAAGCCGTCTGCCTTTCCTATAAGTTGACCGCGACTAACGATGTCGCCAACGGCAACTACGGCTTGAGCAGGCTTTCCTATGTGTTGAGCAAGTGATATGAACACACGCTCAGGCGCAGGCATAACTTCGATAGCCTTATCTTTGGAAAGATATTTCATATCGTGAATATGCACGCCGTGCGAGAAAGTGCTTCTTTTTGAAAGTGCCATAATTCTCTCCTAAACTGATTTTTCTTTTATATTTATAATTTTAATTATTTTTTTAGATAAGTTTTTATTAATAAAGTATACGGTAAGCCCCGTAAGTATTCCGCACAAAACACCTAAAAGTGTTAAATAAGGCGCGTATAGCAAAACTTTGTGCGATTTTACAATTATTGCAAACACGCAGTTTTGAACTAGGTTATGTATAACTGACGCGCTCGCACTTATCGCTACTATGCTGATATTTTTTATAAATCTAAGCATTAAAAACGCTAGTGTTAAAGATATAAGCCCTGCTGGAAGACTGTACATAATTTGCGAAAAGCCACCAAAAATTCCAGCAATCAAACACTTGACTATAACTAGTATCACGCTGTTAAAATACCCTAGGTAAATTAAACAAAGCATTACGAATATATTGCCTAAACCAAGTTTCGCGCCCGGAATAATGAGTGGCGGAAATAAACTCTCCACCAAAAACATTATAACGCTTAACGCTGTCAATAATCCTAAAAGTGCAATTTTCTTTGAATTCATAATCAACCTATTATAAGTTCGCCACTTAAATTCGTCGGTCTTATTACGATTTTATGTGGAGCACACACGATTATTCCGTCAGAAAAACTCATATGCATACACTCTTTTGAAAGTCCGCAATTAGTTTCTACGACGCTTACGGCGTTTTTTGTAAAGTCGATTTCTATCTCGTTTACGCCAAGGCTAGTCTCGATTTTATAATTATCGTCGTCTATTTTACTTATTATGCTATTATCTACAACCGTTACGCTTTTATTTTCAAAATCGCATTTTAGTATTTCAACGCCGTCAAAGTATACCGAAAAGCCGTTACTTTGTTCGTTTTTTACCCCTAGCGTTGCGATAAACAAAATAAGACTTAGAATAAGTAAAAGTGCATAAACTACTATATCGCCACGCATAAACGGCTTTTTTGCTTTTTCTACCGCATCCATTTTACACACTCTCAACAAGCCAATTTTTCATAAACGGCATCATTACAAATCAAAACGTAACTTATAACTTGTTCGTTACTATCTAAAAACTCTTTCGCTTCGTCAGCCCCCATAACCATAACGGCAGTTGATAACGCGTCTGAAAGCGCACCGCTTGAAGACACTATCGTTGCAGATAGAATATCCGTTTCGCAAGGCTCGCCAGTTTTTGAGTTAATTATATGGTGATAAGTTTTTCCCGATAGCGTATAGCAGTTTTGATAAGTTCCGCTCGTTGAAACGAACGCATCTTTTACTTTTATGCTTTTATTTGGCGCACCACTCGGATTTTTCGGGTCAGTTATACCTAAATCAAACGGCTCGTTTGACAAGTTAGTGGATAAATACATTGAACTCGTGCCAATGCTAAGATAAAAATGCTTATAGCCGTAACTTTCGATTATATCTTTTATCTTTTCGCTTGCATAGCCTTTGACTATGCCCGATAAGTCGATTTTTTGGTTGTAAGTTATACCGTTTACCGTAACACTTTCGCAGTTTTTAATCAAATAACCGTTCTCTAGCGACACTTTTGAAAAATCGGCTAAACTTTTAAACGCAGTTATATATTCGCTATTAGGCAAATTAAAACTGCCGTCAACGTTTCTATCTCTATCGTAATTTTCTTTTTTAACAAACTCAATTTCAGAGTGGCGTTTTGAAAAACCCCATAAATCGACCAGGTATTTAACCGCTGGGTTAAACGCACCGTCAGTTTCTTCGTATACACTTTTTGCCAAGTTAAAAACTGACTTATATTCTTCGTTTACTGAAATGCTTTCACCGCTAGAAAGGTTATTGAACATATAAACGAAACTATCTTCACTTTCGCAAGAAAAATCGCGCGATAAGTCGGTTAAGACGTTTTCTATTTCGTCAAAACATTTTTCAGCAGTTTGTTTTTGCCAGAAAAAACCGCCAGTATCGTAAATATTAACGTAAACGGTTGTCCCAAAAAAATCAAAGTATAAACGGTCTTTCTCGATGTTGTTTACCGAACAACCGTTGCAAAAAACAAAACAAAAACACGCCAAAAAAACAAGCGTAATTTTCATTTTTATCACATTAGCATACTTCGACATAATAACACCTATACAATTATAAACCTAAACAAGCGAAATGTCAATGTTTATTATTAAAAATAATTATTTTTAATTAAATGAAACTTTGTTTCATGAAATGACAATTTGGCAATCGTCATCAAATGCAAGACTACTTTTTGCGTACGCCTTGCATGAAATGCAAAACAAGTTTTGCATTATTGTCGTGAACGCTTAACGCGTTCCGTGATTAACGTATAATTTTTTCTAATGAATATTTTATTATATAATTTTGTTCGGCAAATTTCAATTTGCTCGACCACAATGCAATCAACGATTGCATTTCATGATTTTTTAAATTCATTTCATGGCGATAGCCATTTCACGAAAAGTCAAAAGACTTTTCATTTCATTCAATTTATGACGGCGAAGCCGTCAATTTGTTTTTATAAAACGTGCCACCTATTATATGATTTAAAAGCCTTAGAAACGAGTTAGGCTAGGCTCGCTTAGGTTGAACGGATTGGATAGACCTTGTCGGTCATCCAAGTCGTGAAACCTAAGCAGAAACGACGCATAACGAAGTTTATAAGGCTTTTAAAAAAATAAAGACGAAGGAAAACCTTCGTCTTTTATTTTTTTTAAGCTTTTTCTTCTTTCTTCTTGAACAAGTCGTGTGGCAATGGGAAGTGGAACTTTCTTGCGCATACGTCTAGAATAAAGAGAATAAGTGCTGCGAGCATTAGCGCAAAGACTGGGTCAATAGTTCTTGATGAGAACTGTGCTTCGTCTGAGAAGATGCTTGGAATTGAGCCGTCTTCATCCGGATAGTAAACTTCACCGTTTGCACTGTTACAAATGTCCGCTAAGACAGAACGTGATAACTCTGCATCGTAGTAAGTGTCGTATTCGTCTGAATATGAGAACGTTACGTACGCGTATGGCGGAGTTGAGTCAAGCACTTCTTGGCTAGAGTTAAGTCTTAAGAACGATACGGTGTAAAGACCTGGTTCCATCATTCTAAAGTCACTCGTAAACGTACCTGCTGCAAATATCATTGAGTCATATTTGTAATCAGGAGCGTCCATAGGACATAAGTAGTTGATGGCTTCTTCAACAGTCATATTATCTTCTTTAATCTTCGTTGGGTCTAGATTATCGCTTGGAGAGTGATAATAAGACTCGATAAAGCCCATCTTAGTGCCGTCGTCAGCAGGTAAAATACCTTGTTTAGATATATCCTTGATAGTGATTGACGTAGTAAAGTTCTTTTGACTAAATTCTACGTTCATATCACTCGTCATACCAGAAACACCTGACTTGAAGTTCTTGCGAATTAAATATTCGATAATAGCACGACCTTCAGTTTCGCCTTCCGCAATCAACGATTGACCCCAGTTACTTGAAAGGTTGGTCATAAGAGAACCTACTCTACCTTTACCATATTCCCATTCAGCGTAAATTGGATCTTCACCAGTCTTAATTAATACACCAGCATTAGGCTTTACAGATACGCCGTTATAACCGTTTAATGCAGGAAGTTCAGCATCAGCAGCAAGTTTAGTCATTTCGTTGCCTTGAAGTTTAAGATAGAATTCCTTTTCTTGGTCTGGAGTACCTTCGTTGATAATCTTTGTAGGAACGTTTTTACATTCAACCGCAATTGCTTCAGCAATTTGTTCAGCCGTAGTTGCTACGTGCGAGTGATCTTTTCCGCCATCCGCATCTTTTGCAGAATCTGCCATTGCTTCAAGATACTGTCCAGCAATCGACGGTTGAGGATCTATTGCAATGGTAGCAGTTGTTATACCGTGCTTATCATAAATGTAATCTGTATAACAATCTTCAGGAACTCCACCTGGGGCTGAATAGCCTGATGGTAATCTATCTCCATAATATTTCCAACCACCGTTTGGATAATTAGATAAATTAGAAGATTCACCGTCTGAAGTTTTTGGTGCACCGTCTGAAATTAATAAGATATGCTTATTATCTGCCGCTTGGAAAGGTTGAAGCATTTTAGTTGCCGCCTCAAGTGCGTGTCTCCATTCGGTTGAACTTAAGTAGTTTTTACCCCCGGCGTCTGCACTTATATCTTTACCAACTGCACGGCTAATACCGAGAACGTTAGACGCTGAAGATAATTGCAATGCTTGGATAGGTGTATATTTGTTACCACCAAAGAAAATTACTCCAACGTAATCTTGCGGGCTGAATGCACCGTCTGCAAGCGCTTGTGAAAATGCTTCTTGAACTACTTGTAAACGGGTTTTTCCGTATGTTTTTCTGAAATCTTCAGAACCTTCACCGTCAACCATTGCAGATGAACGGTCGATAACAAGAACTATCGCTTTGTTAGTGTTTGTTTTAGGTCTAACGCTTACTGGCAAGAATTCGTTGAACTTATCTTGAGCCATGTTTGCGTTATAGTAAGTTTCCTTACCGCCGACAGTAAGAATGCTACCACCGTTAGATGCGTAGTTGTTTAAAACAAAGTCGTAGTTGTCAGGTAATCTTTGAGAAGTCTCACGGTTAGATGAGTTTACGTTCATCAAAATTACTTCGCCATACTCAGACAAATCAGTAGGTGCTTCTTTTTGATCAACTTCAGTTACTTCGTAACCGTTTGTACCAACGATTTGTTCGTCGATAAGACTTCTTACTTGAGTAGCGTCAACGCCTGCGCCCTTAACGATTAAAATCTTATTAGAATTTTTTTGAACAACTACGTAAGAATAGAATACGTTATTTTGTGTTAAACTATCTTTTTCATAGTCGCCAGTATTATATTCTTCAACAGAAGGTTCCATTACAACCTTAATAGTGTGAACACCACCAGTTTTAAATTCGATACTTGTCGTTACAATTTGTTCTTGAGCATCGATTTCTTCTGTAAAGTTTGCAATTGGATTTTTGCACTCAGGGTCAGTAGTTATATCGTAAATTTTGAAAGTAGCGTTTGCGCCGTTTCCGAACTTATGACTTTTTACTGTAATGTTAACTTCTACTGGAGTATTAGGCTTTGGAGCCATATTGCTGATTTCAACGTTTTCAATTTGAACTTCGTTTGCATCAGTATAATCCTTTGGTGTAAAGTAAACTGCGTCAATAGTTGCGCCCATTGAAGCGATTTGACCTGCTGCAGTAGTTGCGTTACCGTCGGTTTCAATACCGTCTGAAATAATAATCATACGGCAACCATCTAGTGGTTTTTCAACACCAGTATCATCATAACCGCTAAATAACTTCGCCGAATACGATATAGCGCTTGCCATATCCGTACCAGTCGTCATAATGAAACCTTCTTCATCTTGAATAGGATCATCATATAAAGCCCAAATGTCTTGAACGTTTACCTTTGGTTTAGATTGAAGTTTTTTAAGTTCATAAGGCTCACCTGCACCAAATGCAACGATACCTACCATGTTTTTCGAATCTGCTTGTTCAATAACTTCGTTGATGTATTCTGCAATTTCATCACTATTGTGATAGTTACTGTCAGATACGTCAATCAAAATTAACGTTTCGTCGTTTTTAAGCGTTTGGTCTTCGTGAATTGAAAAACCTGCTAAAACGAATGATGCAAGTGTTAAGATAAGCACGTGAAGAATCATCGAAACGACTCTTTCACGGGTATATCTTTTATCTTTTCTGATTCTGAAAAATGGAATTAAAGCAAGTACTAAACCAACTAAGATTGCAAATAACCAATAAGGGTTATCAAACTTAAAACTAAGTTTTGCTAATATCATATTAATATTGTTCACGATATTGTAACCCCCATTCAATTAATAATAATGCAAGCAACGCCATTGCGAAATATTTATAAATAACTTCTTTTTTTGTCGTTGAATCAGTTGGAATACCTATTGGCTGATCTTCGCCAGTTAAAGCACCACCCTTTAACGCAAAGTTGCTTTCGTCTTGATTGCAACGAACGAAAATCGTATTGTCAATGTCGTACGACTTACTGTCAAGTCCCATTGCCGTTTGTTTAATCGTGTAAACACCGCCACGCTCTAACTTAATGACTACTGAAGAATTTAAATCATTACCTTGATAAACTTTTTCTTCTAAAGTTTCACCTGAACCTACGCTTACGGTAAGTTTAGTAGTGTTAGGTTCTACGTTTATAGTTAAACTTTCACCAATTCCATAATCGCCGTAAGCAGGTCTACCTGCACTGTTTAAGATTGTGTAATCAGTTGAATAGTCAATAATGTTTTGAGTCATTATTGGGTAGTTTTGGAATACTAGCGGGAAGTCTGTACTTTCAAGGTCGAACGCAAATACTGTGAATTTAACACGACTTGCAGTTTCACCTGTGAAAATAAGCGTTTCAGAGCCGTCTGCAGTCATAACGCATTTAGTTATGCTATTGTCGTTGATAGCTACTGGAACGTACTTGGTGTATGAGAATACACCTTCTTGGGCTACACCATCTGTACCCTTAAATGGTGTAGTAACTTCGGTGATGCCTTGCATAATAGCGTGACCTGCACCACGAACGTTAACTTTTGCACCGCTTGGAGCAACAGTTTTTGCACCACTTACAGAGAAACCAAGTTTATCGTAATTACCTTGTGGTGGATTTACAAACCAGATTGCACCGTCAACAGGTAATACTGAAGGAATGTATTCGTCGTAGATATATAAATCATATCCACTTGACTTTTTATTCATATCATCTGGTGTAAGTTCAGCAGGAATAATTCTTTCAGTATAGCAGTTTTCAACAGATTGCATCATAGTATCGAGATACCATAATGAGTTCATGTAGTCGTTACCAGCAAGAAGAACTTGGAAATCTTCGGTTGAGGCATCTGCCATTACGATGTATTTGTCGTCGTCAGCAAACGCGTCGCTAATTATTTCACCGTTTTCGTCTTCACAGTAGAATTCTGCTGAAATGTAGTTCGAAAATCTTCCGCCAATTGCACTTCTTAAACTTTGATAATCAAACTTAATCGTTGCAGCATAAGCGTTTTCGATAATATTGCCGTCTAGGTTAGGATCATATGGTTGAAGTTGAACTTTTGGAAGTTTAATTTGAGCTTCTCTATGTGTTGGATCATCACCCTTTGTGTATATGATCTTAGCGCAAGGTGTAATAGTTGCTTGTGTGTTGTAACTGAAGTAATTAGCATAGAAAACTTTCTCTAAGTAATCTTTGCTATCTTCGTCACTTTCGATATCTTCCCACGCGTCGTCAACCGCAACGTTCCACTCGCCTTGAGAAACGTTGATTACTTCAAAGAAACCGTTGTTTTCAAAGTCGTGGTCGGTAATGAGCGTGAAACCTGCTTCTTGATCGTTAGCAAGTTTTAAAGCTTCTGTAACTGCCGTAGCGTAGTTAGCGTCAGTACCTTTAACTTTTTGCGATTTTAAAATACGTTGAATATTACCTACTTCAGACTCTTCTTTAACAACAACCACTGGTACGTCTGCACACATAATAACCGACATTGTGTTTTCATCAGTCGCTGTTTCAGCGATTTCACACGCCTTTTCAATAGCGCGTTCAAAACGAGTTACACCGTCTTTTTCAGTCATCATACTTGCAGATGCGTCGATAATAACTATTTTTCTGTAGTTGTAACCGTTCATTGCTTGCGAAATATAAGGTTTTGCAAGTAACATTGCAAGTACTGCAACGATAATACATTGAACGATTAATAGTAATGATTTGAGCCATTGTAGCGGTATTTTACGCTTTCTGTATTTTAAACTCAACTTCCAAATATACGTTGATGAAATTTTTCTTTCTTGGTACTTAGGCTTGATTATATAGATGATAATCAAAATCGGAATACCGATTAAACCGAGTAGCCCAAGGACTGTCATTAATCCGAAACCCATTATGAAATCACCTCCGATTGATAGAGTTGCTCCATAACAACCTTCTCGAATTTATCCGTACTCTTACTATAAATATAAGTGATGTTACGCTTTCTGCAGAAGGTCTTGATGTCAGCCATATAGTCTCTTAGTGCGCGCTTATATGCGTCGTATTCACTACGAGAAATTGCAAGTTGGAAGTTTCTTACGTCGTATCTGTCTTCCGACTCTGTGTCGATAAGTATGGTTCTACCCTTGTAAGAAGGCTCGATTTCTTCTTCGTCTAGAACGTGGAAAATCATAACTTCTCTGTGTCTATAAAGAAGGTAATCAACTGCCGTCTTCCAGTTACTTTCCGTCAAGAAGTCGGATACTATGACGGTCATACCGTCACTATAACCAGGATTTTGGTCTGTTGTTATGGCTTTATCGAACTGAGCAGTTCCGCCAAATTCTACGTTCTCAAGCATAGCAACTGCTTTTAAGAACGCGTTTTTACCGGAAATTATTCCGCAAAGGTCTTCTAAAACACCGTCACGAACTAATTTAATGGATACCTTATCCATATTTTGCACCGCCAAAAATCCCATTGCCGCAATAGCCTTGATCGCAAAGTCACGCTTTGGTGAATCTTTGTAAACCATAGAACTAGAGCAGTCTAAGATTAATTGGATGTGCATCTGTCTCTCGTCCGTAAAAAGCCTTATAAAATATTTCTCAAAACGGCTAAATAATTTCCAGTCAATACGACGAATATCGTCACCGAGCGTATACTCGCGGAAATCGGCGAATTCTACGGTCGAACCGTAAGACTTCGTCTTGTGCGTACCACCGAAATATCCGCGCATGCTCGTCTTCATATTGTAGGATATAGCCTCAAGACGGTTTAAAAAGCCGTCTGTGATTATCTTGTTACTCATAAAGCATTCTCACCGAAAAAAATTAATTATTAAATATCGTCGTCTTCGTCTTCGTCGTCTTCGTCTTCAATCTCTTCGTCGTCGTAATCGTCTACTTCAACTACTTTTGCTTTCTTTTTCTTCGATTTTGGTGCTTGTTTCTTTCTCTTGTAGTTACCGTTTCCGTCTTCTACGATTTGTTCTTTAGTTGAACCACCAAGTTCTTTGATAATTTCTGCAACGATTGCATCAGTGTCAATGTGTTCAGTAATTGCTTCAAAGTTAGTCTTGAGACGGTGACGGAGAACTGGACCAGCAAGTGCGTTGATATCGTTTACTGATACGTTGTATCTGCCGTTGATAAGTGCACGAACTTTAGCAGCAGTAATAAGCGCTTGTCCAGCACGAGGAGACGCTCCGCAACGAATATATTTCTTCGTTACTTTTGCAGGCGCTTCACTTTCTGGTTGAGTTGCTACTACGAGATTCATTGCATAGTCTAATACTTTGTCAGAAACTAAAATTTCTTTTGCAGTTGCACGCATGTTTAATAATTGTTCAGCGTCACAAGCCGCTTCTGCAGTTTCTTCCATCGTTGCTTGAGTCATCATGACGATGTCTTTAAGTTGTGCTTTGTCAGGATATGTAACCATTAACTTGAACATGAAACGGTCCATTTGCGCTTCTGGCAATGGATAAGTACCATCTTGTTCGATAGGGTTTTGTGTTGCTAATACGAAGAACGGTTCGTCAAGCGCACGAGTTTCACCCATAACTGTTACTTTATGTTCCTGCATGGCTTCGAGAAGTGCTGATTGCGTCTTTGGCGTAGCACGGTTAATTTCGTCGGCAAGAACGATGTTACTAAATACTGGTCCTGGTTGGAATTCAAACTTAGAATTTCCGTTTTCATCTTTAGTGATGATGTTAGTACCCGTTACGTCGGCTGGCATTAAGTCAGGCGTAAATTGGATACGAGAGAATGGTAAGTCAAATACTCTACCAAGTGTTCTTACAAGACGAGTTTTACCAACGCCCGGTACACCTTCAAGTAGTACGTTACCGCCGGCAATCATAGCGATTACGCAACCGTAAACAACGTCTTCTTGACCAACCATGTCGCATTTGATTTGTTCAAAAATATTCTTACTAACTTCACTAAAACTCTTTAAATCTTCTTCTGTCACCATAACAAAAAAATTCCCCTTATAAATTTTAATTATTTTTATTTTTTGATTTTTGTGCGCTTATAGCGCGATTTTTTGCATATTTCTATGCTATTTTTACGCAACTTGCGGTGATTTCTCACCGCCTGTTTGCGTTAAGTACATTAAATAATTTTTTAATTAATTTAGCCTATTAGTTTAGTTAAAAGCCTTAGAAACGAGCAAGACAAGGCTCGCTTTGAGCAGACGGAGAGATTAACCTTGTCGGTCATCCAAGTCGTGAAACCTAAGCAGAAACGCCGTATTGCGAAGTTCATAAGGCTTTTAGGTTTTTAATCTGCAAAACCTGCAAAAACCTTTAACGTCTCAATATACGCTAATTGTGCTTCAAGTTTTGCTAAATCTTCTTCGTTTGCATACATTTCTTCGTAATCTTTTATTGCTTGTTCTAAAAGT
>JAZSJY010000034.1:0-4439 GCA_045534565.1 Christensenellaceae bacterium | reverse complement strand
TGGCCGTTAAGTCAAAATACAGACTGGACTACTGTAACCATTGATTCTTATGCTGGTAAAGATACCTTTGATATTATTCTTCAAGGGTTTGAAACTTTTGAAATTTATATTTCAGTAGTAAGCGAGGCTTAATAAAAAATTAATTGAAAGTGGATACGGTGTTTATTATGTTTTACACCGTATCCTCATTTTGAATGATCGGCACTAAAAAATAACCGATTATTTATTTGGAGACAGTATGATAAATAAACAAAAAATTATAATGATCGGAGATGCTACTAAAGATAGTTCATTATCCGCTCTTGAGGTTTTTAAAGAATCAGGCATAGATACTTTTGTTTTATATCCTAACGACGATGATCACTACGGAGCAATAAAAAGGTGCGGTGAAATCGGTTTAGACGTCTTTGTTTTTGGTGGCTCAAGCGTGTGTGAATCTAACAAGTGCTTTTTCCCTCATGCTATCGGTTTGTTTCCAAACTTTATCAGCCGTTACCAAAATGAAAAGGTTGATTTAAACTGCTATAATGAACTTACCGGGCTTTATATGATTGATGAGCCTGACCAAAAGTTTTTTGATTTGGTGAAAGAACATTATTTGCCGTGGTTTAATAATAATTATTCAAACAAAAAAATATGGCACGTGAATATGCTTCCGTCGTATGCGCCTGTGTTTAGCGACGCTAAAAATGGGCATCTCAATGCTTTTAAGGATTACATAGCCAAATATTCAGAAGAAGTTCTATCTGGCGTTAAAGGGGTTAAAACTCTTGGCGTAGACCATTATCCTTTAAGGGAAAAGAATGGCGTTAAAAATCTTTCAGACGAGTGGCTTTTTGATTTGGCGGTTGTTGGTGCTTGGGCAAAGAAAAGTCAAGCAATATATTCGGTGTGTATACAGGCTTACTGTGATATAGATCAGAAAAAAGTTGACTGCACGGGCGATATTAGTTTTCAATTATATACGGCTATGGCGTTCGGTGCTTCTATGTTTGAGTTTTATGCGTATACTACGGCACATGGTACGCTTGCAATGCTTGATGACCAAGATAACCCCACAGATATTTATTATTCTGTTCGTAATGCAATTAAAGAAATACGTTCTTTTGAAAAAGTTTATTTGCAATATGAATGGCTAGGGGCAAGGTGCTATCTACCACAAAATATTACTTGTACGGCTTTTGATAAAATTAGTGAATATCAAACAAATCTTTCAGGTATTAAAAGTGTAAACGTTTCAAGGGAAACCATAGTGTCTGAATTTGTCAACGAAAAAGGTAAAAAAGCCTATATTGTTGCGAACTATGGTATGCCTGCTTTATCAAAAAGCAATATAGTTGAAATAACTTTTGAAAATGCTAAAAATATCACTATATATCAAGGTGGTTTAGAAGAAACACTTGATATTGATGATAATAAAGTTGTTTTATTCCTAGATGCAGGTCAAGGCGCGTTCGTGGTGGTTAATGAATAATAAATTTAGAAAACCTTGTGCTAATTATTAGTTAATATCACGATTGAGGTGGATTAAATTTATATGGATATTAGGTTATATACAAATGGCAAAATTAATCCGATAGGTGTAGATTTTGGTGAACTAAGATTGTCGGTTGAAACAGAACTGATTGGCGAAATCGATAAGGTGTGTTTTAAATTATATAATTCAATTGATGACGTAAAAGATCAAAATTGCGTGCAAGAAATTCAAACGAAAAATTTATTTGTTTACGTTGATACGGTTAATTATAAAACAGCAGAAAGAAAGTATTGGAACGCACAAATATTCATTGATGGAAAAGAATACTGCTCTGATCTTTCATTTTTTGAAACAGGGTTAAAAATAGATAAGGAAAACGAGCAGTGGATAGATAACCCGAATTTTAATAAATATGTTTCAGAGTTTGTAAAAGAATTTAATCTTGGAAATTTACCGAAAAAAGCTAGGCTTTATATTGTGGGTTTAGGGTATTATCAATCAGCCGTAAACGGCGCAAAAACAGATGAATATTTTTTAAAACCCTTGCTAACGGATTTTGATAATAGATTAAACATTAATAACGCACATTATGACGAGGACACCTTTTATAACGATAAAAAAAGTGTAACTTACGATTCTTTTGATATTTTAGACAAATTAAAAGTAGGAAAAAATCAATTAAGTGTTCTTTTAGGAACTGGTTGGTATTGTAATGACGATAAGACTTTTACAGACCCTAGTTATAAATTTGGTACGCCAAAACTATTTTTTGAAATACATTTGTTTTATGATGATTGCATAGAAGTTTTAAAATGTGACGAGAGTGTCTTGGTTAGAAATACCGCTAGGATTTCTCAACTTTTTCTTGGCGATAGAGAAGATTTTACTGCAAAACAAGAAAAGTATGTAAATGCAAGAATTTGTACTCCACCATCCGGCAAATTAGTGTTCCCAAATTGTAACCATGACGCTATAACAGATGAACTTAAGCCAATATCTGAAACAAAACACGGCAATATCGTTGAATACGATTTTGGGGTAAACCATTCGGGGAGTATTGCTATTAGCGTGCAAGGGCAAAAAGGCAAAAAGCTTAAAATTTGCTACTATGAAGTGAAAACCGATGGCAAATTAAATCCTCATACTTCCGAATGGGTGGCGTATGACGTATCTGGCGCAAAACCAATTGCTATAGACGTGTGGTATCAAACGGACGAATACGTTTTGAGTGGTGAACTTGATATGATCTATCCGTTATTTCATTTTAACTGTTATAGATACGTTACAGTAGAAAGCGATGGCGCTTATGATATTGAAAGTATAAGTTCGTTATTTATTAGTACTATGATGGAAAAAGACAGTGATTTTCATTGTAGTGATGAGTTTATAAATAAATTTTATAATGCTTTTATATTAACACAAAGCGATAATATGCACAGTGGCGTGCCGAGTGATTGTCCGCATAGGGAAAAATTACCATATACGGGTGATGGCGATTTAGCGTCTGAGCCAACCCTTTATTCGTTTAAATCTCAGCAGTTTTATAGAAAGTGGTTAGATGACGTATTAGCTTCACAAGGCAATAATGGTTGGGTGCCGTATACTGCGCCAAATATTGGTGGAGCTGGCGGGTATTGGTGGAGTAACGTTATAACTTCTTTGCCACTAAAGTTGTTTTCTTTTTGTGGGGATAAAAAAGTTATAGAAAAATCGTTTGACGCCGTTATTAAATATATTAGTTTTTGTAATACCGCGCATGATGGTGATTATATTATAAGAAAATCTTTTATTCGTTGGTATTTAGGCGAGTGGCTTACTCCTACGCCTACGGAACTAAACGTGGATTTTATGAATACGCTAGCCTTTTATAAAGCGGTTGATAACGCCGTTAGGATGTGCGAAATAATAGGTAAAACAGAGAAAAAAAGTGAATTAATCATTTTAAAGGATAATATAAAAAATTCCGTTAATAAAACCTTTTTTAATAAGGAAACTATGCACTATGCAGACGGTGTGCAGGGCGCTGATTTGTTGCCGTTAGTATATGGTTTTGTCGATAAAGAAAGCGACGAGATTAAACAAAATTTAATTAATCAGTATAAGAGCAATGGAACATTTGATACGGGTATAATTATTACCCCTGCGCTTTTAGAGGCTTTAAGCGAGTGGGGAGAAACGGAACTTTGCTATCAATTGTTTACGGCGGATAAGAAGCCGTCTTTTAAGAAAATGTTAGATGGAGAAACGACACTGTGTGAAGCATGGAATAAAGTTTGGCCAGGACTTGATGAAATTATCGACGATATAGGTGTTCAAGTTTCTCATTGTCATCCAATGTTTGGTAGTGTAGTAGGTTGGATGTATAAATATATTGCAGGGCTAAATTTATCTGAACTTTGTCATAAGAAATTTCATTTTTATCCGAAATTTATTAATCAAGTTTCAAGCGCTACTGCATATAAAAATACTGAATACGGGCAAATATTTGTAAGTTATGTTAAAACCTCAAGCGGTATTGAATTAAAAGTAAAAGTTCCGTATGGCTTGAACTGTGAATTTACGTTAGATGATTTTGGTCGTTCTGAATACGTAATAAACGGAAAAAAGGCGAGCAATATTATAAACGGAAAACTTTCGCTAAATTTAACTGGTGGAGAGTATTTGATTACTAATAAAATTCAATAGGAATTGAATTTTTGGCGAAGTGATTAAATTAAAAAATCAAAGTTTCGCAATACTGTTAAAATAATATGAAAACAGAAAAGAGATACGAGTTTAGAAAAAAACTAACAACTTCAAACAAGAAAATTGATAGCGTTATGCGTAAATTAAAAGCGTTAGAAATTTTCTAACGCTTTTAATTTACGGTTCGGCTGGTTCACCACCCGTGCAACCAAAAAGAAAACATCAACCAAAAGGTTGGTGTTTTTCTTTTTGCAGTGCTAGGGAAAGGGAGGGGATT
>JAZSJY010000103.1:0-3722 GCA_045534565.1 Christensenellaceae bacterium | reverse complement strand
ATTTTTGCTGTCAAGTATTTTTCACAAAAAAATTAAAAAAATTTTTGACGGCATATTTTAGTATAGGTTAAAAGAAAAATATTATTATATGATTTAAAAATAAAAAGGGCGATGTATGGGTGATGTCCTTAGCGGAGAATTTGAAAACTCTGCTAAGTGCGAGCATCGCATTTGACTGGTCAAATGCACATTGGGATAAGCCCCAACCCTTATAACGACAGAAGAGAGAACCAATCGGTTTATAGCCGAAAAGCTCTCTCTTTTTCAGTTTAGGGTTATGAGGCTCGCATTGCTCGCCGTTATGAGCTTGCACAGCAAGCGTTATGATATGATTGCCTTTGCAATCTATAACTTGGCGAAGCCAATCATAACAATGCAAAGCATTTCATAGCTCATAACTTGCCCGTAAGGGCAATCATAGTTAAGCGTGATACTCCGTTAAGAGTATCACGCTTAACTATGATTGCCCTTTAGTTTTTTGTTGTTGTAAACGCTATATATATATTGCAAAGTTTATAAGCGTTTATTTATAAAGTTTAAGATGCAAGTTATACAAGGCTCGCTAAACGGTTAGGGTAAGATTAACCGTCTGGTTATCGCAGTCTAAACGTTTAGCAGTAACGCCGTATAACGCAGTATATTAAACTTTATTTTGCGAATTCAGTTGCTCTCCACTCACGTATAACGTTAACTTTAATTTGACCGGGATATTCCATTTCTTGTTCAATCTTCTTTGCAATTTCTTTTGCAAGGAAAATGGTTTGAGCGTCGTTTACTTGTTCGGGTTTAACCATTACGCGCACTTCCCTACCCGCTTGGATTGCATAGCATTTTTCAACGCCTTTAAATCCACTTGAAATTTCTTCAAGTTTTTGCAAACGCTTGATATAGTTAGTGGTAGTTTCTCTTCTCGCACCGGGACGAGCACCGCTGATTGCGTCAGCCGCTTGAACCAAAACTGCTTCTAAAGTTTTGGGTTCAACGTCACCGTGGTGAGCCAAGATTGCGTTTATTACGTTGTGATTTTCCCTATACTTTTTAGCAAGGTCGCCACCGATTTGCATGTGCGTGCCTTCAACTTCAAAGTCAACGGCTTTGCCAAGGTCGTGTAATAACCCTGCGCGTTTTGCAAGCGCCGGATCTACGCCGAGTTCGGTTGCCATTACGCCTGCCAAGTGTGATACTTCAATTGAGTGTTTTAATACGTTTTGACCGTAACTAGTACGGAATTTAAGTCTACCTAAAAGCTTAACGATTTCAGGATGCAAGCCGAAAATTCCACATTCAAACATTGCGGCTTCGCCTGCTTCTTTAATTTGTTGGTCAAGTTCTTTCTTAACTTTTTCAACGGTTTCTTCAATTCTTGCAGGATGAATTCTTCCGTCTTGAATAAGTTTTTCAAGCTCTATTCTTTCAACCTCCCTTCTTACAGGGTCAAAACCTGATACGATAACTACTTCGGGCGTGTCGTCTATAATAAGTTCTATGCCCGTTGCGTTTTCAAGCGTTCTTATGTTTCTACCTGCACGGCCGATAATTCTTGCTTTCATAGCGTCGCTTGGTAGTGGAACTACCGATACGGTTATTTCAGTCGCTTGTTCGGTACTACACTTTTGAATTGCAAGGCTTACTATTTCCTTTGCCTTTCTTTCGCCGTTTTCCCTTGCTTCTGCTTCTATGTTTTTAACCATACCTGCAGCGTCGCGCTTAGCTTCGTCGGTTATTGCGTCAATAAGTTCTTTCTTGGCTTCTTCCCTACTCATTTGAGCAATCTTTTCAAATTCTTCAAGCATCTTGTTATGTTGCTCTTTGATTTCTTCAAGTTTCTTTTCAAGCTCGCCTTCTTTTACTTTTAACGCGTTTTGTTGTCTTGTCGTTTCTTCGTTTCTTTTCGCTAGATTTTCTTCCTTCTTTTCAAGCGTCTCTTCCTTTTGGTTGAGCCTGTTTTCCATTTTTTGAAGTTCTGCGCGTTTTTCTTTACTTTCACGCTCAAAATCGTTGCGAAGTTTTACTTCCTGTTCTTTCGCCTCTAACATTGCTTCTTTTTTCAAAGCACGGCTTTCTTTCATTACATTGTCAAGCATTTTGTTGCGCTGTTCATCAATGGTGCCTTGCTCTTTTTCATATTTCTTTTTGAGAGTTTTTGCACTTAAAACCCAACACAATATAGATGCAACAATTGCTAATACTGCAACGACTGCCACTACCACCCACGCGATAGTTGCGCCGTTTGCCAAGAACAGGGAGCTGTAGTTAATGTTTTGCATAGTATTATGCCCTCCTGTTTATTTTTACACGCCCATAGGCGCGCTTGTAACTGATTATATTGTATACCTTTTTTCTTACAATGTCAATATATTGTAGATGTTTTTAATCTTTATTATGGAAAGCGTCCATAATTTTATCTTGAATTTCTTTTGCAACTTCAGGATTTTTTTCTAAATAGTCAACTGCCTTTTCTCTACCTTGAGCAATCTTTTCGCCCATATAAGAGAACCATGCGCCACTCTTTTGCAAAATATCGTATTGCAAGCCTAAATCAATAAGACAACTGCCTTTAGATATACCCTTGCCGTAAATAATATCAAATTCTGCCGTTTTAAATGGCGGAGCAACTTTGTTTTTAACGACTTTTGCTTTGGTGTGGTTACCGTAAACGCCGTCGCTATCTTTAAGAGCGTCGCCCTTTCTTACGTCTATTCTTACGCTTGCGTAGAATTTAAGCGCTTTACCACCTGCGGTAACTTCGGGGTTGCCGAACATTACGCCAACTTTTTCACGAAGTTGGTTGATAAATATAATGCACGCTTTTGATTTGTTGGTTATTGCGGTAAGTTTACGAAGCGCTTGCGACATAAGTCTTGCTTGAAGACCAACGTGTGAATCGCCCATATCCCCTTCAATTTCTGCCTTGGGGGTAAGCGCTGCAACGGAGTCAACGACGATTACGTCAACCGCTTGACTTGCAACCAAAGATTCGGTAATATCAAGCGCTTGTTCACCCGTATCGGGTTGTGAAACGTAAAGTTCATCAAGATTAACGCCCAAATTCTTTGCGTAAACGGGATCTAACGCGTGTTCAGCGTCAACGAAAGCGGCAATACCGCCCGCTTTTTGCGCTTCTGCTATAACGTGCAAAGCAACCGTAGTTTTACCTGAAGATTCTGGTCCGTAGATTTCTATAATTCTTCCACGTGGCAAGCCACCAACGCCTATTGCAAGGTCAAGTGATAAGCACCCCGTAGGCAAAACTTCTATATTATTATCACCTGCATTTTGTCCCAAGCGCATAATTGCGCCTTTTCCGTATTGTTTTTCAATTTGCGCCATCATGCTCTCTAACGCTTTTATCTTTTTTTCATCCATAATTATTTCCTTCCATTATATATTTTTTAGTTTTTTTATTGCCAGAAACAGCGCGGTATTCTTCGCCGTTTCGGTGATTTCTTCTCTATTGCCCGTAAAATTATATTTATAGGTATGTACGCCGTCTTTCATGCCCACCGCTATATAACAAAGCCCTACGGGGAAATTACTGTCGTCACTCTTCGGGCCTGCTATACCCGTGGTTGACAGCGCAACGTCACAATTACCACCCGAAAGTAACCCTGCAGCCATTCTGTACGCAACTACCGAACTGACTGCGCCTTTAGTTCTTATGTCTTCTTCCTTTACGCCAAGCCTTTTTACTTTACTTTGACTTGAATAAGTAACCGCACCTT
>JAZSJY010000155.1:0-10469 GCA_045534565.1 Christensenellaceae bacterium | reverse complement strand
TATTAAAGAAGGTTTAGGCGGTGTTCCCGGTAAGATTACTTCATCACCAGCAAGTCACTTATCAACCCTTTGTAACCAAATGGTTAACTTCCTTGGCATTATGCAAAACGAATGGGCAGGCGCACAAGCGTTCTCATCTTTTGACACCTATCTTGCACCTTTCGTTAAGGTAGATAACCTTACCTATAAAGAAGTTAAACAATGCATACAATCATTCATTTACGGCGTAAATACTCCTTCAAGATGGGGTACGCAATCACCGTTTACCAACATTACTCTTGACTGGGTAGTTCCTAACGACCTTGCTGAAATGAACGCAATCGTTGGCGGTAAGGAAATGGATTTCAAATATAAAGACTGCGTTGAAGAAATGGCAATGGTAAACAAAGCGTTTATTGAAATCATGATTGAAGGCGACGCAAACGGCAGGGGATTCCAATATCCTATTCCTACTTATTCAATCACTTCTAACTTTGACTGGTCTGAAACGGAAAATAACAAACTCTTGTTTGAAATGACCGCTAAATACGGTACGCCTTACTTCAGTAACTATATCAACAGCGATATGGAACCAAGTGACGTTCGTTCAATGTGCTGTCGTTTAAGACTTGACCTTCGTGAACTCCGTAAAAAATCAGGTGGTTTCTTCGGTAGTGGTGAATCAACCGGTTCAATCGGCGTTGTAACCATCAATATGCCAAGAATTGCTTACCTTTCAAAGACGGAAGAAGAATTCTACGACAGACTCAAGAAGATGATGGATATTTCTGCACGTTCACTCAAAGTTAAGAGAGATACCGTTACCAAACTTTTGGAAGCAGGGCTTTATCCTTACACCAAGAGATACCTTGGAACTTTCAACAACCACTTCTCAACAATCGGTTTGGTTGGTATGAACGAAGCTTGTCTTAACGCTAAATGGATAGGTAAAAACCTTACCACTCCCGAAGCGCAAAGCTTTACTAAAGACGTATTGAACTTCATGAGAAATAAACTCTCTGACTATCAAGAAATGTACGGCGACCTTTACAACTTGGAAGCAACGCCTGCAGAATCAACTTCTTTCCGTTTGGCAAAACACGACAGAAAGAGATATCCTGATATTATCTGCGCGTCTGACACTGATTCAACGCCTTACTACACCAACAGTTCACACTTACCCGTTGGTTATTCTGATGATATTTTCTCTGCACTTGATATGCAAGACGAATTGCACACCCTTTACACTTCAGGTACGGTATTTCACGCGTTCCTTGGTCAAAAACTTCCCGACTGGAAAGCCGCTGCAAATCTCGTTCGTAAGATTGCTCAAAACTACAAACTTCCTTACTACACCATGTCACCTACGTATTCAGTATGTAGCGACCACGGTTATATAGCAGGCGAAGTTTACGAATGCCCGACTTGTGGTAAGAAGACTGAAGTTTACAGCCGTATTACCGGTTACTATCGTCCTATCCAAAACTGGAACGACGGTAAGAGAAAGGAATTTGAAGATAGAAAAGAATATAATATTGAAACTTCAAAATTCACGGCAAAAACACAAGACGCTTGCGCTTGCGAAAAGCAAGGTGAACCAGCACCCGAACTTAACGGCCCCGTTCTTTTCACTAGAAACGGTTGCCCTAACTGCAAAACGAGCAAAATGATGCTTGATAAAGCAGGTATTAAGTACACGGTAATTAATGCGGAAGAAGATAAGGCTACTACCTTAAAGTTCGGCGTTAAAAAAGCGCCCACCCTTTTAGTACCTAACGGCAACGGCTTTGACGCATACGACAACGCAAGTGAAATTAGAAAATACATTGAGAGCATAAACTAATATGTACGATATTATAGTAATAGGCGCAGGCGCAGCAGGGATGACCTCTGCGCTATACGCTTTAAGAAACAGTAAGACGGTTTTGGTTTTGGAAAGTGAAAGTTTGGGCGGTCAAATTGCAACTTCGCCAAGGCTTGAAAATTATCCAACCATAAAAGAAATAAGTGGTGAAAAGTTTGCAGACAATCTTTTTGACCAAATAACTTCACTTGGCGCAGAAGTGGAAATTGAAAAGGTTATCAAGGTAGAAAAACTTGAAGATAAAAGTTTTTTAGTTAAGACCGAATATAACGAATACTCTGCAAAGAGCGTAATTATCGCTTCAGGCGTTAAACATAAGCACTTAAGAACGAAGTCTAACAGAGAAAATTTAGTGGGTAGGGGCGTCTATTATTGCGCTATTTGCGACGGTCCTTTCTATAAGGATAGGGAAGTTGCTATCATAGGCGACGCAAACACAGCCCTTCAATATTCACTTCTTCTTGCAAGTTATTGCAAAAAGGTTTATATCTACACCTTGTTTGATAAATTCTTTGGCGATAAAGCGCACGTGAAAGCACTTATGTCAAAGGAAAATATTGAATGGCGACCGAATACTAGCGTAATTGACTTTATCGGGGAAGACGAACTTACTGCAATAGAATATAAGGATGCCGACGGCGAAATTAAACGCCACGAAATCCCTGCAGTATTCGTTGCTATCGGTCAAGTGCCAGATAATAAGGCGTTTGAAAACGTGGTTGACCTTGATTCAATGGGCTATATTATTGCAGACGAAACGTGCAAAACCAAAACGGAAGGTTTGTTCGTTGCAGGGGATTGCAGAACGAAAGCCGTAAGACAAGTTTCAACGGCGATAGGCGACGGCGCAGTTGCTGCGACTAACGCGTCTATTTACCTTGAAAGTTTATAAATATATTTCACAAAAGAAAAAAAGAGCGTACCTGATGGTACGCTCTTTAAGTTTACAAAGTTATTCGTTTATTTTTTGGTCTTGGTCTTTAACTTTATCAATAGTTTTTGAAAGTTTTTCTTCTAAAACCCTAATTCTAATTAGCGCAAAATACAGGGCGTTTAACACGAAAAGAATTATAACGCCTACGATTACGAATAAAACTAAAGCAGTTATAAAGCCGATATTGTAAAAACAAAGTATAAACAAGGCGAAAAAGCCAACGACGAACAATATCGCAAATATGATTTTCGCCGTCCTAACTATGCGTTCGTCTTTAATAAAAAAATTCTTTTCTTTGTTATCCATAATAATAAATCTCCGTAAGGTATTATACAACATATAAAAAAAACTGTCAATAACTTAAGGGTAAAATAAAAAGGGGCGTGTAATCACGCCCCTTTAGTTTTGCAATACTTATTGATTTTTCTTTACGATGAAACGAACTATTAAAATATAGAGCGCAAAAACTATCATTGCAATACCTAAAACCATATAGGTATATTTTTTGAAATTATACAAGGTAAACAATAAAATACCAACTACTAAAATAGCAATACCTGCAAGAAGTTCAAATATAAAAGCAGCCGTTTTTCTATCTTCAAAGAGTTTGAAGAAACTGTCGCCGATTAAAAGAGCGCCTGCGCCAACTAAAAAGTAGGGGATAAAGTCAAAAATATTTCTAATAAAATCGTTAATAGCAAAGAATATGCCCAGCGCAATTATAAACGTGCCGAATATCCCTTCTTGGTTAAATAAATTTCTTTCAGAAACTGCAGTCATTATAATCATTACAAGCCCAACTAAGCTTATGCTTGCGCCTATAATGTAACTAATTATACCCGAAAGTGCTTCATGGAAACAAAATAATACGCCGATAGATAAAATAATTCCGGCAACGATCAACGTGCTGATCTGTTTGTTAGTTAATTTTTTTGCCATTTCTAATACTCCTTTTTAATTTATTTTATTATATTAAATTATAAAGATAAAATCAATCGTTTTTTTAATTTTACCCAAAAAAACGAATAATTATTTGTCTAAAGTTAAAGATTTTTGCTTATCTTTTTTGTTTAAGCGCCTAACCCAAAGGGCAAGTGCTATTAAAAGCAAAACTGTAAACACGCCTATACATAAAGTAACTATAAAACTGTTAAGCCAGTTTTGCCTTGTAGAAAGGTTAGGGTTATCTATAATTTTGGTTAGAATTTTTGGCGCAATGCCCGTTGAAATTGATGCAGATGCGTTTACTAACGAACTGTAAATACCCGTGTCTATTTTATCACGAACTTTAAGCGCTGCAATAGAAAGTGAAATGGATCTACCACCGTTGGTAAAAATCAAAAAGCCAAGGTATATTGCAAGTGGTAAATAGATAAAGTCAATATCAAAAAGGAAAATCAAAAGTAGGGGGAAGATAAGTGATATTGAGAATATAACTACGGCAACCCAAAGAAAGTTTTTGTGCTTTTCACAAGCGTTGACAGTAAAGAACGGGCCGACGATTATAAGCACGGGCGCAAGTACGGTAAGAAGTTTAGCCGTGGTTGGATTAAAGCCACCTATATCCCTTAAATATACGTCTAAAATATTGTTTAGCGAGAAGAAGAACGCAGTTACTAACAGCCCCATAACGATTGACGCAATATAAAAAACAACAACTCTCTTTTTACTGTTTAAGTGAATAAAGTCGTTATCGTCGCTCTTTAATACGTCTTGTTCGCTACCGTCTTTATTTACTACGTGTAAAACTTCTATTTCCCTTGGGTATTTAGAAACTACGGTTACGCTTATAAAATAAGTTGCAACGGCAAAAAGAAGTAAAGAACCAAGTAAAATGAAGGGGATAGGCCAACTATCGCCGAACGCCGCAGACGTGCCGTAAGCGATAACGCCTGCAACGGCAGGGCCGGAAGTCATAAGTTTGTTTGCAGACGGCAACATTTTTTCGGGTAAGTATTTGCCTAATATTTTAATAACGCAACCCCAAATGCCTGCTTGGGCAATTCCGTTTATAGCAAAAATTATCCATTGTTGCGTAATGTTTTGGGTGAACGCAATAACTATAGTAAGCACGCCTGAAATGCTAAGCATAATAGTTAAAAACCACTTTATATTGAGTTTTTTCATAAAAAAGCACAATATTATTTGAGTGGCTGCGTAAGTGTAAAAATAATATTCCATAGTTGACGCTAGGTCGGTAAGAGTGCCGAATTTACCCGTTTCAACTAATGATAACTTTTCAGCAACGTAAATATTTTTTGACGCCGTTAAAATTATGTATAGAAAAAATGACGCGAAAATTAAAAATCTATACGCCGTTAAACGCCTTTTATCTTCTTTTGCGATAACCTTTTGCATTACTAAACCCAACTTTAATTTTATCAAGTATATGATATTACTTTAAAAAATTAAAAGCAAGTAAAATTACTTGCTTTTATATGGTAATTATATTTCTTTTATGGTTTTTCTTGGGCATTTTAGAACGCAAGTTTTGCACCCCGTACATTTTGAGTAATCAATAACGGGAAGGTTGTCAACCATAGTTATTGCGTTTTCTGGGCAGTTTCTAGCGCAAATCCCACAACCTATGCAACCAACTTTACAAACGCCCATAACGTCTTTACCTTTACACTTACTTGAACAAGCAACGTAAACTTTTGCTTTTTTAGGTATAAGGTCTATAAGGTGTTTTGGGCAAGCGCGCATACAAGCGCCACAAGCAGAACAAATCGCCTTGTCGGCAACGGGTGTGCCGTCTTTCATTTTTATACCGCCGTCGGTACACGCTTTGGTACAAGTTCCACCGCCAAGGCAGGCGAAAGAACAAGCCTTGTTGCCGTTAAAATTAACGTTTATAAAGTTACAATCTTCGTTTCCAACGTAATCAAATTTGGTTAAGCAATCACGCCCACCGGCGCATTTAACTACTGCGTAATCGGTTGAAACGGCGCTAAAAGGAACGTCAAGAATTTTTGCTATTTGTTCTTTTTCTTCGCACGGGGTAGCCCCACAAGAATTCAAAGTTGCTTTGCCTTCAACTAACGCCTTCGCGTAGTCGTTACACCCTGCGTAGCCACAACCACCACAGTTAGCGCCTGCAAGGTGAGAAGAAACGTCTTTAACTTTTTGGTCTTCTTTAACGGCGCAAAGTTTAGAAACTAAAACTATAAGCACGGCAAACACTATTGCTAAAACGGCAACTATTGCAAGCACTAATAAAAGAGTTTTGGTGTTTATTGCGTTTACTAATAAATTTTCCATATTTAACCCCCTTTTATATAAGCGCAAACACGTAGAACGCCATTGCAATAAAGCAAGCGGTAATCATTGCAATAGGGAAACCTTTAAGCGGTTTAGCAATGGGCAATTTTGCAACCTTTTCACGAAGTCCACTCATAATAACTATTGCAAGCGTAAAACCAAGCCCTGCGAAAAGTCCGTATAAAACGGCGTAACCCATATTCATTTGACTTTCTGCAATGTGAAGAACTGCCGCCATTTGCTTGTGGTCTATAACTAATTCTGCAACGCCTAAAACTGCGCAGTTAGTAGTTATTAAGGGTAGGTAAATACCCATGGCGTTATAGAGTGACGGAATAAACTTTTTAAGTACCATTTCAATCATTTGTACGATTGACGCAATAATGAAAATAAACACTATTATTTCCATAAATGCTAAACCGTTAGGCACTAAAAGATAGGTGTAAATGGGGTAGGTGATAAGGCAAGTAAGCGTCATAACGAAGGTTACTGCAATACCCATACCGAAAGCACTTTTAACGTCTTTAGATACGCCAAGGAAGGGGCAAATACCTAAAAATTGAACTACTACGAAGTTGTTTATAAATACTGCTGAAACTATAAGAAGAATAAATTGTGCCATACTAATTTTCCTCCTTATCAGTCAATAACGACTTTTCAAAGTCTTTTTTCTTTTTCTTCTTTTCAATAAGTGAAGAAACAAAAGCAAACAAAGCGATAAATACGCCGTATGTAAAGAACGCGCCTGCGCTTGAAGAGAAAAAGCCGATTTGGAAATCCCAAAGTTTATAGCCGAAAATTGCGCCTGCACCTAAAATTTCCCTAACTGCGCCTAAAAGCGTAAGGGCAAGGGTAAAACCTAAACCCATAAACAACCCGTCGCAAGCAGATGCAAGCACGGTGTTTTTACTAGCGAAACTTTCCGCCCTTGCAAGAATTATACAGTTAACCACTATTAACGGTAAGTAAAGCCCTAAAGATTCGTAAATACTCGGTAAAAAGTAATCTAACGCAAGCCTAACTAAAGTAACGAAAGTTGCTATAATAAGAATAAACGCAGGTATTCTTACTTGTTCAGGAATAACTTTTCTAAGTAGTGAAATTAGCACGTTACTGCAAATTAAAACCAAGGTAACGGCTGCGCCCATGCCAAGCCCGTTCATTGCTAAAGTCGTGAGTGCAAGGGTGGGGCAAGTACCTAAAACTAGTTTTAAGGTAGGGTTGTTTTTCAATACGCCGTCAACGGCTATCTTTTTGAAGTTTGTTTTCATCTTGAAATACCCCCTTGCGCAACGTATTTAATAACGCAGTTTACGGCGTTAATACAAGCGTTTGCAGAGTAAGTTGCGCCTGAAACGGCGTTAGAATTATTTTTACTGCTGTCCGTTGTGAATAATTCGCCTTTTTGGTAAGCGTCCGTTATATCGGTAAGAGCAAATTTAGAATAAAAAGCGTTATCTAACTTGCTCATAAGCGTTTGTTTTTCGTAGCCTTCTAAAACTACCTTGTCAATATCGTAAGTAGAAGAAACTTTAACTAAAGTCCAAACGGTAATCGTACCGCCTTTATAACCTTGGTATCCAACGCTTTGGAATAAAAGGTCGTAATTTCCACTCGTTTTATCGCCTATGATATATATTTTGTTAATTCTACCTTCGTCGTAAATGATAAGTGGTTTTTCTTCGGTAGTAAGGGTGCTATCGCCCTTTTCTTGATTGTCTATATCAAATACGACAGCGTAACTCATATCTTGACCGTAAATTTTCTTAACGGCACGCGTAGTTCGCATATCGGGCGAAACGTATAAAAGGTCGCTTAGAATAGCAATCAACGCACCCGAAACCAACAAGATAGCAAGCAAAACCGTTATGCATTTGAACCAAGTGCTTTTAAAAAACTTCATTTGTTATTTTGCCTCCTTGGTCTTTTTTTGCCTTTTGTAACCGAAGGGGCGGTTTATAACGAATTTATCAATTAGTGGAACTAAAAGGTTCATCAATAAAATTGCAAAAGAAACCGTTTCCATTTTGGTTGCTTGTCTTAAACCTGCGGTAAGCAAACCGAGCGCAACGAAATAAATAATATTGCCTACGGTAGTGTTCGGGGTAGTGGTGTAGTCGGTTGCCATAAATATAGCGCCTAAAATTAGACCACCAGAGAGAATTGACGGTAAGAATACGCCAAAATCTTTATTTAACGCTACGGTGAATAATCCCGTAACGACTACGTATATAAGTGGGTAAACCCCGTTTATAACCTTTCTTGCAACCAAGTAAATACCGCCTACGATAAGGGCGAGTTTACAAGTTTCACCTATACAACCGCTAACGCCCGTTCCTAAAAGCAAGTCCCAGTTAGAAAGGGTAAAGTTTTTATCAAAAACGTTAGGTAGCGCCGTTGCGCCTGAAGAAAGCGCGCCACCGCTTATAGAAGCGATATTAGGTAACGCCCATGCGGTAACGACAGTTTGGAAAGATATGAATATAAAAATTCTACCCGTAACGGCAGGGTTAACCAAGTTTTTACCCGTACCGCCGAAAAGCATTTTAACTACGATTATTGCAAATACGCTACCTATAACGGGGGCGTACCAAGGATAGTTAGTGCCTATACTCATACCTATCAAAAGACCCGTGATAACTGAAGTAAGGTCAAATTGCTTAAGTATTTGTTTGAATTTTTTACCGACGATTAAAAGGTAGATAAATTCACTTAAAACTGCGCTAATTACCGAAAGCGCTAAAATAAGTAAGGCTTTTAAGCCAAAGTATACGCACCCCATAATGCAAGCAGGGGTAAGCGCAATAAGTACGTCAAGCATAATTTGGCGAGTGGTCTTGCGACCTTTAACGTGCGGAGATGCTGAAAAAACGAGATTTTTATTTTCCATTTGCCTTCATCTCCTTTATTTTTGATTTTGCCATAGATATGCTTTGAACTAAAGGTCTTTTAGCAGGGCAATTATACGCGCACGAACCACATTCAATACAGTTCATAGCGCCGTACTTTTCCGCGCCCTTGTAATCGCCTGCAAGAGCATGGCTTTCAATGTACATAGGCATAAGACGCATGGGGCAGTTTTTAGCGCACTTTGCGCAGTTTATACAGTTGGAAGGTTCGTTAGTATCCGTTTCCTTATCCGTTAAGAATAAAAAACCAGAGTGGGTTTTTCTAACGAAAGAATTAACGCCGATAAGCCCTTTACCCATCATAGGTCCACCAGCAATAATTTTAGTAACGCCGTCTTTTAAGCCACCGCAAAAATCAATTATTTCTTGAAGGGGCGTACCCATTTGAACGCGTAAGTTTTTAGGGGTGTTTATTCCTTCGCCACTTACGGTGAGCACGGTGGAAGAGAGCGCTTTTTTATCGTCAATTGCGTGTTTAACTGCAATAACCGTTTTTATGTTATGAACGCAAACGCCAACGTCAAAGGGCATTTTCCCACAAGGCACTTTTCTACCCGTTGCGCAATAAATAAGGTGTTTTTCACTACCCATAGGGTATTGCTTTTGAAGAACAACGACTTCAATATCGTCAAATTTTTCAAAAATTTCAATGGCTTTGGGTTTGTTTGCTTCAATACCTATAATAATTTTATTTATGTTAAGCGCTTTAGCCGTGTATTTAATACCTTTATAAATATCTTGGGCGTTTTCAATCATAAGCCTATAATCGCATGTAAGGTAAGGCTCACACTCTGCGCCGTTGATAATCAAAGTATCAAGTTGCGTTTTTGGGGTAAGTTTTACGGCGGTGGGAAAGCCTGCTCCACCAAGCCCAACTATACCCGCAAGGCGAATTCTCTCAATAATAGCGTCGCTAGTGAGTTCTTCTATATCGTCAAAGAAAATTTCGTCAGTTCCGCCGTCGTTTTCAATAACGATAAACTTCATATTATTACCACTATCAACGGTAATATCTTTAACGTCGGTAACCGTACCGCAAATAGAAGAGTATATATTTGCAGAAACGGGGCCGTTCGCCTTTGCTATAAGTTGCCTTTTTTTAACCTTGTCGCCGACGTTTACTATCGGGATAGCAGGCGCGCCGATATGTTGCATCATACTCATATACGCAACCTTTGGTGCAGGCATCTTTTCAATAGGCGAATTTTCAGTTAAATACTTCATATCGTTTACGTGTATACCGTAACGATACCTTTTGCCTAATCTTTTACTCAATTTAGTTCTCCACAGTTTTTTCTATATCACCCTTGTTAACGGAAGGGAATTTTTTGATTATTAAGTATACTATAAATCCAACGACAGAACCTGCAACTGCGCCGATTAACGCAAGGTAGGGTAGGTAAGTTAAGTACGCCGTTGATTTAGTAACTAAACAGAAAGTTGCGTTTTGCAGTAAAACGTTCATAACGCCACCTAAAACGCTAACCGAAACCACGCTCGTTTTCTTTATAAATCGCAAAAT
>JAZSJY010000057.1:0-4627 GCA_045534565.1 Christensenellaceae bacterium | reverse complement strand
CCATTTTTTCTTTCTCATAAGTTCGCTTACAGCCAAAGAAACGCCTGCAGGAATAACGAATAAACAAAGTATTATTCCAAGCACCACGTTAACGGTGGGCACGTTATATACAGCGCAAGCATCTATCACACCAAAAAGACCAACTAAACCACTCGTTCCCATACCACCGCCTGCGGCAGTACACCTTAAATCAAGAAGAACGGCAACGAGCCCAGCGATTGCGCTTGAAATTATTTCGGGAACCATAATTATAGGCTTTTTCATTATATTTGGAATTTGCAACATACTAGTTCCTATCCCTTGTGAAATAAGTCCGCCGAATTTATTTTCTCTAAACGACGTAACGGCGAAACCAACCATGTGAGCAGCGCAACCAGCAACGGCGGCGCCACCTGCAATCGCAAATACTTCAGGGTTTGCTTGCGCAGTATTAGAAGTTGCAATTGCAACCCAAATTGCCGCAGAAGACGTTGGCATAGTCAAAAGCACACCCATTACGACTGCAATAAATATACCGACGATAATTTTAACCGCAGAGCCAGCGTTAATTGTTATAACTAAAAGTTCTGCAAATAAATCAACTAATTTTATAAACGGCCAAGCAACGAACACGCCTACGAAAGACAGGATTAATACCCCAAGGGGTATTAATATTATATCCAACTTGGTTTTACCTGCATACAATTCCACTATTTCAACGACCAACATAGTAACTACGTACGCGCCTATAGGATTGCCTGGTAAACCTTTAGAAAAAGCAGTCATTATGGCGTCGTAACCAGCACCACCAACTATAAGTTTATCCGCAAAAGCACCGACCATCCCTGCAACTGCCGCAGCAAAAACTAGCAATTTATTCTTTTTTAATGCGTGCGCAATACCTATACCTATACCAGCGCCCATTAAAATTTTTGCAAGGTTTGCAATAAATAAAAAAGTGTTACCAACGTAATTATCACCTATCCAACCTGCAATTTGCGCTAGAATAGTGCCCGCAATTAAAGTCACGAAAAGACCTTGCGCCATACCTGAAAACGCCGTTATAAAATAACGTTTTGGTAGCGTTTTAAGGTAGTTAACGACTTTGTTTTTTGCCGTAGGTTTAACTTCATTTTGAGTTTCACTTACGACAGTTTGTTGATTCGTATTGTTTTCTTCAATCATAACTGTATCTCCGTTAATTTGTTTTCTACTTGATCACAAGAAGTTAGATAGTATTTCACATCATTTTTTACAGCCAGCTTGTCCGCACGCACAGATTTTCCGTGCAAATGCCCGTAAATGACGCTATCAACACCGTATTCTTCAAAAATATCAGTAAAAGCCGAACTTTCCCTATACACGTTAAATGGTGGATAATGTATTAAAGCAATCAACTTGTCACCTTCTTGTTGCATTTTTTTTGCAGATTTTAAAGAAAGTTTTAGTCTTTCTGTTTCTCTTTGATAAAGTTTAAGATCGTGCTCGCCGAAATCAGGTGCGCCAGGAACGCTCCAACACCTTGACCCACAAATTACAACACCGTCAAAACGAACGCTATCGTTTTGCAAAGCGTAAAAGTTTTCAGGTAACATTTCCCTTACCCTACTTATTGCACTCCACCAGTAATCATGGTTGCCTTTCACCATTATTTTTTTACCTTTTAAATGTGATAGTGTTTGCAAGTCTTTTTGGGCGTCTTCCATATTCATAGCCCAACTTATATCACCACCGATAAGAACTAAATCGTCGTCGGTAACCTTTTGTTGCCAATCTTCAAATATCTTATCTAAATAGCCAACCCAGTTGCCGCCAAAAACGTCCATCGGTTTATTAGTGTTAGTTGAAATATGCAAATCACTTATTGCAAAAATCTTCATTTCTTTAATTATTTTATATACTCTATCAACTTATCGGGAAAATTAGCGGTCATACCGCCAACGCCGTCATTATACGCCTTTTTCATTATTTCTTGATTAGTTATATTCCAAGCGCGTACGTTATACCCCATTTCGTTCCATTTTTTAACGAAATTGCCGTCTATTTTATACGCATTAGGGCAAATCTCATAAAAATTAACTTGTTTATATGCATTTAGAACGTCTTCAGTTATATCGTCAACCAAGTACCCCATTTTCAACTCAGGGGCATATTTATTGAGCGGAATAAAGTTTTCAAATTCAAAAGAAGTTATAATACATTTATCTACAGCATTATACTTTTTAATCATTTGATAAACACGTTCCGAAATACCTTCAGCCTTAATTTCAATTGCAAAAGTTAAATCACGCCACGCAAAACGGCTTAAAAATTCTTCTAAAGTAACTATTTTATCAATCTTACCGTTTTTAATCACGTTAAATTTTTGCAATTCTTCAAACGTATAGTCGCAAATATTTCCCGTACCATCGGTAACACGATCTAAAGTTTTATCATGGAAAAGAACGAGCACGCCGTCCTTTGTTTGGCGAACGTCCGTTTCAATACCATTTGCCCCCATTTGAACGCCTAAGTAAAAAGACATCAGCGTATTTTCAGGTGCGTATTCACTTGCTCCTCTATGTGCGTAAACAATAAAATTATCTCTCATAATGCTCTCCTTTTTATAAATATATAATAACACAAAACAAAAGATTATTACAAGCGATTAAAATAAAAAAACGGCGCTTTTATAAAGCGTCGTCTTTTACGATTTTTTTGATTACTCCGGATACATTGGCAATTCAAAAAATCCTGCACAAACTTCCTGTGTATATTCCTGACACGGCGGAATTGCGGCATAACCATAAGACGGAATAAGCAGTTCCACATCCATTACCACTTTCAATATTATGCTAACACACGCATCAATGGTAAATTGATTTTCGGCAGAATACGTTCCTTGTGTTGACACTAACGAAACTACTGCTTCTACGTTAAAAGGCATTATAGATGCTGACGGAATATTCAAAATCACGTCTTTATTGACCGTTATAGTAGAAGTTGCAACTCCCTCAACGCCGTTTGCGTCGGTGTACGCTACGGACACGGGAATAGTTACGTCTGCCTTTACCCTTGCACAGTTAGGTCTTTCATTAAGTGGTTCTATAAGTAAATTACTTATTACCCCTTGTGAAACGGTACTCTTTGCGCTTATAAACGTCAAAGGATATGTAGGATTTGAAGGCGTTAAATTCGTTACGTTTAACACTATATTATTCAATTGACTTTGTTGCATACACGCGTCAAATACCTTTTTTGCCTGAACGCATACCTTTTCACATAAGCCGTTAAGCGGATTGCCGTTTATTTGCCCCGGACATCTATCCGACTGAAAATTACAGAAAAATGACATATATGTTCTCCTTTTAGGCTTTCTATATTCAATATATGCTTAAAGGAAACGTTTATGATACAAATAAAAAAGCAAAGCGCTTACACACTTTGCTCTTTTGTTTTTAATAATTATAGCCTAATTCAATGGCTTTAATGTTCTTTTCAAGCATTTCAGCCTTTTTTGCAGGAACCATTAGCGCTAAACTGTTTTTAACTTGGTCCAACGTTAAAACGTTCGTTTCTTTTATAACTTTACCCATAATTATCATATTCGCTAAACCTTCAAGCGCGTTATCACTTGCCATTTTGGTTGCAGGAATACCTTTAGTAACGATATCCGTTCTAGTTGCTTCTTTATTTATTAGCGAACTGTCGTAAATAACGTAACCGTCTTTTTCCGTTTCGTTATAATATTTTTCAAGCGAAGGCAAGTTCATTGCAATTAAAACGTCAGGTTTATCAACGATCGGTGAACCGATAGGCGTGTCGCTTAAAGTTACGCTACAGTTAGCCGTACCACCACGCATTTCAGGCCCGTAGGAAGGCAACCAACTTACTTCCATGCCGTTTTTAAGACCGGTAAAAGCAAGCGCTTTACCTGCAAATAAAATACCTTGTCCACCAAAGCCTGCAATAAGAATTTTAGTAGTCTTACCCATTTACTTTTCCTCCTTATACTTATCCTTATACACGCCAAGCGGATAATACGTTTCCATATTTTCATCCAACCACTTAAGTGCTGCCTTTGGAGTTAATCCCCAGTTAGTAGGACAAGTTGACAATACTTCTATAAGAGAGAAACCTTTGCCTTCAATTTGATTTTGGAAAGCCTTTTTGATTGCTTGCTTTGCCTTTTTAATGTTTTTAACGTTGTTAACTGCTACCCTTTCAAGATAAGACGCACCGTCAACTTGGGATAACATTTCACATACTTTTACGGGATAACCAACAACGGTTACGTCTCTACCGTAAGGCGAAGTTTGCGTTACTTGTTGTGGAAGAGTTGTAGGTGCCATTTGACCACCCGTCATACCGTAAATTGCGTTGTTAACGAAAATTACCGTGATGTTTTCGTTTCTTGCAGCAGAGTGAACGGTTTCAGCCGTACCGATTGCAGCAAGGTCGCCGTCGCCTTGGTAGGTAAATACTATATTATCAGGATTAGCGCGTTTTGCGCCCGTTGCTACTGCAGGTGCTCTACCGTGCGCCGCTTGTATCATATCACAGTTAAAATAGTTGTAAGAGAATACCGAACAACCAACCGAAGCAATACCTATAGTTTTATCCGTTACGCCAAGTTCTTCAAGCGCTTCAGCAACTAAACGGTGAATTA
>JAZSJY010000101.1:0-6991 GCA_045534565.1 Christensenellaceae bacterium | reverse complement strand
TATAAAATGATTCAAGAAAGCGTAAAGCAGTCGTTAAACACGCTAACCCCACGTGAAGAGCACGTTTTAAGGTTGCGTTACGGGCTTGACGATCAAAGGGTGAGAACGCTTGAAGAAGTTGGTAACGAATTTAGGGTTACTAGGGAAAGAATACGCCAAATAGAAGCAAAAGCGTTACGCAAATTGCGTGGTGTTCGCCACGGCTGTAAACGTCTTAAAGAAATTTATAAAAATTATAACTAAAAGGAGAAAAGTTATGGAAAATCAAGACTACGATTTTAATCAAGAAATCAACAAAGAACAAGAGTTACAAGAAAATCAACCCTTAACACCCGTAGGGCCGTTAAAGGTCAGCAAAGTGTTCAGTATAATCAGTAGCATCGTTGGACCTATTTATTCAATCGCAGGTGCTGGAATTACGGAAGAACCACTAACAATAGTAATGGCAATAATAGCGTCTATTGCAACCATTATTTTTACGGTTGTCTTTTGCTCAAAGATTAAAAATGAAAAGCCCATCAGTACGGGCTTTAGAGTATGTATGCTCATATTTATTTCGCCTATAAGTGGGGCGCTTGCTCTGTCGGATAGAAAGTGGCCAAGAAGATAAACTAAACAAAAAAACAAAACCGTATGCGTTTTTTGCATACGGTTTTATGTTTTTTATTCGTCCTTAAAGTATCTTTTAACAAAGTCTGCAACGCTTTTTGCAAGTTCAGGTATTTCCCAGTTAGACGTATCAACTATTAAAGAGTAAGACTGCCTGTGTCCCCACTCGCCGTCGGCTAAAACGTAGCGTGTGCGCGCGCGGTTTTTATCAATGCGTTGAATTTTACGCTTAAATTCTTTGTCGGAAAACATTGCTTCAGTTTGATCTGCACGGTCTTTACAGCGTGCAATTTTTGCTTCCATGCTTGCCGAAACGAAGATTTTAAGCGGGTTATAATCTTTAAGTAAAACGTCTGCGTTGCGCCCAACTATAACGCAATTTTTACCTTTCTTTGCAATTTCTTCAATAACGTGTTTTTGGTCAAGTAAAATGTTAATTTGTGGCGAGTGTATTTCAATAGGTGATATGAAAGAGTGCCTAAAGGAAAGTGGAAAAGTTTGCCACATATTTGAATTCAAAGCGTGTTCAATATAACTTTCGTCCATATTGTTTCGCTCTGCAATTGTAGAAATAATTTCACGGTCGTAATAATCGTAACCTAAAATTTCAGCAACTTCGCGCCCTAACTCTCTGCCACCGCTACCAAATTCACGGCTAATCGTAACTATATTCATAAAGTAAGCCCCCTTATTAAAGTAATAATGCCGAAATTTCTTTCAGCATTTTTATTATATCAAAAAGCACTAAAAAAAGCAATAGTGTTTTTAAAATTTGTTGCTAATATGACAACCGTATGTCGCTATGTGGTTATAAAATAATGATGTAAAAAGCAATAAGGCGGTAAAAAAATGGAAAAATCACGCAGAAGAAAAGTAAAAAAGAACGTAAAGATAGGGTTATTATTCACCTTTTTAGTAATAGTAACCACGCTTTGTTTTGTTTCAATCGGTTTAGGAATCGTAGGGTAAATTATAAATTTATTAAAGCAATGGCAATAGCACCTATTCCAAAGCCTAACCATTGCCACCATTTAAGTTTTTCCTTAAAGGCAAATAAGGAAAATAGCATTGAAATCATAAGTCCGCCAACGGCAATTACGGGGTAAATAAGGCTAGGTGAAAGCGTGCTAGTTGCTAACAAAATTACAAAGACGTTCGTAGCGCCAGTCATTAAGCCGTTGCTAACGGGTAAGAACCATTGTTTTTTTAATACTATTTTGCTTTGACTTTTATCGCTTTTTAAGTATATAACTAAGCAAACGATTGAAGAAATTATAAGAGCAAAAACCATAAGCATACTACCGTGCTTTCCGTTGAAACGCATTTGTTGTTCACGCTGAAAGATTGTGCTTGTAGCGTTGCAAACTAAAGACAAAATAGCCCAAAAAAACCATTTAGGTGAAACTGTTTTATTTTTTTCTTCGGTCTTTTTGGGGGATAAAATGCAAAGCGATAAACTAATTATAACTAAAACTATGCCTATAACTACCGTAATTTTAAACGGTGCGCCCCAAAAAATCAATCCCCAAATTGTAACGAATATCAATGATGTTTGAAACAATAATGAAGTTAGCGCAACCGAGCCGTTTTTTAATGCGTAAACGTATGAAATAGTTGAAAGTGGTAAGCAAACGCCTATCGCTAAAGAATATAGTAAAACTTTTGGATCAAAACTGAAATCAAATGCATAATACACGCAGAAAAAAATTAACATACTCAAAATGTTAATTAAATTAAAGAGAGAAGTTTGGTCTTTATAGTTTTTAGTCCTGCGTGTGAAAAAACCACCGCAGATACTTGACGAGGCTATACAAATTACTGATAAAGCTAAATACAAATACGGCATAAAATTTTAACCTTGATGTAGTATTTTTATTTGCATAAGAGTTAAAGCACGGAAAAACCGTGCTTTTTGGTAGCCCCAAGGGGAAATGTCAACATATGGTTGACAAAAGGGATGCCGTCCCACGCTAGTGGATCAGAACCCGAAGGGTGAGACCCCCTTGACTAAAAAGTTAAAGCACGGAATATTTTCGTGCTTTTTTGGTAGCCCCAAGGGGGGTCGAACCCCTGACTCCGCCTTGAGAGGGCGGCGTCTTGACCGCTTGACTATGAGGCCTTATTGAAATCATTTTAACACAATTTTAGCGTCTTTGCAAACGATACAAACGCAAAAAATAAAAAAACCTGCATCGGCCGACGGAGAAGAAAATAATAACCCGTTACGTAAACGGTGAATGCCTTGCCCGTTGCTTCTGCATCTCTTTTATTATGGTCGGAAAAAAACGACGACCAAGAGCACCGCTCGTCAACGAAGACGAAATAGGCTTTCTTATTATATATTGTGGATTTTTTTTGCTCCTCCTATCGCACCATGAAGGCTAACTATATTGTATCAAAAAAAATCGTTATACGCAACGAAAAATTTGACATTTATTGTGCTTTATCATAAAATTAAAAAAAGTAGGTGCGCAAAAGATGAAAAAGTTTAAAAAATTGCTTAATTTAAGACCGATTTTGTTTTCAGCCGTAAGTTTAGCCGTTGGTATTGCTTTTGCGTATTACGTTGCAGTAAAAGCCGTTGGTTTAGCAATACTTTTCGGGGTGTTTTTCGCCCTATCAATTTCGCTATTTTTAATATTTTTCACTCGGCGCGATAAATTAAAGGGCAACCTTATTTACGCGCTTATTTTTGTTCTTTTTTTCGCTTTAGGTAGCGTGTATTTTACTATAAATTACAATTCTTATCAAAATGCAACGCTAGGTAATCATTACTATACGGTAACGGGCAAGATAGAAAGCGTACATCAAACTGATTACGGCAGTTACGCCGTTATAGAAAAGGTTTCCGTCAACGGCGTGTACGACGGTAAAATTAAGTACAAAATAGCAACTTATATTTACGGCGAAAACGCCCTTAACGTAGGTGATTTAGTTAAATTTGACGGGTTAATTACTGATAAAGACGCGTTTTACGACGGCACTTTTAACGCCTACGGGTTAGCCGATAGAGTAAAATATACCGCAACCCTTAACGCAGATGAAATTACCGTAACGGGCAATAAGCTTACCGTGTTTGAAAAGGTAAATTTATTCTTTCGTAACTCTCTGCAAAACGGGCTTGACGATAGTGAATTTTCCGTTGCGTACGCACTACTTACGGGTGGTGACGAGTATATGGATTTAGACGTGATTTCATCATATAGAGAGGCAGGCGTAGCGCATATTTTTGCCGTGTCAGGCTTGCATATCGGCTTTTTAGCGACGGTTTTTAACTTTATCTTTGATAAGTTAAAAGTAAACAAATTAGTCAAAGCCTTCGTGTTGACGGGGGTGTTGCTTTTTTATTCGGGTGTGTGTGGGTTTTCCGCATCTTCAATTAGGGCGACTATAATGACTTCAGTTGCGTTGTTTGCCACGGCTACCGGTGAGCGTTACGACGGACTTTCTTCAACTGCTCTTGCGTCTATAATAGTTTTACTACTTAACCCCGTTCAACTTTTATGTGCAGGTTTTCAACTCTCGTTCGGGGTAGTGATAGGCATAAATTTGCTTTCCCCACCTATAACCAAAAGTTTAAAATTTTTACCGAATAAAATATCTTCGGCGATAGGCGTAGTTGTTTCGGCGCAACTGTTTGCTATACCCATAAGTTTATCGGCGTTCGGTAAATTTTCAGTCATTGCAGTAATTATAAATTTAGTATTCGTACCCGTGGTTTCAATTATTTACGTTTTGACTTTCGTTTTAGCGCTTATAGGCGGTATTTTCAATATTTCTAACGTAACGCTTTTCCCTTGTAATTACATATTTAAGTTTGTAAATATGTGCATAACTGCATTTGACTGGAAAATATTTTTAATAGGTGGTTTTGCGTTATCGGTGTTTATAATATTCTTTTACGTTGCGTTAATAACGCCGTGTGGACTAGTAAACCTAAAAAGAAAGGCAAAAACAATCGTGGCAACGGTATGCGCAAGTATTTGTGTAATAGGCGCAGTATCGTATAACTTTGCAATTTCAAACGTAAATTACCTTTACGTTATAGGCAGTCAAAATTATTCGGTAAGCGTAATTGACGCAAACGACCACGTATCGTTAATAGTAAGCGATTCAAAGCATATTTTCTCTTCAAGCAGACTAAAAAGAATAGTTAATTCAAGGGGAATAGAAAAGTTTGATAGCGTTATTTTTATGGATAACCCTATTGATATGCAAGTGTTTTTAACCAAAGTCAACGGCGTTGCGCCCTTTAACGGCGTGTACTATTACGGCATGCAAGATAGCGATATGGAACGGGCTATAAAAATATCTTTTGGGGAAAGGGAAATAGTAGGGCTTTTTGATGATATTCCCATAGAGCAGTTTGACGCAAAGTTTATTGCTGAAGGAAATGGCGTTGAACTTGATATTGACGGCAGTAAATTATTGATAGCGTCGGTGTATAAAAGTCAATACGATTATACTTTATTTGCTGGCGAATACGATTACGCGGTTATCGGCGCGGATACTGAAAGAATTTTTAATACGATAGACGCAAAAAATAAAATAAGTTATAGATATAACGCTCAATATGAAAATGCTGAAAGCGGTGGTAATTTGGTCGTTAAAATAAATTAAAACGGTTACGTGCTTTGTTGAATAATAAAGAGTAAGGCTTAAAAAGTTTGAGTTTTACTCTTTTTTTATATAAATAATATAGAAATTTAGGGGTAACCGTTTGCAAAACGGGGAAAAAAATGCTAATATGTATAAGAGGTAGTTTTGTTTTGAAGTATGTAGAGTTTAAAAACGGCTTGGATAACGGGCAAGAATACAGCATTTATCTCTTTGAAGGGGAAGACGCGTTTTTTAGGGAACGCGGTTTTACTTTGCTTAAAAACAAGTTCGTTCAAGAGCCTTCAATAAACTGCGTTACTTTAGAAAGCGACGTGTCCGTTGGGCAACTAACGGCGTCACTCAACGGCTATCCCTTTTTAAGTCAAAAAAGAATGACTGTGTTAAGGGAATTTTACCCCAAAGCAGAATACTTAAAAAGTGGGCTTAAAGAGTATCTTGAAAACCCGTCTGATTGTAGCCTTTTAGTAGTGCTAAACGAAAAGCCGTGCGAAAGTTTGAAAAAGTTTTCAACCGTTTGCGTGGTTGATTGTGGAAAGGCAGATACGAGTTTATTAATTCGTTGGATTCGTAGCGAATGTATAAGGGAAGGTGTGTCAATAGAGTCACAAACGGCGCAAATGATAAGCGAATACTGTTTGGGCGATATGACGAGAATACAAAACGAAACGCAAAAACTCATAGCATACGCTGGTAAAGGCGGTTTAGTAACGCCACAATCGGTTGAAGATTTAGTATCCCGTTCCACCGAGTATAAGATATACGAGATGACGGAATTTATAGCGCGTAAAAGGTTTGATAGCGCTTTAGAAGTTATACACGATTTAACTTCAAAAGGCGAAACGCCCCACGGAATATTGACGTATACCTACACTTATTTTCGCAGGCTTTTACACGTAGCGATAAGTGGAAAGAGCATGGCTGAACTTTCAAAACTTTTGGGCGTGAAAGAATTTGCAGTAAAAAAAGCGATAGAGCAAGCGTCAAAATTTAAAAAGCGTTCGCTTAAGAACGCCGTTGACGCCTTGATGGATACCGATTACAGAATAAAAAGTGGTCAATTAGATGCAGACGACGGTGTGTATCTTACAATATTTAAAATAATAACGGAGAACAAGTAGAAGATGAAACTGACAGAAAGAGTTCCTGTGGTATGGCAACACTTTACGGGCAGTACGGACGGCATAATAGCGCTAGTCGTAAGCCTTTTGGTGTTTACTGCGCTTTACTACTACATTATGAAATTTCTTATTGATAACAAAGCGGGCTTAATGCTTATGTTGTTCGTGTTCTGCATGATAATAGGCGCGGCAATCTTGTCCTTTATGATTGATATTAACGGGGCAATTTATTTAATTGTTCCCGCAATGTTTATAGTGGCAATTTTGGTGCTTTATTCAGTTGAAATTAAAAGAATTATATGGTCGCGAAAGGCAATGAAGGCAGAGCAGGCTAAACACGGCGAACTTTCTTACGACGAAGAACAAATTCAAACGTGTATAACTGAAATAATTAAAGCCCTTCAAAACATGTCAAAAAACGACGTGGGCGCAATAATAGTTTTGTCAACGGGGAACGTGCCCGATCAAATTTTAACTAGTGGCGTAAGGATAGATAGCGATATTTCAAGCGAACTCATTGAAAGTATATTCTTTCCCAAAACGCCCTTGCACGACGGCGCAATGATAATCAACGGAACGAGAGTCGTTTCGGCAGGGTGCTTTTTACCCTTGTCACAAACGGATAATATTCCAAAAGATTTAGG
>JAZSJY010000159.1:0-2360 GCA_045534565.1 Christensenellaceae bacterium | reverse complement strand
ACGTTGGTTTTAACGACTTTAAAACTGTTGCAACCGTTATAAACTATATTGAAGAGCAACTTTAATGGATACTTTAAGCGTTTTTATCGCTCAAATACCACGAAAGACGAACGTAACTGCCCTTTCACACCCTTTAAGGCAAAGTCAAATTGATAGTTGCAAGTCAGATAAGGTAAAAGAAGAAAAGTTTTACGTTTGGAAACTTTTAGAATACGCCGTTTTTAACCTTTTTAACAAGCCGTTAACCGACTTTAATATCACGCTTAATAAAACGGGCAAATGGCTTTCAAACGGGTTTGAATTTTCTCTTTCGCACTCTAACGGCGTGGTTGCCGTTGCTATATCACCCTACCCCGTTGGCGTTGACGTTGAGCTTATTAAAAAGCCAAATGTAAACGTTTATGGTAAGGTTTTCAACGATAAGCAACTGATTGAATTCAACCGTTTACCCGAAGATGAAAAGGCTGAATATTTTATTACCAAGTGGGCGAATAAAGAGAGCGTTTTTAAGAGCGAAAACAAACCAATCTTTATCATAGATAAAGAAAATTGCAATTCAGTTGAAGTTTTTTCTAAAAAAATAACCTTTAACGAATTAAATTACGTTCTATCTATCGCAGGTAAAGGCGCATCTAACGCAAAATTTACTACGATTGATTTTGAACGCGTTTTATAGGAGTATATATGGATAAGAAAAAGAAAATAATTGCCGCCGTTTTGGCTGGCGTTTCAGGTGTTTCGGGGGCGGCAGTTGCAGGCGCTGTGATTGCTTACGACGCTTTTTTCCCAAGATATGAAAGACCTGACTACGAACTTACCCCCGGTATGTATTGTTACGAAAGGTTTTTAGGCACGTTAGACCGTGAACTTATTACCTTTAAGTCAAAAAAGAACGAGTTACAAGGCTACTATTACCCCTCTAATCAAAATAAAGGACTTATTATTTTCTGCCCCGGCATGCACGCAGGCGCAGACGATTATTTACCGGCGTTTGAATACCTTGTTGAAAAAGGTTATTCGGTTTTCTCTTTTGACTACACGGGCGTTTACAGCAGTAAGGGTAGCGATACCGTCGGCATGTGTCAATCTTTAGTTGATACCGACAACGCTATTAAGTTCATTAAAGAACAAGAACGTTTCAAAAATACTCCCCTTTTCGTTATGGGTCACAGTTGGGGTGGATACGCCGCCTCTTCGGTATTAGCGTTGCATAAAGATATTCGCGCTATGGCTGGCATTGCCCCTATGAACAACGGCTTTACCCTTATTTTAGAAAAAGGCGAACAATACGCAGGTAAAATGGGCACTATACCAAAGCCTATTTTTAGCACCTATCAAAAAATTCTTTTTGGTGACTATTCAAATCACAACGGCGTAAGGGGTATTAACGAATCAAACGTTCCCGTAGTTATTGCGCAAGGCGTTGAAGATAAAGTTATTACTTACGACGGGCAATCTATTACTGCTAAAAAAAGCGAAATTACTAACCCCAACGTAACTTACTATATCGGTAAAGGTTTGCTTGGCGACCATTGTAATATTTGGCACTCAATCAATTCAAGCGTATATCAACTTGAAGTTGAAGGCGAACTTAAACTGCGTGAAATTGAAAAAGGTAAAGAATTAACCCGTGAAGAAAAGGTTGAATTCTATAAAACTATTGATCATAGACTTTATAGTGAAGTTAACGCCGAACTTTTTGATTTGATTATTAAAACTTTTGATAAAACTTTATAAAATTTTTTATGTTTTGTAATTATTGTGGTAAACCCGTTAAAAATAACGCAAAATTTTGCGATATTTGTGGCAAAAAGCTGAAAACAAACAGAAATTACTGCATAGTAAGTACCGTTTTTACCTACGTTTCTGCTAATTACTCTATACTTTCGTTTGGGGCAATTGCTATGCTTTTAATCGTTGGCGCAGGTATTAGCGGTATGTGGGGTGACGGCACTATGCTTTCTATAATTGAAGCTACGCCAGAATTCTTCGCATTTGTTTGTATAGGCTTATTATTCTCTCTAATTGCAGTTGTTTTTAGCGTTATTACCCTTACCACTTATAAAAAACTAAACGCAAAACGAATTCCCCCTGCAAAGTGGATAAAAATTGTAGGAATCGTTAATTTATGCACGTCTTTAGAATCAATCGTATTAACTTTTTGTACTATATTGATGTGCTTTTAATAAGAAGATATTAAGGAGACTATATTTATGTATTGTAGAAAATGCGGTAAATTTATTGATTACGACGCAGATTATTGCGACGAATGTATTAAAGCTGAACAAGATTCTGCTATTACGGGACAGCCCCTTACTCCGCCCCCCGTTCAACCACAACAACCTGCTTATAACCAACAA
>JAZSJY010000016.1:0-10526 GCA_045534565.1 Christensenellaceae bacterium | reverse complement strand
AAATTCATTGTAAAAAAGAAAAATATCGTTCACCGTTAACGACCATTGAAACGGGCGTAAAAAGTGAAAACTTTACTGCCGATTGGGTGTGTGACGGCGAGTTTGATGATTTACACGTTTCACAGTTCAAAAAGTCGTTTTTCGTGCAAAAAAAGGTTAAAAAAGCCCGTTTAGTGATAGTTGGGCTTGGTTATTATTTTTCTTTTATTAACGGACAAAAGACTGACAAAGAGTATTATAAACCCCTTTTAACAGATTACGATAACCGTGACCATTTGCAAAATAAATGGTATAATAAAGATAACTATCGTGACAATAATAAAACGGTGTGTTACGACGTTTACGACGTTACCGATATGATTAACGTTGGCGAAAACGATATAAGCGTGTTACTCGGTACGGGGTGGTATTGTGATGAAGATAAACTTATTACAGACCCAAGTTTTTCTTTTGGTAAACCCAAACTTATTTTTGAACTTCATATGTTTGACGAAGACGGTGAAAAGGTTGTTAAAAGCGACCTTGACTGTTTAGTCCGTTCAACTAATATAATTTCCCAACATTTTGCCTGTGACACTATTGATTTTACTGCTGAAGAAAAACCTTATAGGTCGGTCACTATAGCACAAGCACCCACGGGTAGATTAGTTGCAAACGTTTGTGAGAACGATGGAATTATAGATAGGCTTGAGCCCGTTAGCGTAAAAACTGAAAACGGCGTTACTGAATACGACTTCGGCGTAAATCACTCTGGTGGCTTGCGAATGGTCGTAAAAGGCAAGCGTGGCGCAAAGTTGGTAATAAATCAATACGAAACTAAAAAAGACGGCGTATTAAATCCAAAGACAAGCCGTTGGGACGCTTATAAAGACGGCAAAGTAATAATAGGGCATTTAGATCAAACTTGTACGTACGTTTTGAGTGGTGGTGAAGATTTAATAGAGCCGTATTTTCACTGGAGTTGCTATCGCTACGCAACGATAGAATGTGACGGCGAATATGAAATTAGCAATCTTGAATCACTATTCATAAGTACTAACGTTGAAAAAGACGGCAATTTTTATTGCGAAGATAAATTTTTAAACGAACTTTACAACGCTTTCATATTGACGCAAAGGGATAATATGCATAGCGGTGTACCTAGCGATTGTCCGCATAGGGAAAAATTACCGTATACGGGCGACGGTCAACTCGCTATGGAAGCAACCCTTTATTCGTTAGATACGGAAAATTTTTATAGAAAGTGGTTCTACGACGTTTTACAAGCGCAAGGTAAAAACGGATACGTGCCAAACTCTGCGCCGTATATGGGTGGCGACGGCGGTTATTGGTGGACCAACGCTTTAGTTTGCGTGACGGATATTTTGTATAGTTATACGGGCGACGTAAAAATTTTAGAAGACGCTTTCCCACACCTTTTGAAGTTGGTTAACTATTACGATAAGATTAAACAACCTAACAACGTGGTTAAATTCGTTGAATTGGGGTGGGGGCTCGGCGACTGGTTAACGCCTGAAGTTACCGTGTTAGATAAAGATTTTATGAACTCTTTGGCTGCCTACTACGCCGTTATGAAAACGGCTGAAGTTGCAAAGATTATAAATGAAAATTCTTACGACGAATATTTTAACGAATTAAAAGAAAAAATTGCAACGGCAATAAACGAAAACTTCTTTGATAAGAAAAATTCAACTTACGCGTCGGGCGTTCAAGGCGCAGATATTTTGCCGTTACTTTTCGGCATAGTTGAAAAAGACGAAAAACATAAGGTTGAAAAAAATCTTATTGAAAAGTATAAAAAAGACCCACACTTTGATACGGGCATAGTTTTAACGCCAAGGCTTTTAGATTTGCTTACAAAGTTAAATCAAAACGAACTTGCGTATAAAATTTTGACTGAAAAGACGGGGCCGTCCTATTACGATATGCTTTTAGGGGAAACTACGTTGCCTGAACATTGGTTTAAGCATTGGCCGGGTAACCCCAACTCTAACGTATCGCATTGCCACCCTATGTTTGGTAGCGTTATAGCGTGGATTGTTAAAAACGTAGGTGGATTAGACTTATCTAAACTTTGCGAAAAGAAAATCGTTTACTCACCAAAACTTATGAACGTGGTTACCGAAGCGCGTGCGGGCAAAGATACGCCTTACGGGTACGCGTCCGTTAGTTATTGCTCAAGGGGTGGCTTTTCAATGAAAGTTACCGTACCTTACGGTGTGACGGGGGAAATAAGATTGCCGTTAGATATTAAACGCGTAACGATAAACGACTTGCCGTTCGTTGGTGAAAAGGGCGATAGATTTATAACTTATAAAGTTAGCGGTGGTGAATACGCAATAAAGGGAACGACAAACTAAAAACAACTGAAAAAAACAAAAGGAACAAACGAAAAAAGTTTGTTCCTTTTTTTAATTTTTTTAACGTTTTTTGTTTTTTCTAACTTCAAGTGGGGTAACGCCGTAACGCTTTTTGAAAATTACGTTGAAATAAGAGATTGAAGAGAAACCTAACGTTTGCGCAATAGTTAAAACGTTCTTGTTTGAGTTTTGAATCATGTTGAGCGCGTAGTCTAAACGAGTTTGGTTAAGGTATTCGGTCATGGTCATGTTCATATATTTTTTGAACACCCTGCACATATACTTTTTGTCGTAGTTAAACTCTTCGGTAATTTTAGGTAGGCCTTGTTGTAAGAATTCCATTATGTTGAAGTTTGTGAGTAGTTGCCTAAACCAAGCCGGCGTGTTTTTATCAATTGACGCGTAGTTGTCAAAGAAGAACGCTTCAATCAATTCCACCACGAACGCCCTTGAAATAGCCGTACGCTGTTTTATCTGTGGGGTAGTGGCGTTAACGATTAAATTTATCTTTTGTTCAAAGTGGTTTACCTGTTGTGGCGTTAAAGTGATGTGATATGGAATTATTCCGCTAACGAAGTTATTGTATAAGTTCGGGTCAATATAATCGCAAGCGTCTTTAAACAAACTACTGCGAATTAAAATATCACGGTGAGTACATTCGCTTTTGCGTTTTAAGAACTCGTGCGTGTGAGAAGGCATTATTAAAAAGGTATCGCCAGCTTGAATAGTTTGAATAGGCATTTCGTCAAGCCTATGTGGCGCACTACCGCTAATAACGTAAAATATTTCAACGAAAGAGTGTCCGTGTGGTTGAGTGTCGTAACCTTCAGTCAACTTAAAATTAAGCGGAACTTCTTCTGTTGTTGCGTAATCTTCCATAACGTAAATATCTTTCATACCACTAATATAGCCCAAAATTTGCTAAAAATCAAGGGCAAAATTAAAAATGTTTAAAAAGAAACAAGTTAAGTCACCATAGAGAAAGTTTTGACAAAAATCAGTATAGAATTTAGACACTTTTGGTTGTAAAATTATTATAGTAAGCAAACTATGCTTAATAGGAGGAGAATCAATGAAGCAACTGTTTAAGAAATTCGTTATTTTTGCAGTAGTAATTATTTCGGCTTTCAGCGTTCTTGGTGGTTGTGGCGAAGGCGGTGGTGATAAACCCGTTGATGCCAAAACACCTACCACGAATTTGGCGCTTCCAACGTTTACGGAAGACAAGAATTTTAACATTTGGGCAGACGTGCCTGCAAACCCGCAAGTTGAAGAATATTTGCGTGTTTACAAAGAAGCAGGTTTTACCCATTACAATCTTACTGAAGACTGGGTGAAATTCACTAATGTTGACAACGTATACGGCACGGAAGACGACGGTGTTATCAACCAAAAATATCTTGACGCAATCGCACTTTGCGATAGTTTAGGTCTTAACGTTTTAATACGTAACTATTACGCAGATTCCGATTATTTCGTTAACGATAACGACGGTGATCGTCCTTATGCGCACATACAAGGTACGTATAGCATGCCAAAGAGAAACATTACCACCGAATTGACGCAGTTACCTGCAGTAGGCGGTTATTACATGGGTGACGAACCTACTTGGCAACAAGTTTTAACTTACGATAAGTTAATTGAATGGTACAACTCAAACGGCGGAAATACTTTGTGGCACATGAACTTATTACAAAGCTACGGCGCTTTCCTTTTTGAAGACGCAGAAGGCAATATGTATAACTACGAAGAATACGTTGACCACTATTGCAAAAACGTTTTATCAAAAGTAAACGGACCTAAAACTCTCGGCACCGACTTTTATCCGTTGGTAAGCGGTGGGTTATCTGGCGAAAATTATATTCTTTCAGATTTACTTTCAGACTATTTCGTGCTTGCAAGAAAAACTAAAGAAATGATTGCAGAAGGTCACGACGTAAGAACTAACTTCTGTATTCAATCTTATGAAAGAGAAACTGAAGAAGCAGGTTACGTAAGAAAACTTACTTCACAAGCAGATATCACCTTCCAAACTAACCTTGCAATAGCGTTCGGCACGAAGAGTTTACAATATTATACTTACCGTGCTTACGGCAACGAACCTGGTATAGTAGACGGCGCAAGTCACAAACCCGGCAAAATGTATCCTTGGGTACAAACGGCAAATTCTTATGCGCAATATCTTGCAGACGCAATACTTAACTTTGCATGGCAAGGCGCAAAAGTTTACGCAGGTCAACAAGGTGGTAACACTACCGATAAATACAATAAACTTGCTTTTGAAAACGTTAAAGATTACGTTATGAGCGAACTTTCTTACATTGCAAAGGTAGATGCAAGACTTGACACCGTTGTAAGTGAATTTAAGGATGCTGAAGGTAATTACGCATATATGTTCGTTAACTATTCAGAACCTTCTAAAAACTTGACGGGCGACGTTATTATGACTTTCTCACAAAAGGCAAATAAAGCAGTTATTTACCAAAACGGCGAAAGCAAAGTCGTTGACGTGAAGAATAATAAATTAAGAATTACTTTAGAAGCAGGCGGCGGTGCTTTCGTTTACCCCGTATACGCATAAGGAGCATTAAGATTTTATGAAAAAACGTGAAAATATGCCAAAATTTATGAGAACGGGTGCGTATTTGTTCATATACCCCTTACTTTTGATTGCGGCATTTGACATATTTAGGTACGTGTACATAAATATTAGTTCAGTCACACTTGCGTTTACCATTGAAAACGCGTTTACGGGTGAAAAGTCTTTCACGTGGGAATGGTTTGAAAAAATGTTCTTGCAATTCTCACTTGCAGAAAGTAACTTAAAAGTAGCCGTTGGCAATACGTTAAAATTCTTCGTAATGTATTTTGCTAAAACGCTTATATCGTTTACCGTTGGTTATTTCCTTTATAAAAAGGTATTAGGTTATAAGATATTTAGAGTAATATTCTATATTCCTTGTTTGGTTTCACCCATAATTTTGGTTAACATTTGGAAGAATATGTTAGGACCTGGCGGTATGTTCAATAGGCTTTGGGTGTACGGTTTTGGTTTAGAATACACAGACCCGTTATCTTCTTCAAGCGATATTGCTATTTGGATAATACTGCTGTTCTCGTTCTGGGGCGGGTTCGGTACGGACCTACTGATATTCGTTGGGGCGATGAACAGAATTCCGCAAGAAGTTCTTGACGCAGGCGAAATTGACGGTTGCGGTATGGGTAGAGAGTTCTTTAGCCTTATTATTCCGTTGGTTTGGGAAACTCTTTCAACCATGTTAATGTTACAAAGTATGTCGTTGTTTACGGCAACGGGGCCGATCCTGTATTTTTCGCCGAACAACACGAGTACTTATACCTTGCAGTACTACATATTCAATTTGTTGTACGGCTCTGGCGGTGGCGGTGGTGTAAACGAATACAACCAAGTTGCCGCAATCGGTTTGTTCTTTACCGTAATAGCGTTGCCGTTAGTTATAGCGGGCAGACTTATTATGAGCAGAGCAAACAAAGACGTAGCGTATTAATGGGGGTGGCGTAATGGAAAAGATTTTGAAAGCATCTAATAGAAAGAAAAGCGTTATGCGTAATCCCGCAATGATAATAATTTTTGCAGTATTCGTTTTATACGCTTTGTCAATTTGTTTCGTTTTATTCCAAGGTGTTGCAGTATCCGTTATGGATGGCGCATATTACGGTATAGAAATGTTACCCTACAAGAAAGAACATTTTAAGTTTGCTAACTACGTACACGCGTTTAGGGAATTAGTAATTCCTATCGGTGGCAATAAACAAGTAACTCTTTTAGGTATGTTCTTTAACAGTTTGTTATACGCTGCAGGCACGTCTTTCCTTGCCGTGTTCTTCAGTTCAATAACGGCTTATCTTACGGCTAAATATAAATTCCCCGGCAGGAACTTCCTTTATTACTACGCAATAGTAATTATGATGATTCCTGCAGTAGGTACGGGCGCAGCGTCAATACTCTTCTTTGATAAATTACGCGTACTTGATACTTACTTTATGATATTTATGTTTGCAGGTTCTTTTGGTCAAAACTACGTTATTCTTTACGCAACGTTTAAGGGCGTTTCGTGGGAATACGCTGAAGCGGCGTTCATAGACGGGGCAGGGCACTTTAGAGTATGGTTGCAAGTTATGTTACCCCAAGTGTTATCGCCTATGTTCGCACTCTTTATGGTTGGCTTTATAGGACTTTGGAGCGACTCTGAAACTTCACTTCTTTATATGAGAAGTAAACCCACTATCGCAAGTGGTTTAACAAGGCTTTCACACTTAAATAGCGGTAACATGAGTATGTTGTTCGCAGGCTTTGTTATCAGTATGATACCCCTTCTTGCTTTGTATATCGCTTTCCAAGAAACTATTATGGATATACAAATCGGCGGTGGTCTTAAAGGTTAAAAATAAGCGTTTATTTTAACGCAAAATATATTTAAGGAGAAAACAAAAATGAAAAAGAGAATTATAGCGTTGATTATGCTATTAGTTATCGCTTTCACAGGCGCATCAGTTGGTTGCGTAGTTGAAGGTGGTGACGAAAACGCAAAAGATTTTGGCGATAGAGCCAAAAAAATCACAATGTCCTATTACAACGCAGGCTACGGCAGTGAACACTGGTTGGCGCTTGCAAGGGACTATATGACTAACTACGAAAGTGAATACTACGTAGAAATGTTACCTGATGATAACTCTGCTACTATGCGTACCAGAATTACCACGGGTAAGGCAGGCGCAGATATAGTTCAACTTTCAGTTGATATGCAAGGTCAAACCACTTCAATTGAAAATTTAACTAGCGTTTACGAAATGAACGCGCTTGGTGAAAGCGTAAAGATTAAGGATAAAAATCCAAGCAATTACGACTATTATAAAGAATACTACGGCGCAGATAAAAAAGTTGGCTATTTCCGTTTAGCGTCAGGTGGTAACACGGGTGGTTACGCTTTCGCTTACAACAAGACTACGCTTGATAGTCTTTTCGGCGTTGATAACTACACTCTTCCCGTAACCAGTAAAGAATTCTTTGCGTTCGGCGAAGATATGCTTGAAAAAGGTGGTCACCTTTTCTCAACGGCTCTCGGTGAAACGAGCGGTGACTACACCACTTATTTACCAGCGCTTTGGTTTGCACAATTAGTAGGCGAAGAAAATTATTATCACTACTATAACGCAGAATACTTTAACGAAACTACTCAAAAATGGGAACTTGCAGAAGATAGACCCCGTATGATTGAAGCACACGAAAGCGAACTTAAAGACGCTTACGCAGAATTAACTGAATTGATGGTTAAAGATAATGGTTATTTGCACCCGTCATCAGTTTCACTCAATCACTTGTTTAACAACCGTTTATTCTCTGGTGCTAAAGTTGACCTTAGTAACGCTAAAAGTGGTTTCCTTTATATAGGTTCATGGCTTGAAAGTGAAATGAGAAAGGTTGAAGGTGCAAACCAAAATCAAGTTTACGGCGCAATTAAAACGCCCGTAGTAAGTTCAATCGTTAAATATCTTGAATATGACAATATGAGCGATTCAACCCTTGCAGGTATTATTAGAGCAATTGACGCAGGTAAGACCTACGCTGAAATTAGCGCTAATAGTGGCGTTTGCCCAGGTCTTTCACAAAACGACTACGATAAACTTTACGAATCACGTATGATGACGGTTACTATTAGATGTTCTGAAATAGTAGTACCTAAGATTAAAGATGAAGGCAAACGTGAACAAATTTATAAATTCTTAACGTATCTTGCAAGCGATAGAGCGCAATTAGTTGCTGCAAACGCAAAGGGTGGTCTTAACATGCTCGCTTACGGCGCACCCGTTAAAGAAGAAGATTTGTCTGTAACACGTACTAAATTCGTTAAAGATATGACCAAGATTGCAGAAAACAGCATTATCATTGATACGGCGCACGTAGATAAGTACACCATTAAATACTTGCCTATTTCAACCGTATACGTTCCCGGTGGCGGAAACTTATCATCATACCTTTCAAAGACGATAAAGAATGACGCTCAAACACCTGAAAGTATGTATGAAAACCTTCTTGCCAACGCATCAGGTAAAATTTGGACGAGTGGTATTGCAACTTACAAAGACACTTTAGGACTTAATTAATAAACTTCCTGTCACGATATTTTAGATAAGGAGAAAATATATGAGAAAAAAGAAAATTTTGATAACGGTACTTTCTATCATAACGGCGTTATGCGCAATCTTATCGGTTGCGTGTAACGGCGGTAAAGTTAAAGAACCTACGCCTACGGCGTCGGGTTGGACTTACGAATTTATGAGCGATATCGTTATTCCCGTTGAAAACATTTTTGAAGGCGTTTCTGAAGAAGAAATGCTTGACGGCTCGGTTACTTATCGTTTTAAGTCACCGTTGTACGTTAATAAAGACGGTCAAACCGTGCAAGACGTATACGAAAGTATATTCCCGAACGTTTACTTAAATATTGTTGGTGAATGGACGGTAGTATATATTCACGGCAAAGACGCCGTTGCAAAAACCTTTGTGGTTAGGGATACTATTCCGCCAACGGTTGAGTTTTTCGCTACGGCATACGACGTATTTTTAGAAATTGAAAATATTGACGAAAAAGACGACCCTGACTTTAAGCCGAAATATAAAAAGTATTCGTTACCTACGCCTACCATAGACAATTTGCAAGAAATTGATTTTTCAAGCCGTGTAGACGTAATTAAACTTTTCGTTGATGAAAACGACGTTAATTACGACCCTGAAAACCCCGTTATTGATTTAACGGCTGACGCAGTTGGTAGATATACGCCTACTGCAACGGGTAAAATTGAATACACCTTAAAGGTAAAAGACGTTTACGGCAATGAAACTGTTAACACTTTGGTTTGGAACGTTAAAGATCCAAACTGGACGGATAATGAACTTGCCGACGGTTACCTTGCCGATTACGACGATGACGGTTACGTTAACTCAATTAAATCAGGTTGGGTTGCAAGCTACTGGGCAAATAGTGAAGTATACGAAGAATGGTTTGAAACTTTTGAAGGTGCAAACGGCGTTTTGAAAGTAAGCGCAAGACCTAACGATAAAGCAATGGGTTGTTTTCAATACAATCTTCCTAAAGCTGTTACCCAAGAAGAATTAGAAGGCAAAGAACTTATGCTTAAACTTTACACGCCTAATAACATTGACCACGTTCTTTTCGGTTGCCAAACTTACGACCGAGTTTCTGATATGAAACACACCATTAGATTAGATTTAGTTCCTAATCAATGGAATTACGTTATCGTATCAGCAGGCGAACTTGCTTACGGTTGTTGGGATAGGGGCGATACTGAAATCAATCACTTCCATATTTGTTACGGCGATTCAAGTTACAAGATGAGTGACGATTTAGTTATGTATATTGATTCAGTTACTATTGCTGAAAATTTACCATCTGTTGAAGACGTTGAAATTGATGAAAACAATCTTCTTACTTGGGAATCAGTTGCAAACGCAACGGGTTATGAAGTAATTGAAGGCGAAAAAGTAACGGTAGTTGAAACTAACGCATACCAAGTAACTGATAAAACGGCTAAAATCGGCGTGCGTGCAATTTCAGAAGATGCTTTGTATATAAGCCAAGCGATACCTACTCCGTTTATTGATATAAGTGCTTTAGGCGAAAAGGATTTGGCAATCTTCAATACGCCAAGTTATGAACTTTTAGCAGTTAAAAACAATACTGAATCTGCAAGATTAGCAGCTGATTTAAAAGCAGAATATCTTGAAAGTTACAAAGGCGTAGAAAACGTTCTTAAAGTTACTACTAAAAACAATTCCGTAAATAAGGACTGGGGTGTTGGCGATATCACGCTTAAATTACCTAAAGCATGTTCTGGTACGTTTACGATTAAGTTCCTTTTAGAAAAGTCTAACGCAACGGATATTCGTTTCTTACAACCTACTAGTATGTGGGGTTGGGATAACCTTACAGATATTGAAGTAAAAGATTCATGGCAAACATGGAACGTTAAATATACTGAAGGCTGTTGGGTTGCTGGTGGCGTTCCTTACGACAGAATTGATATTATGTTCCAAGGCGGTCCACACGGTGACGAAAACGTTATTTACTTTGCAATCGTTCAAGACGGCGATACCGTTATGGATCT
>JAZSJY010000088.1:0-3887 GCA_045534565.1 Christensenellaceae bacterium | reverse complement strand
ATTTTTTTGCCGAAAGGCTAAAATCAATGCAGTTTTTAGCCATGCACGCATCAAACAATTCCTTGGGTGAACCGGCGTCAAGTTTAAGGTCTTCAGGCAACGTTACCCTATCCACGATTTCTTGTTTTTCTTGAATTTCTTCTACCGTAGGAACTCTTAAAGGATATATTTTAGTATTATACACGACGTTGATATCCCCGTCAAGCATTTTCGCATCGTCAATTACCTTAATAAGTCCGTCGTAAACGACGCACCCTAAATGGTAACAGTCGTGCGCAGGGTCGTAACCTTCTTCAGTATTAAACACGTCTACTTGGTTAATATTCCCCGCCGTGCCGTAAAACATTATGCAAATAAAATCACTACCGTATTTTTCTTTCATTTTCTTTGATACGATAGACGACCAGTCACCACTAACTTCCGTTCCGTCAACGCTATCTTGATGGTTTGCAAAACTATAAACTACCCCTATCTTTTTGCCGTCTTCGTCTTCTATAACTAAAAGCGGTGCGTCGGGGTCGTTTTCACCGATAGGTTTAACTATATCGGGATTGCCTATACCAGGATTAGTACGAACTTCGCCGTTTTTTAATAGATAGTTACGGCAGAAAGTTATACCTTCAACCTTTGCAACTGCAAGTTTTATATTTGCGTTGCGTCTTCTTTGATAAGCGCAAATTACGGTATCGGCTAAAGCGCTATAAAGCCACTCAAGATAAAGCCCGTCCAACTTTTTATCTGCACCTGCAACTTCGGTGTTAACTGGCCCTGCCGTATGAGAGTGCGTTGCAGAAATCATCAAGTTACTTCTTTTAATATCTACGTATTTTCTAACTTTATCGTAAACGGCGTTACACAATTCGTCCATCAAAACGCAAGCGTCCACCGCAAGCATTGCAACCAAAGTTTTGCCGTCGTCAATAACCATTGCTTTGGCGTAAGTTTTTTCCTTAACGCCACTAACTAAACGAAGATTAAAATATCCCCTAATACTATTGCCGAAAAGCGGTGTTATTTCCCTTTCGTAAAGACCTATTTTATACATTTTATCACCTTAAATTACTCGTACAAATAACTAACTTCACCCCAAATACCCGTGGGACTTAACGGCACGAACATACTAACGGGGTCTTTAATTGCGTTTGCAATAGTGGTAAACACTTCTACCTTTAACTCGTTAACGCCATCAACCACGGCGTCGGTAACGTCAAACAAGAAGGGTTTACAAATTGCGTGACCACAACACTTGCCGTTGAGATATAATTTTGCATTTTCGCCAACGCCTTCAATTTTTACGAAGGCTTTTTGTTTTTTAGCAAGTTCTACTTTTGCGTTATAAATGATTTTGCCTGAAAAATCTGGTTTAACCTTGCTAAACGCCGTTAAAGAAGTCAAAGTATACTCGCCTGCAACTTTATTCATATCGGTATATTCGCACGCCGTAACCTTATATTCGGGCGTTAAAACTTGCTTGTTTAGTTTGCTAATATTAACGTATTCGCCAAAGCCCCTATCTTCTTCGTATACGACTACGCAAGATTGATAAGGTTCTAAACGAAGTTTAATTTTGCTTCCGTTACCCTTTGAACAATCGCCGTTAAGGAAATCGTAAACGTTATAATTACCGCTTTGTTTAGTTAAAATTTCGCCGTCAAAAACGTTTATGGCGTCTTCGTTAAAGAACATATAAGTATGAACGCCGTCTTTTACCGCGTGGTAATGACGCAACAACTTAAAGCCGTCTACCGTAATATCAAAATAGTTTTTATCTAAACAATATTTAACCAAAGCGTCGTTATCAACTACGTTAAACTTCTTATCGGTGTTTTTCGGCAAGCCGTTTACGAACACTATGTCTGCCCCTTGTTCTTTTAAGGCGTAAAGTTTATCAATAATACATTCGGGTAAGCGTTCTGCATAAGGAACGACTATTACGTCGTATTCTTCAATCAATTTGCACTTGCCGTTTAAGACTTTAACGTTAGGTAAAAGGTCTTCGCACAAAATATCAAAGTCAATATGAGCGTCGTAAAGGCGTTTTGCAGGACTTTGCATAAGCATATATTCTTGTTGCCTATTCATCCATTCGGCTTGCGCGTGATAAAGAATAGCAACGTTTTGAATATGCGTAGTTTTATCAAAAGCAGTAACGACCTTTTTAGAATAATCTAAAATTTTCTTAAAGCCTTCTTGTTGGGGCTCTCTGCCGTAATTTTCGCCAAAGTGCGGTGCGTGAATAATATCAGGGAAAGTTGCAACCGTTGCGCCTGGAACGAAGAAATTAGTTCCCCTAACGAGCAAATAGTCAAAAAGCCATTTTGCAAGTTGCGAACCTTCAGCAAAGCCGTAACCGATAGTTACTTCACACATTGCTTTGCCGTTAAATTCGGGGTAAGTATGCGCTGCAGAAGATGCAAGTTTACCTAAAATATAATGGTAAAATTCATTTTCGTAGAGATACGGTCCGTAACCTGCTAAATTAACGTCTGCAAACCCCGGCATAATTTGGTGCAAAACTATATCCATACCAGCGTGGGTTTGCCCTTTTTGTGAACGGAAATAATGCGCAGGGCCGTCGCCAAGTCTACTGTGCAAGTTATTATCTTCAAGAACGTGCCCCATATAAATAAGACCACGCTTTGCACACCAAGCGCCTACTCTTTGGGTAAAACATTCGCTATAAAGGTCTGCAACCACGTTCATATACACGTTTCTAAACTTGGGCGAAATATTTTCATCCCAATACCAAAGCGAAGGAATATATTTAGTACAGTCTTCGCCCATAATGGCGTCCACCCTACTTTTAATATTGTTATTTATAGGTAAAGTTTGACCTTCGTGACCAACCCAAGTATCTTCGTGCTTACCGCAACCCGTGTTGCTACAATACTTATAAGCGTTGCCAAGGAAAGGCTCGTCAGAGAAAAACCCTACTATAGTTGAGCCGAAATACTTGCCGTATTTCTTTTCGTAAAGTTCGTAAACGGTTTTGATAAGTAAATCAACCGACTCGCCGTCACACATATCAATAAAATCGTCATTATAAATTTCCGAATAGCGACTGCCTGCGTAAACGTAAACTATTCTATAATACCCTTCGGGTATTTCGCAAGACAATATGCCGTTTTTAATATTACCCATTAAGTCAACGGCGTTTAAAACGTCAATGCCGTTTTTATCGTCAACACGCTTACAAAGATAACAACCTATAAGTTTATCTTCAGTCTTTGTTACGTTCCACATATGCGTTTTGCCGATTACCAAATCAACGCTTGCAGGTCCTATAAGGTCAACGTGCCCTTCGTAAACACTTTTACGCCTTAAATGTGCGTTTTCATGTTTTTTAAGTGCACCGAAAGCGTGTCCCGTAGGGCCGTGATAGTCTTCGTCTAAAACGATAAGTTTTAAGCCCGTTTTAACGCAAGTTTCAATAATGGCGTCAAAGAGTTCCCACCAACTTTTTTCAAAATCTTTAAAGCCACGTGGCTCTAAAGTAATGCCGTCGCACCCCATTTGAGCGCAACGTTCAACAGCCTTAACTACGTTTTCAACCGTTTCGCCACCGTAAAGCCAGAAAAACGGATAATGATTATCAGTCAAATTACTTTTAAGTATATTATCAATATTGTTCATAACTTACTCCTATGCGTTAAAGTAAACGCAAGTATCTACGGCAAAAGGATTAAATTCGTCTACCACGTTGCCGTCTTGAATTATTTTAGTAACGCCATCAAATATAAATTGCGCTTTCATATCGGCAGGTTTAGTAATATTGCAAACGAAACCGTTTTCAACCTTTTCCCAACCGACCGTAATTTTACCGCTTATACTATCGTAATGCCCTTTAACGAAGGTCATTTTACCACTCTTATCAACGAAAGGTCTAA
>JAZSJY010000117.1:0-5410 GCA_045534565.1 Christensenellaceae bacterium | reverse complement strand
GGCCAACGATAAAAAAGATTATATCGTTAATAAGTACTACAAAGATACTGCCACAGGCGCTCGTTTCTTAAATCCAGGCACGCACGTTGGTGCTACTGATAATAAGGTGTACATGCTCAACAATTACGCGTCAAATGAATATGGTTTCGGTGCCGCACAAAGCTTAAAGTCTTCTAAAACCATAACACTTGAAAAAGGTCAATACGGTAAAATTTCAGTTTGGGTAAAAACTGCAAACATAAACGGTATTCATGATGCTGAAAAAGGTGCTAATATTCGTATTAGTAGTTCACTTTATAACAACACTCAAAACGACTTTGGTATTTTCAACATCGTAGCAAACGAATGGACTCAATATTCACTCTACATTAAAGGTGACGAAGTTTACGATAGCACCTTCACCCTTACGCTCGGTTTAGGTTACGACTATGCAACCGAAGGTACTGCTTATTTTGATAGCGTTACGTTTGAAGAATTATCTGCTAGTGAATTCCAAACGGCAACTAACGGCAAAACTAACGCAAATACAACCCCGTTCACCTTCACCAAACAAGCAGATGAAGCAATCAAAATAAATGCAAGCGACGTTGATTATGCAACTGAATACGTTCTTTATGAAATGAATTTCGCTGCTTACGTTAACACCCTTTCTTATAAAAACGATTTTACTTTCAATAGTAATTTCGCAAATAAAGACTACTATGATTACACAAAATCAGGCGTTGACAACATAACTGGTGAACTTTTCGGTTCAGCAATGCTCGTATCTGCTACTAACAACGATTTAAAAGACGCTCCTTATGGTATTGATAGTGGTATTAAAGCAACGTTGACAAATGCAAGTTATTCAATCAAGCTTGATAATAATGGTGCAAATTTTGCAGTTGCTCCTGAAACTTACACTTACGTTTCCTTCTTTGTTAAAAACGAGCTTTCAAAGAAATCAAACACTGACTTTACGGTAAACGTACACGATATTAACGGTGCAACTACCGAAGTTAGAAAGGCCGTTGTTTCTTTCTCCAACGCTAGTGAAGACTGGGTAAAATGTGGCATTTTAGTTAAAAATAACTTTGACGCCGTTAAGTTCCCTGCTAGTAGAGAGTTCTATCTTGAAATCGTTTTAGGCCCTACAAACGTTAGACTTAATAACGCTATTGATTTTGCAAGCGGTGACGTTATAATAACAACTCCTTCGTTTGCAACCGGTAGCATAAATCAATATACTGACGATACAAATACAACCGAAACAGCTAACTACCCCGTTTACTCTTTACTTTCAAGCGCTGCAAGTGGCACGACTTCTCTTTATGCTGCTGGCAACGAATATACTGCTGAAGAAGATGACGTAGAAACTTACTCTTTAACCGTTGCACCTAGCGATATGGGTTCAATCTTAACAAAGCCCGCAAAAGCTAAAGATTATATCGGCGTCGTTCCTAACCACTTCTACATTAAAGAAGAAACAGAAAATTCAAATCTTGAAAAAGAGATAAACGCAAATGAATATGCAGGACTAGTTAATAGCAAATATATTTCTAATTACGACGTTAGCAAATACGGTGATTTAAGTTCTGCGCTTACAAATCCAAGCGACCCCATTCAACCTTTAATGATATACAACTCTAGCGCAGATTCTTACGGTTTTATAGGCAAAGCAAACACCCTTTCAGCAAGCACTAACGCAAAAATTTCAGTTTCTGTAAGAGCAGTTGGAAACGCAAAAGCTTATATCTATTTAGTAGATACTTCTGAAGCAAATAAAACTATTATGACGTTTGATTCATTTACCGTAAACACTGGCGATGCAATCAATACCGTAGTTGCTCAAAAAGAACTTTGCTTTATCGTTGATAGCGCTATGACCAATGCAAACGGTGGTTGGGTAAACGTTGAGTTCTATATTGCAAACGGCGCTACCCCAAGAAACTTCCGTTTAGAACTTTGGAACGGTGATAGAACTGGTACTGAAAAGTCTACTGGCCACGTTTTCTTCAACGATATAACTATTGATACTTCTAACCCGTTCAGCGTTCCTGAAAGTTGGAATACCGCGTTTGGTCCTGGTAGTCTCTTCTATGATTTAGGTCTTAACGAATCATCATTCGCTGGCAACTTGTATATGTATCAAAGAGAATTAACTAGCGAAGAATTAGAATACAACGTAAAGCAAAGTGATTCTAAAAACGACATTTCTTATCCAGCAAATTACGTTTGGGCTCAAACCGACACAATGATTTACGCAGTTTACAACACACTTGATCCCGTTGCTAATCCTATTCCAGACGACCTTGAACAAGAAGTAGAAAATAAATCAAGCTGCGCTGAAGAAAGAGATCCTTCAACCTTCTGGTTATCATTCTCTTCTATCCTTCTCGGTGTAGTATTGTTATTTGCAATCATTATGTTATTTGTAAAGAGCTTTAGACGTAGAAAACTTGCAAACGCAAGTGACGCAAAATCTCACTACAAAGTAACGAGCAGAACGGTTAAATCAAAGAAAAATAAACAAAAGAAATTCTTCAAGAAAGAAACCGAAGAAAATATTGAAGAAACAGAACCTGAAGTTGAAGTAAGTGAAGAAGAACCTAATGCGGAAGAAGTTATAGAAGAAACTGACTCCGTAGAAGAAAAAACACTTGACGAATACGTATACGGTGACGTACAAAGTTTCGGTGATGAAGAAGATAAATAATTACTAATTAATAAAAGAGCATCGGCTATACAGTCGGTGCTCTTTTTGTATACAAAATTTAATTTTGCGCATATAAATATTGTATGCCAACTATTATTTTAACAGGTGGTGGAACAGCAGGTCATTGCACCCCACACGTAGCATTATTACCCTACTTAAAAAACTATTTTGACAAAATATATTATATAGGCAGTGAAAACGGTATAGAAAAAGAAATAATTTCAAAAGAAAATATCCCCTATTTTTCAGTTCCATGCGAAAAATTACGTAGAGATTTTTCTATTAAAAACTTGATAATGCCTTTTAAAGTTATAAACGGAACTTTCAAAGCAGGGAAAATTATTGACAAGTTGAAACCCAACATAATATTTTCAAAAGGTGGTTACGTTGCCGTCCCAACGGTAATTGCAGGTTCAAGAAGAAATATTCCCATTATATCACACGAAAGCGATTATACGTTGGGTTTAGCAAATAAAATTACTGCAAAAATGTGCAAAGAAGTTCTAACAAGTTTCCCACAAACTGCCTTAACTTTACAAAACGGAAAACACGTTGGATCGCCTATTAGAAAAGTTGTTTTTAACAAAAATGAAAGCCTATCACTAAAGCACTTTGGTTTTCTAGGCAAAAAACCTATTTTATTAGTCCTTGGTGGTAGTTTAGGCTCTTTAACGATAAATAAATCATTAAGATTAGCTCTGGATTCTATATTACAAAAATTTGACGTAATACACGTTTGTGGCAAAAATAATCTAGATAACACAATCAAAAAAAATGGATATTATCAAACCGAATATATGTTTGATATAGAAAAAGCCTTTTCTATTGCATCAGTTTGTGTTGCAAGAGCAGGTTCTAATTCCGTGTTTGAATTGATGGCGTTAAAAATCCCCACGGTTTTAATTCCTTTACCAAAAGGCGCATCCCGCGGGGACCAAATATTTAACGCAGAACATTTCCAAAAATTAGGGCTTGCATACGTTTTACCACAAAGCGCTTTAACCCCTGAGTCGCTTAATTTTGCCGTGAATTCCGCTTATGCAAACAGATTTACTCTTGCCCAAAATTTTAGTAATACACCAATAAAAGATGCTAGTGAAAAAATAGTAGAAATTATCGTGCAAAATATTCGCGTTTAGAATTATAAAATTCTCTCTCAACGACGTTAAGTCCTTTGTTCTTATAAAAATAAAGTGATAAGCAAGTTGATTTAGGCAAGTTTTCGGCTTGCCTTTTTTTGCCTTCTATTTCAACCATTTTATTCGTACTTTGGCTATCTTCTTTTGATACACAAATATTGTTTTTGTTTACTTTTTTACTAAAAAACATTTCTATAATTTTCTCAAACATATTTCGTTCTCCTTTATTGTATTCATTTTACAAAAGATTTTTGCCATACGGTTGTCATATTTGAGTTTTTTATAATAAACGTTTGACATTTTTTATTCCATACATTAAAATATGAATAAAAGGAGTTTTTTATTATGAAATATGAAATAATTATAGGAATTTTATTTGAACTTTTATCAAAAAAATGTGTTAAAGCAGGTTATCTTGCAGATAAATTTGAAGTTAGCGTTCGCAGTATTCATCGCTACATAAATTGTTTAGAAATGGCAGGCGTTCCTATTTATACTATTCGTGGAAATCAAGGTGGTTTTGCTATCGTAGATACTTATAGACTTCCATCAACGTTTATGACCATGCGTGAATTTGAACAAGTTATACAAGCACTTCGCGCAATTACTGATAGTGTACCCAATAGATGTTTAAGTAGTGCAATAAACAAATTACAAGCAGTAACAAAAAACGAATATAGTGGTTTCAATCTAAAAAGTGGAAACCTTATTATTGATGCAGGCCCGTGGGGCGACACCGTTGGGTACAAAAGCAAACTCATTACAATACAAAAAAGCATTGACGAGTGTAAAAAGTTATCAATCAAATACCACGATAGAAACGGCAGTATTACCGAACGTATAATTGAGCCGCACGTTATAGTGTTCAAACAAGGTCTTTGGTACGTATACGCATTTTGTCATTTAAGAAACGATTTTAGGTTTTTTAAGACGGGTAGAATTGAAAGCGCTACTATTCTTGGTCAAAGTTTTATTCGTAGGTCTTATAACGATGAAGACGTTCCACTTAACTTCTGGCATCAAACGGTTGAAGCAAAAGACGTAGTTTTAGAAGTTGAGCAATCTTGCTTATCTGACGTTGAAGAATGGCTTGGTGTTGAAAACGTTGAGCATCACAATGACAAGCACTACGCATATGCAAAACTTCCCTATGACAACGGTTTAGTCACTAAAATTATAGGTTTTGGTAGTGGTATTAAAGTTGTAAGCCCTGATGAACTTAAAGAAAAAGTTAAACACTGTGCACAATCTATATTAAACAACTATAACTAAAAAGGACGGCTTTAAGCCGTCCTTTAATTTAAAATTCTTTTCTTGCACTTCTATGAAACAAGTCAAAAAATACAACCTTTGGGTCTGCGTTTTCATATAATATTGAATATACAGCGCAAGTAATTGGCAAATCAACGTTATATTTTTCGCCCAACTGTTTCAATGCTTTTGCCGTCATAACACCTTCTGCAAGTTTAGTAAAAGGCTCTTGTTTTACAAATTTTATACCAAAATTTCTATTATTGGAATATTCAGAAAACAAAGTTGTCTCGTAGTCACCCAAATGGCACAGGCCATAGGCCGA
>JAZSJY010000065.1:0-16085 GCA_045534565.1 Christensenellaceae bacterium | reverse complement strand
ACGCTTAAAAATTGTTGATATTTTTAAATATTTGTGGTAATATGTTAAGGCAATTGAGTTTCAGTTGCCTTTTAATATGCTGGTGTGGCTCAGTCGGTACAGCCGCTGATTCGTAATCAGCAGGTCGCAGGTTCGAATCCCGTCACCAGCTCCACAAAAAGTAAAAGACATCCCAAAAGGGTGTCTTTTCTTTTTGCAAACCGATAACGGTTTGCGAATTACTGCGCGCAGGTTACGATCCACTAGCGTGGGACGGCGACCCTTTTGTCAACTAACCGTTGACGTTTCACCCAATAGGTGAATTTCCCGTCACCAGCTCCAAAAAAATCGCTACCCTTTTGGGTGGCGATTTTTAGTTGGTGTTTCGGGTGAGAACCTGTGTGCTAAGGGGTTGTTTTTTAAGTATAACTAAAAATTATCGTTAAAATATTATAATAAAATGTAATTTTTAAATAGACAACTTTATTTAGTTGTGATAGAATATACTTATCAAAACAAATGGAGATTTATTATGAAAGCTGGTTTTAGTAAAATTTGTATAAATCCGCCTTATGGCGCGCCTATTTCAGGCTATTACGAAAAGCGTTTCACTAAAGGTATTTTAGACGATCTTTTCGTTCGTGCAGTTGCCTTTGACGACGGGCAAAAAAAGGCCGTTGTTATAGCGCTTGATTTATGTGAGTTTGCTCAAAAATATTACGATTTAATGAGAGAAGCCGTAATGAAAGTTACGGGTATTGAGTGGGACGGTATTTTTATTACTTGTTCACATACACACACGGGTCCCATTATCGGTAAGGACTTTGCGTCTGATCTAAGGGCAGATGAAAATTATGAAGCAATGCTTATTGCAAGCGTTCGTGACGCTGCAGTTTACGCTATCAACGACTTAAAAGATTGCCATATAGAAGTTGCTGACGGAGAGGCAAAAAACATTTCTTTTATTCGTCGTTTCCGTATGAAAGACGGTTCAGTTGCAACTAACCCCGGTGTTAAAAATCCTAATATAGACCACGCGCTCGGCACACCTAACGAAACGGTTAAACTTGTAAAAATAGTTAGGGAAGGCGCAAAAGATATAGTACTTGTTAACTTTGGTACTCACCCTGACTCTGTTGGTGGCGAATACATAAGCGCAGACTATATGGGTTTCGTATGTTCTATTCTTGAAAACGCAATCGGCAACGTAAACTGTATGTTCCTTTTGGGCGTTCAAGGTGACGTAAACCACGTTAACGTTAACCCCACGCCTGCTGAAAGCGCAATTTCAGTAATTGATTTTGATAGCGTTCCAAGAAGTATTAAGCATGCAGAACATATGGGTAGAATTATTGCAGGCGCAGTTCTTTCTATCTATTCCGTTACTGAAAAAATTGATAGTGATAAAATTGATTATTCTTCAAAGACGGTATACTTCCCAACAAACCAAGAAAACGACCGTTTAGAAGAAGCCAAAAAGATTATGGAATATTACGAATCGGGCAGGGCGCACGAATTACCCTATAAGGAAATGGCTTTAACTACCGTAGTAGCAGAAGCAACCCGTATAGTAAAATTGCAAAATAGAACCGAACCATATCCCTTTAACCTTTCAGCAATTAAGGTTGGCGAATTAGTATTTGCAGGTTTAGGTGGCGAACCCTTTACCGAAATAGGTAACCGTATGAACGAAAATTCCCCCTTTAAGAAAGCGCTTTTCTGCGTTCTTACTAACACGGGTGGTGGCTACGTTCCCACGTCAAAAGCGTATGACGAAGGTGGTTACGAAGCAAGGTCTTCACACTTTAAGCGTGGTTGTGACGATATAGTAGTTAACGGCATGACGGATATGCTTAACGAACTTAAAAACAAATAGTAAATTATAACAAAAAGAGAGCGAATTTTCGCTCTCTTTTTTTCTTTTAGTCAATATTGTTTGTAGTGTTTTCGTCATATTTCCAAATTTCATACAATAAATTAACGGTTGGTTTTTCTTTGTTTACACGCTCGGCTTCGTGTTCGTTAAAAATATTAGCAAGTATGTCGGCTAAGTTGCCTAACTCTGCATCGGTAATCGTTTTATCATTATCAACGTCTTCTCTTAAATAAGTTATTAACTCGTTGCGAAAATGATCATAAATGTCTTTATAAATTTTATCTTCAAGTAATTCACTATGTAATCGTAAATAACGGTGCACCCAAGTAGCCAAATCTTTTCTGGCTTTCTTTTCCCGATACTCTTTATAACGACTTATTTTTGACGACATATTTTCTCCTTTGTATTATAAGTTTTATTTTTCTTAAATAAAAAAATGCGCCAACCGAAGTTGACGCACAAAAACGCAGACCCCGATTGTCGCCAAACAATCTTACGTAGAATAGGTGAATTCTAACCATTAAGAAGGAGCCGCATTTTTATCAAATTTGGTTTTCTTAATGGTATTACCATAATTTAGGCATACTATGCCTAAAAAGAAAATCCACCTATTTTTATTAATATTTTGATTGTTTGGCGTAATTAGTATAACACAATTAAAAAGTTTTATCAAGTAGTTTTGCATAAACAAAAAAACTCAACTTTTGTCAAGTTGAGTTTTAAGCATAATATATGAATAAATCATTAACTCGCCGTTTGGCGAATATCTCTGCCGAAAGGCAATATCACTCGTCGGTAGACGAATATCACAAATCCGTAAGGATTTATTTAGTTCTTTTATACCGTTGGTATATCAAGATTATTATATTTTAATAATTCGCTATCAAGCAGTTTAATAAAGTTTTCTCTATCAACGTCGGTAACTAACGAAACGTTCCCAACGCCGTCAAAGTCAACTAACGTTTTACCAGGTGCGTCGGTAGTGTTTACCGTTACGCTAACCTTTTCAAAAGTGAAAAGGCAAGGATAAACTAACGCAAAATATGCGCAAGAATCGTTGGTTGCAACACGCTTGTCGGGGAAGTTAGGTTCCCAATACATTGAATACATTTGTTTAAGCAACTTGCCAACGTCGTTAACCTTATCAAGTTTGTTTACGTATTCTTCTGTTAAGTGGGCGTGTTTTCTGCCTATAACCGACGGAACCATAATCATGGGAATACCGCTATCAAGCACAATCTTAAAGGCTTCTGGGTCGGAAGATATGTTAAACGAAATATGGTTCGGGTAACTTGGGTGACCGTAAGGCGAACCACCCATAAACGCTATTTTAGGTATTTTTTTAATAACTTCAGGGTGCTTTATAAACAACTTTGCAAGGTTGGTGTGTGGCCCTAAAATTATGGGAATAACGTCGCCGTCGTTTTGCATAATAACTTTATACATTGCTTCAACTGCGTCGTCTTTTAACGGTTTATGGTGTACGGCTTTAGGGGGAATATATCCGCCAAGTCCTTCTTCTTGGTGAATAAATTTAGCGTCTATGCTTTCACGCACAAGCGCTTTTTCTGCGCCGATAGCAACGGGCACGTCTATCCCTAAAATATCAATAAGGTGCAAAAGATTTCTAGTCGCCGTCTGTAAACTTACGTTTCCCACTACGCTAGTAATAAGTTTAATATCTAGGTGCTCGTCTGCAAGTGCGTAAACAAGGCAAGCAACGTCGTCAACACCGGGGTCGGTGTCAATTATTACTTTATAGGGTTTAGTGTGTGTGCAAAAAATATTCTTGTCAAAATTATCCATACCTATATTATATATATTTTTCATCTACTTTTGCAATAGTTTTTTAAATTTTTTTATTGATATATACTTTTTAGTTTTAGAAAAGGTATAGCATTTTTACAATTTTTGTGCTATAATTGTAAAAATAGGTATAAAAATATGGATTATTCGGCATTTAAGCAAAAATTTAATATCTCGCTTAATGATGAGCAAGATAAGGCTGTCAAAGAAGTTGACGGCCCTGTTTTGCTTCTTGCCGTACCTGGTAGTGGTAAAACTACCGCTCTTATAACAAGGCTTGGCTATATGATTTTCGGCAAGGGTATTAGCGCCGAAAATATTTTGACGGTTACTTATACCGTTTCAGCTACCAAAGAAATGGCTGAAAGGTTTAAGGCAATGTTTAACGCAAAAGAAAATGATACCCCTGAATTTAGAACTATAAACGGTATGTCTGCAAGTATAATAATAAATTACGAAAAGCAGACGGGTAGCAAAGGTTTGCGTTTAGTTACTGATGAAAAACGCCTTGCCGAAATAGTAAATAGATGTTACCGTAGATACGTTGCTATATACCCGACTGACGCCGATATAAAAAACTGCCGTACGCAAATAACTTACGCTAAAAATATGATGCTTACTGATAGTGAGATTACTGCACTTGACGTTGAAGGGTTTCCGTTTAGCAAAATTTATAAAGATTATTGTAACGAACTTGTTCAAAATAATCTTATGGATTACGACGACCAAATGGTTTATGCTTATAAAATTTTAACGGAAAATAGCGACCTTTTAGAGTTTTATAGACAAAAATATAAATACGTTTGCGTTGACGAGGCGCAAGATACTTCTAAAATTCAACATAAAATCATCGCCCTTTTAGTAGAGAAGAATAGGAATATTTTTATGGTGGGGGATGAAGACCAAAGTATTTATGGTTTTCGTGCAGCGTACCCAGATGCGCTTATGAATTTTGCTAAAAATTATTCGGGCGCAAAGGTTTTTTACCTTGAAAAGAATTACCGTTCAACCCCAAGTATAGTTGACGCCGCAAAACGTTTTATTGATAAAAATAAACGCCGTCACGAAAAGAATATGAGCGCCGTGCGTGACGGTGGCGAAGATATTTGCCAAGTAACCGTTGTCGGTAGGCGTGGTCAGTATTCGCATATAGTTTCGGTCGCTGAAAAATGCACCGAAGAAACGGCAGTTTTGTACCGCGATAACGAAAGCGTTTTACCCGTAGTTGATCTATTAGAAAGAAAGGGTATAGCGTATAATATTCGCAATGCAGAACTAACCTTTTTTACGAATAGAGTGGTGCAAGACGTTACTAATATTATAAAGTTTGCATATAACCCAAAAAGTGTGGAATTGTTTACGCAAATATACTATAAGATTGCAACCTTTTTGCAAAAAGAAAAGGTACGTATCGCCTGCGATATAAGTAAAAAGAAAAGTTTGCCCGTGTTAGACGCTGTAATTTCATACGCAGACGTAAATTCAAGAACGGCAACCAGTTGTTCGCTTGTTAGAACGTGGCTTAAAAACTTAACTAAACAATCGGCAAGCGACGCGCTAACTATTATTCGCACGCAATTAGGGTATGATAAATATTTGTCACGTTGCAACATGAGTAATAAGTCGCTTGATATCTTAAAAGAACTTGCAAAGCAAGAAAATTCAGCATATTCACTATTGAACAGATTGAACTTTTTATCAAACTTGCTTAAAGATAAACCGTATCAAAAAGATTGTAAATTCTTACTTTCAACTATACACTCAAGTAAGGGGCAAGAGTATGAAAAAGTTTATCTTTTAGACGTTTACGACGGCGTTTTTCCCGATACCGTTGCAAACCTTTTGTCAAGTGAAAAGGCACTTTGCGAATTTGAAGAAGAAAGAAGACTTTTCTACGTTGGCGTAACTAGGGCGAAGAACAACTTAAACGTGTTTAGAACGGGTATGCCGTCGGTGTTTATCAATCAACTGATAGGCGACGCAAAACCCGTAATTAAAAGCGCACCGCAAACGCCTATTAGAACGGTTAATATAAACCAACAAGTAGAGCATAAAGTTTACGGCAAAGGCGTAGTCGTCGCCCAAGATGAAGAGTTTATACAAATTCAGTTCGCAACCGTGGGCGCTAAAAAGTTTTTACATAAAATTTTGTGTGATAGCGATAAAATGAAAATAATAGATTAAAAGTCGGCGTTGTTGCCGACTTTTTTTATACTACTCTGCGTGCCGTAATGTAATATTCCCACCGCAAAGAAGAGATAGGCTCTATAACTGCGTGGTCGCTTGCCGTGTGTAAAATGTAATTGTTGCCAAAATAAATGCCCACGTGCCCGATTTTTTCAATGCCAACTTTGTTTTTTCGTGATGCGTTGGTGAAAAACATTAGGTCACCACGTTGCAAATCGTCTTTTTTAACGGGATTGCCGTTGAGCGATTGTGCCCGTGAAGTAACGTCAAGAATAACGCCGTTAGTTATAAAGTATGCGTACTGCACGAAAGCAGAACAGTCAAACTGCCCGTTAATAAAGTTGGCGTTTAACTTGCCGTTTCCCCAATGGTAACGCTCACTACCCCATACGTAAGGGTAGCCCAAAAGTTCGCTTGCAAAATCTATGGTTTTTTCCACCTTGTCCGTAGCGACGTTAACTTCCATTAAATTGCAGTAAGAATTATGTATATAAGCCGTTTGTTCTTTAAATATCGTCTTAACGTAATCGCCTTGCCGTTGCAAAAAGGTTACGGCGTCGCCTTTATCAAGCGTTCCTACAACGCTACCAGAATTATTAGGCGCACTTCTAATTCTTAAACCGTTTACGGTTGAAACTGCGTAAACTTTTTTCTTAACTTCTTCTTCGGTTAAAATGTCTTCGCTCGGTGGAACAACTATTTCCGGTTGAGTTGGAATTTTGCTTTGCTCGTTCACGGCGTTACAACCGCAAATAAAAATGCTAAAAACTAAACATAAAATTAAAAATAAACGTTTCATGGCTTCATTATAAAGCGCCTTTACAGTATAAGTCAATAGGAGATTTTTGGCAAAAAACCGCCCATAACTTTATGTTTGTTGTTTATAAGATGATGGGAATTGTATGTTTTTGTTTTATTCTTCTATGAAAATAAAACAAAAAACGTTATTTATATATAAAATATATAAAATTATAAATTTTTATTGATTATTGTTTGTTGATATGATATAATAATTTTGGATAATTTTAAGCGTTTTTAGGTGGTTGCAAGTTGCTATACCATTAAAAATAATCATTGATGATTTTAGGAGAAAAAACTAGGATGCAAGAAAGAATTGTATTATCCACACCCACCATGCACGGTGACGAAATAAAGTTTGTTCAAGAAGCTTTTGAAAAGAATTGGATAGCACCCCTTGGTTTTAATTGTGATAATTTTGAGAAGGAAATGTGTGAGTATTTAACGGCAGGTAAAGAAGATTGTCACGCTCTTTCAATGGTTTCAGGAACGTCAGCGTTACATTTAGCCGTTAAACTTGCAGGGGTTAAGAGTGGGGATATAGTTCTTTGTTCAGATATGACGTTTGCTGCAACCGTTAATCCTATATCATATGAAGGTGGCGTACAAGTATTCGTTGACGGTGAAGATGAAACGTGGAATATGGATCCTAAAGCATTAGAAAAAGCGTTTAAAAAGTATCCAAGTGCAAAGGTTGTAATGCTAGCGCATCTTTACGGGACGCCTGCTAAAATGGAAGAAATAATAAACGTTTGCAATGAATACGGTGCGATTTTAATAGAAGACGCTGCCGAAGCGCTTTCAGCTACATATAAAGATAGAAAATGCGGCCTTTTTGGGAAATATGGTGCAATAAGTTTTAACGGTAATAAAATAATAACTAGCTCTGGTGGCGGGATGCTTTTAACTGAAAGTAAAACGGATAGAGATAAGGCATTCTTTTGGGCGACGCAAGCTAGAGAAAATGCGCCTTGGTATCAACATGAAGAAATAGGTTATAACTACCGTATGTCTAATATTGTGGCTGGGATTGGCCGTGGGCAACTGCTACATATTGAAGAACATAGGGATAAAAAAGAACAGATTTATCGTAGATACCAAAAGGGATTAAAAGGACTTCCTGTTAAAATGAATCCGTATTTAGATTGTTCTAAACCTAATTTTTGGCTTTCTTGTTTAACGATTGACAAGGACGTAAATCTTAACCCCATGGACTTAATGAAAAAACTTGCAGATGTAAATATTGAAACAAGGCCTATTTGGAAACCGATGCACATGCAACCCGTGTTTAAAAATAACGATTTTGTTAAGATTTATGAAAAATCTGTCGGTGAAGATATATTTAGCAGAGGCTTGTGTTTGCCGTCGGATATAAAAATGACGTCATCTCAACAAGATTTTGTAATAGAACAAATTAGGAAGTTTTTTGATTGATGAAAGAATTTTTTGTTTACCTTTCCACAACTTGGTGGGGAATACTTTGTTACTGCGTAGTAGCGTTAGTTGTTTTTGTGTTGCTTTCTGCGTTGTTATATAAACCTTTTTTTAAAAGATTTTACGACATTCTTTTAAGTGGTTTGGCTATTTTAGTATTATCACCTATATTGCTTTTGCTTATAATTATAGGCGCTATAAAAATGAAGGGTAATCCTTTCTTTACCCAACTTAGGCCTGGCAAAATAAATAAAAAGACGGGCGAAGAAAAGATTTTTAAGTTAATAAAATTTCGCACTATGACTTGCGAAAAAGACCAAAACGGCAACTTTTTGCCAGACGAAGTTCGCCTTACGAAATATGGTAAGTTGTTGCGTTCAACGTCTTTAGATGAATTGCCAGAATTATTTAATATTTTCCTTGGGCATATGTCTATCGTCGGTCCCAGACCGCAACTCGTTAAAGATATGGTTTTTATGACTAATGAACAGCGTGAACGCCACTCTGTTCGTGGTGGGCTTACAGGTCTTGCACAAGTTAGTGGTAGAAATAATATTTCTTGGGAACAAAAATTTAGTTTTGATTTGCAATACATTAAAAAAATTTCGCTTTATACTGATATTAAAATAATTTTTATGACGGTGTTTAAAGTCCTAAAAAGAAGTGACATTGAAAGGGAAGGCACTGTTTCTGATATAGATTTTGGCGATTGGTTGTTAGAAAAAGGCGATATTACAAAAGAAGAGTTTGAAAAGAAAGTGGAACTTTCAAAAGAAATTCTTAAAAAAGCGAGATAAGTATGGAAGAAATTAAAAGCGTTCAATATCCAAAATTTTCTGTAGCAATGTCTGTTTACAAAAAAGATTCTGCAGAGTTTTTTGATAGAGCATTGCAAAGTGTTATGATAAAGCAAACGATTTTACCCAACGAAGTTGTTTTGATAGTTGACGGTCCTGTCGGTGATGAAATAGAAAGTGTAATTAAAAATTATCAAGAAAAAGGATTGCAACTAAACGTTATAAGATTACAAAAAAACGGTGGGTTAGGTAACGCTTTAAGGTTGGCAGTTGAAAACTGTTCAAATGAACTTATCGCAAGGATGGACAGTGATGACGTTGCAGTAGAGAATCGTTTTGAGCAACAATTGAAAATTTTACAGGAAAACCCGGAAATTGACGTTGTTGGTGGGGATATTACCGAGTTTATAGGCGAAGAAGAAAATATCGTTTCAAAAAGGGAATTGCCCACTAATAATGCAGATATAAAAAAATATCTAAAAAAGCGTTGCCCGTTTAATCACATGACGGTAATGTTTAAAAAACAAGCAGTTTTAAGAGCAGGGAACTATCAGGACTGGTTTTGTAATGAAGACTATTATTTGTGGTTGAGGATGCATTTGTGTGAATCAATTTTTGCAAATAGTGGTACGATTTTAGTTAACGTACGCGTTGGTAAAGAAATGTATCAACGCCGAGGCGGGCGTAAGTATTACAAAAGCGAAAAACGTTTGCAAAAATTTATGTTGAAATCAAAAATAATCGGTTTGGGAACGTATCTTTCAAACGTGCTAAAAAGGTTTGTTGTTCAAGTACTCATGCCAAATAAATTAAGAGGCTGGGCATTTAAGAAATTCGCAAGAACAAAGGTGAAATATAATGAAAAAGTATAAAATAGGATATACGACAGGTGTTTTTGATATGTTTCATATCGGGCACTTAAATATTCTAAAACGCGCTAAAGAACAATGCGAATACCTAATAGTTGGTGTTTCTACTGATGAAGTGGTGCAGAACTATAAACATAAAACACCCATTATTCCTTTTGATCAACGCATTGCAATAGTTGAATCCATCAAATTTGTAGATAAAGTTGTACCACAAACAACAATGGATAAAATTGAGGCTTGGAAAAATATTAAGTTCAACGTTATGTTTCATGGTAGTGATTGGCAGAATTCAGAACTTTACGATAAATATCAAAAAGATTTTGCAAAAATAGGTGTAGATGTTGTGTTTTTACCTCATACGGATGGTATTTCATCAACGGATATAGCAAAGAAGTTGAAATAGTATGATAGATATAATAAATCCAACAAATTGTTGTGGGTGTGGAAACTGTGCGCTAGTTTGTCCTAAACAATGTATAAGGATAAAAGAAGATTCGTGTGGATTTCTTTTACCCGTCGTTAATAAGGCTGAATGTGTCAACTGTAACGCTTGTGATATGGCGTGTCCTGTTCAAAACCATAAAAATCAGGTTGTGACTGAACATGAGGCGTTTATTACGTATGCCAAAGACAAAAGAACTCGTTTTGCAGGTTCTTCTGGTGGGATGTTTGGAACTATTGCAAACTATATTTTTGATGGAAATGAAGAAAAGGATGTTTACGTTTACGGAGCATCATTTGATGAGTGCTTGCAATTAAAATTGACACGTGCAGATTGCAAAAAAGATTTGTGTATATTATATAAATCCAAATACTTACAGAGTAATTTGGGTTGCAAGTTTGTTGAAATAAAAGACTTGTTAGATAAAGGTAAAAAGGTAATGTTTACAGCAACGCCTTGTCAGGTTTGTGCGTTAAAGCTTTATCTTAAAGATGATTATGAAAATCTATTGACGTTAGATTTCGTTTGTCACGGTGTGCCTTCTCAAAATCTTTTTGATAAATGCCGAAGATATGTTGAAAAAAAACGCGGCATAGTATTAAAAGATTATCAGTTTAGAACAAAACGAAAAAGAGGTAGTACTCCTCATTATTGTAAATTGACGTACATCAAGAACGGAAAATTAAAAACCAAAACGATGCTTTACACAAAAGATCCGTTTTATTTGGGTTTTCAAAAGTACATAACAATGAGAGATAGTTGTTATGATTGTCAGTTTTCATATAGTAATCGCTGCTCTGATATAACGATAGGGGATTTTCATCAAGTTGACGAATTTGTTCGCGGGATAAATCGTTTTGATGGTGTTTCTTTACTTGTAACCAACACTAAAAAAGGCAAAGACGTTTGGGAGAACGTGAAAGAATCTTTATATTATTACGAGTTAGATGCTAGTAAACTTATTAAGGAAAACAAACTTTTATCAGGGAATGGAACGGTGATTACGGAAAAGCGTTCGCGTTTTTTAAAAGATTTGCAGGATAAAGAATTTGATGAAGTTGTAAAAACGCATCTAAATACGAAGAAGGAATGGAAGAAAAATTTTTATTATTCTTTGCCTAGGTTTGTTAGAGAAAAAATTAAAAAAGTAATGGGTGTATAAATGAAATACATGCGAGATAATTTAGCAGACGATTGGGGGCTTTTGGAACTTCAAGATAAAATATTGGAGATTATGGTTTACGTAGACGCTTTTTGTACTACAAATTGCATAGAATACTGCCTAATGGGTGGTTCTGCACTTGGAGCAAAACGTCACGGAGGTTTTATACCTTGGGACGATGATCTTGATATTTTTATGACGCCGGATAATTACGAAAAGTTTAGAGCATTGTTTTTAGAGAAGGGAGATAAGGAAAAGTTCTATCTTCAAGAATGGGGTGCTCGTGACGGAATGGTTACCACTTCAAAAGTCAGGATGAACGGTACAACTTATATTGAAAGTGCCTACAAAAATTGGGATATTCATCACGGCATATATATAGACATATTTATTCTACACAACTGCCCCAGAAGAAAAATTGCTAAAATGCAACAATGCTTTTGGGCAAAATATGTCATAATGAAAGGGCTTTCAAATAGAGGATATACAAGGCGAAAAGGGATTCTAGGTTTTACACTTAAGGTAATGAGATTATTTCCTAAAAACATGTGGGTAAAACACGGCTTAAAACAGGTATATAAATATAGAAAAAAACCGACGACGGAACTTTGTAATTTTATGGGAAAGGCAGTGCTTAAGAATGCTATTTATAAACGAGAATGGTTTAGTCCTACAGTTTACGCCCCGTTTGAAAAGGTAGAGTTAAAGATTCCTGAAAACCTGCACGACTTTTTATCGTTTAGGTTTGGGGACTATATGAAACCACCTACTATGGAAAGAATTAAATGGGAGCAGCATGCAGAAAGTTGGAGCGTTGATAAAGATTTTAGAGAAGTTTTAGGCAGAGAATTTACTTTCAAAGATGAGAAAAAACTTATATCGTAAATGCTTTAAATTGAAAGTTTAATTGACGAAAGAACGATAAGTTGAAATTTTTTGTTGAAAAATAAGTATGCAAAAGGCTCTCGGGTTTAATGCAGTCTAAATAAAAAAGGATTTGAACAATAAGTAATTTTTTGGAGTACTTATAATGAGTCGTAGAGTTTTAATTGTTGGTACAGTACCTTACAATAAAAGAAGCACTTCAAGGGCTTTTGAATCATATTTTCACGGGTGGGAAAAAAAAGATTTGGCTCAAGTTTTCTCGCATGCCAAAGCGCCAACAAAAGGGCATTGTGATACGTTTTATCAAATTACGGACTACCGTGTTTTGAAGAAGAGAATGAGAAAGTTAAGTGAGGCAGGTATCGTTTATTACGATAAAGACTTGATGGACGAGTGGAATAGTGAAGAAGTAGAAATAGATAATAAAGCTTATAAAAAGGTTTATAAGTTTGGTAAAAGAAAAACGGCACTAACTCACTATTTAAGAAAACTTTTATGGAATAAAAAAAGTTGGTGTACTAAACAATTTAACGAGTGGTTAGATAAATTTAATCCTGAATGTGTTTTTTTGAGTTTTTCAGATGATTTTTTTATTTTACAAATTGCTCTTTACGTTGCTAAACGATTCAATATTCCTATTGTGTCTTCTATAGGTGACGATTATTATTTTAATAATAAATTTTCACTTTCTCCGTTTTACTGGATATATAGAACGCAGTATAAAAGGCTCGTGCGTAAAGTTTTATCAAATCCGGGAAGTGCTATTTATATAGGCGATAAAATAAGAGATAAGTATAACAAGCATTTTGATTTAGATGGTGAAACAGTTTATTTAACTTCTGAACTGAAAAGAAGGGAATTTGTTCCTATAAATATGAATAATCCCCTAATTACGTATTGTGGGAATATCCGTTGTGGTCGTTATTTATCTTTATTAGATATTGCAACAGCGTTAGGTGAAATAAATCCTAAATATAAAATAGACGTATATACTGGTGAAAATGACGAAAAATTTAACGGGGCGTTAAAAGAACATCCAAACGTTAATTTTAACGGGGCAATTCCATATTATCAAGTTCTAGATGTAACGGCAAAAAGCGATATGGTACTAGTTGTTGAAGGATGGCGAAAAAAGGATGTTTTAACAACGAAGTATTCGCTTTCTACAAAGGTTGCGGACGCTTTAACGTCTGGTGCAAACGTTTTTGCATACGGCGATATTAACTGTGGTGCAATAGAGTATCTTGAACAGACAAATGCTTGTGGTATATGCATAAGGAAAGAAAATTTAATTGCAACATTAAGGTGCTTTTTAGAAGATAAAGAACTTCAAGAAAAATGCTATAACAACTCTAAAAAAGCAGCAAAAAATCATATTTTAGAAAATAGTTGCGCCGTTTTTAGGGGCGTGGTAGAGAAAGCAATAAAAAACGGAGAAAAAAATGAAAGATAGAGTTAGTTTGGTAATTCATTCTTGTGATAAGTTTTCGGATCTATGGGATGCGCACGTAACGCTGTTAAATAAAAACTGGGCTGATAGAACGTTAGATACGTTTATCGTAACAGATAAGCAAACTGATAAAGAGTATGAAAACGTGCAAATACTATCGGCGGGAAATGGTAAGGAAATTACAGAACGTATAGAATATGCCTTGCCGTATATAAAAACTGAATACGTTTTAGTTACTTTGGACGACTATTTTGATGCGTATCCTATTAGCAATGAAAAAATTGAGCGATTACTAGATATTATGGATGCAGAAAAGTTAGATTATATTTGCATTTTTGATCGTCCAAAGACTAACAAAAAGAAAAAAGGATATAAAAATTTATACGAAGTTGATTTAAATAAAGATTATCGGGTGAATTTATATCCAGGATTATGGCGTAAAAGCTTTATAGAAAAAACTATAAGAGAGCCGTTAAATGCTTGGATGTATGAAGTTTCTTTAACAAAAATAGCAAAAGAAGTAAACGCAAAGTGTTTGCAGAGCAAAGGCGGAGAATTTCCTATTCTGGACGTCGTTAGAAAAGGTAAGATTTTACGCAAAGCAAACAGATTTTTAAAAAAACATGATTTGTATCATGGCGAGCGTCCCGTAAGAACGGTGCAGGAAGAAATGAAACTGTTTGTAATTACGTGGGGAAATAGATTGTTGCCTAAAAGACTAAGTTCTTGGTTGAAAAAAATATTCAAGATAAAGAGTTATAGTGGGACAAAATGAGTTTTAGTGAAAAAGGTAAATTAAAGGTAGTTCAAATAAACGGTGGCTCAAAAGGAAGTACCGGTAACATCATGTTTGGCATATCTGAAACTGCAAGCAAATGCGGTTGTGAAGTGTGGTGTGCGTCGTGTATAACTAAAACAAACAAAATTGATGATTTTACAAAATATATAAAAATAGGTAGTTATTTTGGGCGCCGTATAAGTGTTTTTTTAAGTAGAATAACTGGGCTTAACGGTTGTTTTGCAAGAAGTGCTACTAAAAAATTTTTAAAACAAGTAGATGAAATTAAGCCGAATATAATGCATTTTCACAATTTGCATGATTCCTATATTAATTTACCATTGCTTTTTAAGTACGTTAAGAAAAATAAAATACGCGTTATATGGACACTTCACGATTGCTGGTCTTTTACTGGGCATTGCGCACATTATGATTCGCACGGTTGTCAAAAGTGGAAAGATGGATGCTATAATTGCGATTATTATAAAGAGTATCCAAAGTCTTTTTTTGATAATGCAAAAAAAATGTACAGTCTAAAAAGACGATGGTTTACAGGAATAGAAGATTTAACTGTTGTTACGCCTTCAAAATGGCTTGCGGAACAAGTTGCTGAATCATTCTTTAAGAACTGTAAGATAAAAGTAATTAACAACGGAATAGACTTAAACGTTTTTAAGCCAACTGAAAGCAATTTTAGAAAAGAGCACAATATTCCTGAAGAAAAAATAGTTCTTCTTGGCGTAGCGTTTGGTTGGGGCAACAAAAAGGGTTTAGACGTTTTCATTGATTTGGCGAATCGTCTAGATGAGAAATATCAAATAGTTTTAGTCGGAACAGATGAGAATATTGAAAAAGACATTCCTGATAACGTAATTTCTATTCGCAGAACTCAAAATCAAAAGGAATTAGCCCAAATTTATTCTTGTGCGAATTTACTTGTGAATCCAACAAGAGAAGATACCTTTCCTACTGTTAATATTGAGTCGTTGGCTTGTGGAACGCCTGTTGTTACTTTTAGAACGGGTGGATCGCCTGAAATTCTTGATAAAAGTTGTGGCTCGGTTGTTGAAAAAGATGACGTTGATTCTTTAATAAGTGAAATAAATAGAGTTTGTATCAACAAGGTGTTTAATGCCGAAGATTGTGTAGAAAGGGCTAAATGTTTTGATAAAAACGATAGGTTTAAGGAATACGTTGATCTTTATTTAGCAAACTACCAAATATAAAGGAGAAAAATTGTGGGATTGTCAAAGAGAAATGATAAGATGGATATTGCTAGAGGATTAGCGATTTTGTTTGATTGTTTTTTACGTTGTTAACGCCTTAAAATAATCTAAAATTTCAAAATTATTAGGTTTTGTTGGTAAAAACTCTTTGGAATTGTACGTTGTTCACTATTTTTCCTAAATTTACTAAGTTGCACTGATTTATCTATTTTTAGTGGGGTAGGAACAATTACGTTAATATTAAATTTTGCTATATGCTTAATTTTTAGTGGTTTAATTATTTATATTATTAAACTGAATAAGTACAGTGATGCTATTTTCTTTGGAAAATTTTAAGCAAGTTCGTTTTTGGGTGGGTTAATGTATATTTATCTAGGTCTTCTATCCGTCATATAC
>JAZSJY010000073.1:0-4270 GCA_045534565.1 Christensenellaceae bacterium | reverse complement strand
GTTAAAGTAGAAAAAGTTGAACCTGAAAAGGTTGAACCTAAAAAGGTTAAAGGTGCTAGTGCCGTTAGTGGCGCAAACGCTGCCGCTACTGCCGTTAAAAAATCTACCAAATTCTTCTGCAAGAGAAACATTATTATAATGATTCTTTCTATTTGCATTGCAGGTGGTGGTTTAGGTTTAGGTCTTGGTCTAGGTTTAGGTGGCAAAACTGCTCCCCCACCCGACCTTAATGAACTTTCTGCTCTTGCAAGCACGGCTATTGCCGCGCCTAATAACGCAACGCCTGCCGACGTAAGCGATCCCAAAATGAACGCTTACCACGCTTTCTATGCAATGAACACCCTTGATAGTTTCGTTGGTAATTCAAGCGGTGCTACTAAATCTATGGGCGTTACGCAAAAAATTAAAGCGAATAGAGTAGTAAATAAAAATGAAGTTTATAAAGAATCCGTTTCGCACTCGGATATGAAACAAGTTGCGAAAAGATTTTATATTAACGGAAACAACTACGTAGTTCGCAACGCAAATAAAGTTTCATCTGTTGATTCTGTTTCTTGGGAAAGTACTGCAAGCAGAATTTCCGAAGAAGCTTACTTAACTACTTACGGATACGTTCCTAATTCTATTACAGGTTACGTGTTTAAGGACGAAACTATTTTATCTGCTAGTTATTTAGGCGAAAGCAACGGTATTTATTCATTTAAATATTCTTTAGACCCCGTTGAAGCGACCAAAGCAATGATAGTTGAAATGCGCACGATGGCAGGCTCAAAAGATTACCCTGAATTTGAAAGCGCAGAACTCACTATTAGAGTTGATAAGAACTGGATAGTTCAAGAAACGGTTACTAACTGTAAGTATAAAGCGTTACACTTTAACTGTGAAGAAAACGTTACTGAAAAATTTAGCGCTTTTAACCAAGGGACTGAAATTCCTGAAGGGGATTTTTATCGTCAATACATAAACGCTGATATCACCGATCAACCTAGTGGTCCTGCGGAAAGCCAAACGCCCGTTGACTACTTAACGAGTGGTTTTGGCGAATATATAACGGGTGTTAAACCCTTAAAAGCAAATATTAAAGTTCAAGGCGAAACTACGCCCCTATCACTTGACGCAGACGTTGAATTAAACATCAACATGGAAGATATGTCTGCTCTTTCGGCGCGCCTTGACGTTAACAGCCTTTCTTACGACGGCTTGTCTTTAAGCGATTTATTTATAGGTTACCAAAATAATAAAGTATACCTTTCTATCGGCGACTTCTACGCTTACGGCGATATTAACGAAATGTCTGCCGTGATAGGCAGACTTATCCCCTTGTTTACTAGTGAACAAACTGACCTTTCAGGCGTTGTGGGTGATATTGACCTTGATTCATTGATGGCAAATATGACTTTGGATAAACAAGACGGCGGTGCTACCGTTTCTCTCCCCTTGTCTCTTGCCGGAATTGATATTAACGCATCACTTATATTTACCGAAGGCGAAACTATTACTTTTGATAAAGCCGTTATTACTTTAGGCGACGTGACCGTTACTGCTACCCCAGACGATAATATTAGCGTTAGCGAACTCACGACAGAAAACTATAACAACGTTGCTCCGTTATTCAATATTATTGACCAAAGTGGCAATATTAAAGTTGAAATTACCGCAGGCGAAATAACGGCACTTGCAAACTTTAACTTGCAAACTTTAACGCTTGACGCTAACGTTGGCGACGCTTTAATTAAGTTTTCTAACAATACCCTTTACGCTAAATACGACGACATAAAAGCAAAACTTAACGTTAACGATATTATGCCTGCTATTGAAAGGCTTTCACCCATTATTGAATCGCTTACGGGTGCAAAACTTTCTAATACCGACGAGTTACTCGGCGCAGTTGACGTTGAAAGTTTAATCGGCGGTGTAATAAATTCAATTGCAACCACCAAGACGGAAAATTCGTTAATAGTTTCATTGACGGTTGAAGGCGTTGACCTTTCACTCGTTCTTGACGTTATTAACGGCGGTTATTCTATAAATTCTATAAACGCTGAAATCGGCGAATTTGACCTTTCACTTAAACCCACAGACAAAGAAATTACCGCCATTGACAGCGCTGAACTTGACGAATATAGCGATATTTTAGGTCTTTTAGGTATAATTGACCAAAACAATAATATTAACTTACAAGTTGCCGTTGCAGGTATTAACGTTGACCTTTCAATCAACTTGATTGACTTAACGGTTATAGCAAACGCTGAAATTTACGGCAAACCTTTATACGCAAAACTTGAAGACGAAAAAATTTATATATCTTTCCTTGGCTTTAACGGTTATATCGCACTTGAAGATATAAACGGCGTTATAGAAAAGATTACTGCTATTTTCGGCGAACAACCTGCTGTACAAACCAACACCACAATTGACGTTGAACAAATTCTTGCAGGGATAACCATTACCGAAAATGAAGGTACAATAAGTATTGCAACCAACCTTTTTGGCGCAGACGTTTGCGTAAATATTTCAAGTATTGACAACGTTTATTCAATAAGCAACGTTAAAGCAACCTTTGGCGAAATTGAAATTGACGTTAAACCCGTTGACAGAACTACCCCGTTAACTATCCCTAACGGCAATTACTATAACGTAGTTACCTTACTTGACATTATTGATAGCGATAATCAAGTTAACTTGACTGTTAACGCGTTAGGTTTAGACGTTAAAGTTAATATTGATCTTGCTAACTTCGTAGTTAAAGCACAAACCAACCTTTACGGTAAAGATTTATTCGTTAAGTTTGAAGACAACAAAGTTTACCTTTCATATATCGGCTTAAACGTATTCTTTGATATTAACGATATTGAAACGGTTATGAATAAGTTTGCTTTCCTTATTGAAAGTCAAACTACTTCTACCCCGTCTACTTCAAATTCTCTTAGCGTTGAAGATATACTCAATTCAATTACCGTTACTGACGACAGCACCTTAAACATTCTTGCTAACCTATTCGGCATTGATGCTAGCGTTATCTTTAACACTACTAACGACAGTTTAACCTTAAACAGCATCAACGCTAAAGTTGAAGATATTGAAATCTCCGTTGTTCCTTGTGATAAGGTTAACGTTGTTATGCCTGAAGCAACCTACTACAACGTTGTTTCAATACTTGATTTAATTGACGAAAACAATGAAATTAACTTAACCGTTAACGCTTTAGGTTTAGACGTTGACGTTAACGTTGACCTTGATACTTTCGTAATTAAAGCTAAAACTAACCTTTACGGTAAAGACTTATTCGTTAAATTTGAAGATAACAAAATTTACATCTCTTACATAGGCTTAAATCTCTTCTTTGATATTAACGATATTGATAAAGTTACTGATAAACTTGGTTTCCTTTTAGGTGATGAAAATCAACCTACTACTACGAACAACGAACAAACAAGCATTGATATTCAATCTATCATTAACGCAATAACCGTTACCGACGGTCAAACGCTTGATATTTCTGCTAATCTCTTTGGCTTTGATATTAAAGTTGCGTTTAACACTGCTAACGATAGTTTAACGTTAAATAGCGTTGCCCTTAACGGCGAAGGAATTGAAGCTACCGTTAAACCTAATAGCAAAGCAGTTTACGATATGCCTGAAACTACTTACTACGACGTTGTTTCAGTTTTAGATATCATTGACGAAAATTACAACGTTAACTTAATCGTTAAGGCGTTAGATTTAGATATTAAAGTAAATATTGACCTTGCTAACTTTGTAATTAAAGCACAAACCAACCTTTACGGTAAAGACTTGTTCGTTAAGTTTGAAGACAACAAAGTATACCTTTCATATATCGGCTTAAACGTATTCTTTGATATTAACGACATTGAAACGGTTATGGATAAACTTGCTTTCTTATTTGAAAGTGAAAGTGCTTCTACCACGTCTACTTCTACTGAATTTGACGTTAAATCTTTGATTGACGGTATTAGCGTTGAAGATAAGGAAAAATTAAGCATCTACGCTTCTATCTTCGGTATTGATGCTAGCGTTATCTTTAACACTACTGATGCTAAACTCACCTTAAATAGCATTAACGCTAAAGTTGAAGGTCTTGATATTTCTGTTGAACCTACTTCAAGCCTTGCAATTGAAATGCCTGAAGCAACGTATTACGATATCGTTACCTTACTTGACATTATTGATAGCGACAATCAAGTTAATCTTGAAGTATCCGTTTTAGACTTTGATATTGACGTAAACGTTAACCTTGAAAATATGGTCA
>JAZSJY010000011.1:0-2848 GCA_045534565.1 Christensenellaceae bacterium | reverse complement strand
CGATTTCATAATAACGCTTGCAGTTAAATCGTTCTCAACACCTAACTGTTCAGCGAGCATCTTACCCACGTTATAATAAGCGTTTGCCTTTTCCATATTAACTTCAATCGTAGAAGTTTTCTCACGCGTGTCAGAAAAATTTATAAATAAATCTATGCGCCCACGCTTAACGTATTCTTGAACGGTCTTTCTAATCACGTCGTCAAGAGCAATGAAAGCGCGCGGCGTTTTACAGTTAAGGTCAAAATTACGGTTATTAACAGTTTTTATTTCAACAGTAAGCGATATTCCGTTTTCATTATATTCGGCCCTACCGTAACCAGTCATACTACGCATACAGCATATTCTCCAAAAGTATTTAAATTATTTTAACATAAAATAATTATTTTATCAAGTTTTTATTAAAGATTTAAACATTTCTTCGTCAATAATTTTTACACCGAGCTTATTCGCCTTGTCCAACTTACTTCCAGCGTTTTCACCTGCCAACACCAAAGTTGTGTTTTTTGATACGCTAGACATAATTTCCCCACCTAAACTTTCTATAATTTTCGCAGCATCTTCACGTTTAAACGAAGACAACGTTCCCGTCAAAACAACCTTTTGACCAGCAAATATACCGCCAACGGCTTTTTTAGGATAAATTATTTCAACGCCCAGCGATAAAAGTCTTTTAATCTCCAAAACGTTTTCTTCGTTAAAATAGTTCACAACGCAATCTGCAATAATTTCTCCAACCTCATCAACTTCAAGAAGTTGTTCTTTCGTAGCACCCATTAAAGCGTCAATATCCGTAAAATGATTAGCGAAATCTTTTGCCGTTTTTTTGCCGACGTTATCAATCCCTAACGCAAAAATAAAATTAGCAAATTCAACTTGTTTTGATTTTTCAATTGCTGAAAATAAATTATCTGTTTTAGCGTCTTTATATCCTTCTAAAGCACGCACTTTTTCACGTTCCAACGAATACAAATCACTAAACTTTTCTACTGCAAATTCATCAAAAAGTGCGCCGGCAGTCATTTCACTAAAACCGTCTATATTCATACCGTTTTTACAAGCGAAATTAGTAAGTTTTGCTATAACTCTCGGTCTACACTTCTCGTTAGGGCAAAACAAATTCGCCCCTACTTCTTTTAACTCGGTATGGCAAAAAGGACATTTAGTAGGTTTTTCTACACTTTTACAATGTTCATATACTTCAGTAGTTCCTAAAATTTCAGGAATAACTTCGTTACTCCTTCTTACAAGGACTCTTGCGCCAATCATTACGCCTTTTCTAGTGATATCACCATAATTATTTAAGGTAGCTTTTCTCACCGTTGCCCCTGCGAGTTCCGTTGGTTCTAATATCCCTAAAGGCGTTAGTTTACCCGTTCTTCCAACTTGCCATCTAACGTCTTTAAGAATTGTAGTTACTTCTTCCGCTTCAAACTTAAAAGCTATTGCCCAACGTGGAAACTTGTCGGTATTACCTAGTTGATTTCTCAAATTAAAATCATTTACTTTAACAACTGCACCGTCTGTTAAAATATCTAGAGATTTCCTACTGTTTTCAATTTCTTTTATCGCAGACATAACATCTTCAATTCCATTACAAACACGCAAAAATGGATGAACTTTGAATCCATTTTCTTTTAAAAATTCCACACATTGTACTTGCGTTGTAAAGATAGATTCGTTAACGTAATTAACGTTATAAAACATTATTTCTGCTTTTCGTTTTTCTGTCACCTTGGGGTCTAAATTTCTTATAGCCCCTGCAACCGCGTTTCTTGCGTTTTTAAGTGGCTCTACTGCCGTTTTATTGTATTCATCTAAAACTGACAAGCGAATAATTGCTTCGCCTTGAACTTCAATTTTACCCTTATAATTTATTGTAAGAGGGAAACTTTTTATTGTTAAAACCTGCGCAGTAACGTCTTCACCGACCACCCCGTTGCCACGAGTAGACGCGCAAACGAACTTACCTTCGTCGTAAGTTAAACACACCGTTAGACCGTCAAATTTATATTCAACCGTATAAATTATTTGATCGTTAGTACTCTTACTAATTCTCCTATCAAACGCCGTAAGCTCGTCAAATTCCGTTGCCTTATCTAAACTGTATAATCTTTCAATATGCTTATGTTTAGTGAAGGCAGAAATCGGCTCTCCGCCAACGCGTTTAGTAGGCGAATCAAAAAGCACTTCACCCGTCTCTTTTTCAAGTTTAACAAGTTGATCGTACAACTTATCGTATTCTTTATCAGAAACGCTAGGATTATCTAAAACGTAATATTCATAAGCGTATTTATTAAGAATATCCACTAACTCTCTCATTGTCATCATAAAATCTCCATGGGGGCAAATTTTGCTGATAGCGCTTTAATTCCTACCCCCTTAAAAGCGACGTCAACTATAATATTTTCACCTTGTCCTTTTACTGCAATCACAGTTCCTTCGCCAAATTTAGCATGCTTAACTTTAACCCCAGATTTATACCCGCAAACGTTGTTATTTGTTGCAACTTTAGGTTTGTTAGCGTTTAACATTGTTTTGGCATAACTTGAAGAATATCCAAAAGACGACTTATACTCACTATCATCATCACGGAAAGAATTGTATGAAGAAACGTATTCTTTCTTTTTAATTTCTTCATATCGTTGTTTCTCTGGTGATAACACAGGTTGCGCCTCTTTAAGAAAACGCGATTGCACCATATACTCTCTAGATCCGTACATATAACGGCTGTTCGCCCTAGTAAGATATAGCCTTTCCCTTGCTCTCGTAACGGCAACGTACATTAAACGTAAGTCGGATCGTAGCCATGTCGTTCTGTGAGCCAAGGAGTTGAACCAAATCCTTG
>JAZSJY010000063.1:0-1671 GCA_045534565.1 Christensenellaceae bacterium | reverse complement strand
CATAACTACTGAAAATAAAGATTTTCAACCTATGAACGCAAACTTCGGTATATTGCCACCGCTAAACGCAATCATAAGAGATAAAGCGGAAAGAAAAAGGCAAATGGCTGAAAGAAGTTTAATAGAAATTTCACAATTTATTAAGGAGCTTGAAAATGAGTAATCAATTTATGGGCACTACGATATGTGCAGTAAAGAAAGACGGAAAAACGGCTATTGCAGGTGACGGACAAGTTACCCTTTCGCAATCGGTTGTTTTTAAGAATAACGCCGTAAAAGTAAGGCGTATTTATAACGGCAAAGTAATTTTAGGGTTTGCAGGATCTGTTTCAGACGCTTTCACCCTTTCGGAAAGATTTGAAGAAATGTTAAACAAATATTCTGGTAATCTTATGCGTTCAGCCGTTGAACTTGCAGAACTTTGGAGAAGGGATCAAGCAAGAAAGTTAGAAGCGATGATGATAACTGCAGATAAAGATACCCTTTTAATCGTATCAGGAACGGGCGAAGTAATAGAACCCGACGGTGGCGTTTGCGCTATCGGTAGTGGTGGGAACTACGCGCTTGCAGCGGCGCGCGCGCTTCGTCAAGAAACTGATTATTCTGCAGAAGAAATAGTAAAAAAATCACTTAAAATTGCAAGTGAGATTTGCGTTTTCACGAACGACAATATCACGTGTGAAGTATTATAAGGGGGTAAGGTATGAATTTAAGTCCTAGACAAATAGTTGCTGAATTAGATAAATACATTATCGGTCAAAAAGAAGCGAAAAAAGCGGTAGCGGTGGCCCTTCGCAATAGATATAGAAGAAGTCAATTATCGCTTGCAGAAATGGAAGAAATAACCCCGAAGAACATAATAATGAAAGGCCCAACGGGCGTTGGTAAAACGGAAATAGCAAGAAGACTTGCAAAATTAGTCGGCGCGCCTTTCGTTAAGGTAGAAGCAACTAAATATACCGAAGTTGGTTACGTTGGTAGAGACGTTGAATCAATGATAAGAGATTTAGTTGAATGTTCGGTTAGATTAGTTAAAGAAGAACGCTTCAATAAAGTTACCGAAAAGGCAAGCGCAACGGTAGATGCAAAACTCGTTAAAATAGTTGCCGAAGTAAGAAGGGCGGATCGCGGTGAAACCCCCGTAGAAATATTTGAAAAGAATATTTTAGAAGGTCTTAAAAAGGGTTACTACGACAATGAAGTTGTTGAAATTGAAATAATAGATAACCCCAAGCCTATGGAACTCGTTCCAGGTGGTGGCGAAATATCAATCGGCAGTATTTTTGGCGATATGATGCCTAAAAAGCGTAAAAAACGCAAACTTACGGTAAAAGAAGCAAGAAAACTTATGATTGACGAAGAAGCCGATAAGTTGATTGATAAAGATAGCGTTAACGAAGAAGCAATTCGCCGTGCAGAAAACGAAGGTATAATTTTTATTGACGAAATTGATAAAATAGCCGCAAAAAGCAACAAAGGTGGTGGGCAAGACGTTTCAAGGGAAGGCGTTCAAAGGGATATACTTCCTATCGTTGAAGGCTCAACGGTAATGACCAAATACGGCGCTATAAAAACCGACTATATTTTGTTTATTGCAGCAGGTGCTTTCCACATTGCAAAAGTAAGCGATTTAATGCCCGAACTTCAAGGTAGATTTCCTATCATGGTTGG
>JAZSJY010000171.1:0-6182 GCA_045534565.1 Christensenellaceae bacterium | reverse complement strand
AGTTTGTCAACGTTTTCATCGCATATTACTAATATTATTAAAATTATAAACGACGTTGACGATAAAAGTTTAGTTTTACTAGATGAGATAGGCGCAGGGACTGATCCTGAGGAAGGTTGCGCTTTGGCGTTAGCAATAATTAAAAAGTTACTTGTTAGAAATTGTTTTGGCATTATAACAACACACTATTCAAAATTAAAAGAATTTGCAATAGAGAACGAAAAAATAGAAAATGCATCAATGGAATTTGACGCCAAAACCTTGCGCCCAATGTATAAGTTGAACATAGGGATACCAGGAAGCTCAAACGCTATTGATATCGCGAAAACTTTAGGTTTGGATTCGGAAATCATTGACGACGCTCTATCAAATTTATCTGACAAAAAAATTAGTTTTGAAAACGTTTTAAAAAAAGCTGAAGATAGTAGAAGACAAGCTGATGAACTATCTAATGAGTTGGAACAATTAAAGAAAGAAAAAGAAATTGAACTAAAATCAATTACTGCAGAAAAAGATAGGCTCATTAAAGAACGTGAGAAAATTTACCTAAACGCAAAGCAAGAAACCAAAAGAATCGTTGCTGATAAACTGAGTGAAGCCGAAGAAATAATTGCTGAATTAAAGAAAATATTAAAAAATGCTCAACTTGAAAGTAGAGAAGTGTTTCGTGCCAGCGAATTAAAAAATCGTTTATCTAATAGTCGTTATTTAACCGTTGAAGATGATAATAGACCTATTGAAATGAAAAAAAGTACGGTTGATGAACTTAAAGTTGGTAATAGATTTTACGTTAAGTCGTTGAATTCATATGCTAAACTACTTTCAGTTCACAGTAGAAAAAAAGAAGCAGAAGTTTTGATAGGTGATATTAAAACTATTGTAAAAATTGACGATTTATTTAATAGTGAAAAGCAATCTGCTGAAACTGAAAAGGTAAAAGTTTTTAAGAACAACGTCAATTCATTACCTAAAAACGAAATTAACGTTTTAGGAAAAACTTCCATAGAAGCGATAGAAGAAGTTAAAAGTTTTATTTACCAAGCAAATATGCACGGTCTTGATGAAATTAAGATTATTCACGGTGTAGGCGGTGGCGTATTGATTAAGACCATAAGGGAATATCTGAAAAAAGAAAAATTCGTTGATTCTTTTAGAAGAGGAAATTATGGGGAAGGCGAAAACGGCGTAACGATTGTGAAGTTAAAATAGTTACGCAAGTTAAAAGGAGAAAATATGCAAGAAGTTTTTTATGAAGAATCGGCAACGCTAGAAAATAGAAAATCAGCGTTGAGAAAATACAACACTTTATCAATTTTTCAAATAATATCAATAGTAATGATTGTGCTTTGGGCTATAATAGTAGTAACAGCTATTCCACTTCAAGATATGGGAAAGGCGGTTGGTATCGTTTTGGTGATTTTACCGTTTTTAACCTTTGGTTTATTAACCTTTATTATCGGTAGGCACAAAAAAGGTGTTTTTGTTGATTATGATTATACCTTTGTTACAGGCTCTATTAGAATTTCTAAAGTCATAAGAGAACGAAAAAGAAAATTCTTAATCAAATTTGAGTCGGAAGAAATAGAAAAATTAGGTGAATATGCTAGTGAAACATATAATAAATATGAAAAAATGCCTGGCATAAAAAAGAAGATATTTACTTCAAACGTAACGCCTGCAGAAAATAAAAAGTTTTATTATTTAGTTGTTAATACTGAAGGCGACAAGCATCTTTTAGTTTTAGAATGTACAGAGCTCTTTTTGGTAAACGTGCTTAAATTTGCTAAAAATAAACAACTTTTAATTGAAGAAGGTTTTGGTCGTACAAAATGATATATTTAGATAATGCTGCAACAACGGCGCCGTCTAAAACTGCGCTTGAAAGAGCAATGCGCTTTAATGATGAAAGTTATTTCAACCCGTCTGCTTTATATTCAGGCGGGCTTTCGTGTGCGCGTGAAATAAAAAGCGCGAAAGAAAACATTTTAAAATTTTTGCGTGCAACAAATCATGAAGTTGTTTTTACGTCTTGTGGGTCTGAAAGTGATAACTTAGCAATTTTCGGCAGTGTAAAGCGTGGAACTTTCGTGACGAGCAAGGGTGAACACTCTGCTGTTTATAAAAGTTTTTTGGAGCTTAAAAACCGAGGACATAAAGTTGAATTTATTGATTTAAATAGTGACGGCACGGTTAACGTGGATAAACTTTGTGCTTTCGTTAAAGAAAATTCCGTTGACTTTGTTTCAATAGTGCACGTAAATAACGAAACGGGCGGTATAAACGACGTTAATAAAATTGCTCAAAAATTAAAAAATATCAATAGGAAATTGATCTTTCACGTTGACGGTGTTCAAGCATACGGTAAATTGCCTTACGCTATTTCTAATGATATTGATTTTTATGCGATTAGCGCTCACAAAATAAATGGGCTAAAAGGTGTTGGTGCTTTAATTCGTCGCAAAAATGTTAATTTAACACCTATAATCTTTGGTGGTGGACAAGAAAATGGGCTGCGAAGTGGTACGGAAAACGTTTTTGGAATTAAAGTTTTACAATATGCAAGTGAAGAAAAGTATTCAAAACTAATTGAGAACTATAAGAAAACAGGATATTTGAAAGATTTGTTTGTGAAAAATCTTGACTTATCGCTTTTCAAAATAATTTCAGGTGAAAATTCAAGTCCGTATATATTGACTGTATCAGCAGTTGGTTTGCGTGGAGAAGTAGTTATGCATGCGCTTGAAAATGAAAACGTCGTGGTAGGCAACGGTTCTGCTTGTTCATCAAAAAATCGGTACAGTAGGGTGATTGAAGCTTGTGGCTACGACAATGAAATTGCGGACGGCATAGTAAGAATAAGTTTTTCTACGTCTACTACTGAAGAAGAAGTGTTAAAAGCATCAAAAATATTAAACGAAACAGTTAACAAGTTAAAAGGATTATTAAAATAATGAAAAAAGCAATTATAATAAGATATTGTGAAATCCACTTAAAAGGGAAAAATAGGGGTTATTTTGAAAAAATGCTTAAAGAAAATATCAAGCATACCCTTAAAGATTTTGAGTTTACTTTTACTACTATGCATAGTAGATATTTGATTGAAGATTTTAATGAATACGATTACGATTTAATTTGTGAAAAATTGAAAAAAATTGCAGGTATTCATACTTTTAGTCCAGCATTAGTAGTAGATAGTGAATTTGAAAAGATTTTTGAAGCGTGTAAAACTTTATGCGAAGATAAGGAAGGAACGTTTAAGGTTGCAACTAATCGTGCGGATAAGTCTTTTTCACCGAGTTCAATGGAAACGTCAATGCTTTTAGGTGGAAGATTGCTTGAAATTTACCATGATAAGTTAAAAGTAGAAGTAAAAGACCCTGATTTTATCGTTCACGTAGATATTCGTGAAGATGGTAAAACTTTTGTTTATACTGAAGTTGTTCCTTGTTTGAGCGGTATGCCCGTTGGCTCGGCTGGTAAAGGTTTGTTGCTCATTTCAGGGGGGATAGATAGCCCTGTTGCTGGCTATATGACTTGTAAGCGTGGAATGAAACTTGATTGTTTACATTTTCATAGTTTTCCATATACGGGCGAAGCGGCGAAAGAAAAGGTTATTGAGCTTACTAAAAGGGTTGGCGAGTATAACGGCGGGATAAATTTATACGTCGTATCATTTACTCACATACAAGAAGCAATACATCAACATTGCCCAGAAGAGTTTATGATTACGCTTATGCGTAGGTTCATGATGAGAATTGCTGAAAGGCTTGCAATTAAACTAGGCGATCAAGCGATAATAACGGGTGAAAGCCTTGGTCAAGTTGCAAGTCAAACTATTGAAAGTATTACTTCGTCTAATTCGGTCGTAACTATGCCCGTATTAAGACCGTTAATTGCTTTTGATAAGATTGATATTATAGAAATTTCAAGAAAAATTGATACTTATGAAACGTCTATTTTGCCTTATGAAGATTGTTGTACGGTGTTTTTACCAAAATATCCAGCGATTAAACCAAATTTAGATAGAGTTAAAAAAGCAGAAAGCAAGCTTGACGTTGATGCATTGATTGATGAAGCCTTTGCTAAAATAGAAAAAATTGTGTTGTAGAAAAACGGACTTAGTTAACCAAGTCCGTTTTTCCATAGATCGCCTAATTGCAAAAGTTTAATTTTATTAAATTTTATTTCTTCACCAAAAATAACTTTACCAGTTGAATCTTTGTAATAGGGGATAACGCTATAAACGTATTCACTCGTTGGATTAATTATATAATCTTTAAATAAATTTTTGTCGTTATTTATCGTATCATAAACTAGCTTCTTTTTTTCGTTTTCTGATCTAAAAATTAGTGCGTTATAATATTGTGGCAGACATAAACTAATTGAAATTATATTGTTATTTACTGATATTTTGCAGTTTTTTATTAAGGGTTTTGTAAACCTTGTTGAAATTTCTTTAGGGGGATTACTTTTTTTAAATAAAGATTTTAATTTATATCTTAACGGCGTACTTTCATCCGCTAAAATAATTTTATGTTCCTCGTCATACGCTATTTTGTCAATGAATAATTCACAAACGTCTTTATTTTCAATGTAGTCGGGCGCATTTTTATTTTGATATATTTCTTTCCAAGTTTTACTTGATAAGACGGTGGGTAGACCACCACCGGTAATTGAATTGTCCAATAATTGTTTATTAGCACTTATTCTAGTTCCAAGAATGTAGTTTTTATCGTAAGAAATGCAATACGCGTCTGTGTTACCATCTTTCGTGCCAACGGTTCCGGTTTTTGCATATAAAGATAGATTCGTTTGATTTAATTTTTTTGCAGTGCCTAAAGATACAGTTTCTTTAAGCATATCGTTCATTATGCTAACCGTATCGCTACTGAAAACTTTTCTTTTTTGTGTTATTTTATTAAATATAGTGTAGTTTTGTGATACTATTTTAGTTATTATTGATGGAGCAAGATAGTAGCCGTCATTTAAAAAAACAGAATAACTAGCACTGACATCAGTAAGTTTAGCGCCGTTTTTTGTGCAACCAAGTGCAAGACAAAGCGATTTATCTTCTTCACTTGTTTCAATTTTTAACTTTTTAAGATAACTAACAGCATTATCAACGCCAAGATAATTTAATATTTTAACAGAACAAACGTTTGAACTTGTTGCAAGGGACTTTTTTGTTGAAATATAACCTAAATAATTATCGTTGTAGTTAGATGGGGAATAGCCATCAAAATCCGTTTTTTCATCTAAAATAGGCGTTGCTGGGTTGATAATATTGTGTTCTACGGCAGGGGCGTAAACGCCAATGGGCTTTATGACAGAGCCTAATTGTCTAGAGGGGTTTCCGCAATTTGAAAAATAAGCTTTAATTTCGCCGTTTTTATCAAGTAATACCGAACTATTTAAGTAGTGGTTTTGTTTTGAGAAATTATTTTCTAAAACAGTTTGCAAATTTTTGTCAATAGAAGTATAAACTTTTAAGTTTTTTAACGCGTATGGTGAGTATTGAAAAATTTCAGAAAATTCTTCAGTTATAAAGTTTAGTAATGAATTATCGTTAGAACAATTAGATAAGTTAATATTTTTTTTATAAAATTCGCTAAATTGTTGGTCGGTAATTAAATTTTGCTCTTTCATTTGCAATAGAACAAGATCTTTTCTCTTTTTACAGTTTTCATAATTTTTATAAGGGGAATAGTTTAAAGGGGACTTAATTATTGCTGCTAAAGTAGCGCTTTCGTTTAAATTTAATTCTTTTGGCTCTTTATTAAAGTAGTGCTTGCTAGCGCAAGTTATTCCGTAACAATTATCGCCAAAGTATATTGTGTTTAGATAAGTTTCTAAAATTTTGTTTTTAGAGTATTTTTTCTCTAATTGCTTGGCAAGCTTTAATTCAATTAGTTTTCTTTTAATAGTTTTTTCATTTGTTAAGTGTGTGTTTTTTATTAGTTGTTGAGTAATTGTAGAGCCACCTTCCTTAAAAGAGAAAGTTTTTATATTTCCCAACAATGCTCTTATCATTGCTTTTTTATCAATTCCGTTATGTGAATAAAATCGTTTATCTTCAATCGCAATAAAAGCGTTTTTCGTGTGTTCGTTTATATTATTACCGTCAGTTACGGTTTTGCCGTTACTTTCTGTAAACAAAAGATTGTTGTTGCAGTCGTAAATTT
>JAZSJY010000149.1:0-13825 GCA_045534565.1 Christensenellaceae bacterium | reverse complement strand
TTGATATGTGCGCCATAGTCTATGGAGTTATCGAGCACAAACGTGGGATGAGGCACGCCTCTTAAATTGAGGCGTGCTCCTATTTCTCTTTTGATAAAGCCTGTAGCACTTTTTAGTGCTGTAAGGGAATTGGTCTTTTCTTCAGCTTTGCCCATAACGCTGACATATACCTTGGCGTATTTTAAATCTTTCGTGATTTCAACTCCAGTCACACTGACCATTGAAGAAAGTCGTGGGTCTTTTATTTCTCTGAAAATTGATGCAAGCTCACGCCTGAATTCTTCTTTTATTCTTTCCATTCTGTTGTTTGCCACGAAAATCACCTTATTCCTTTATTTCTTCCATTACAAAGGATTCGATTACATCGCCAATCTTAAGATCGTTGTAGTTTTCGATGCCAATACCACATTCATATCCGGAAGCTACCTCTTTGACGTCATCTTTGAAACGACGTAGACTTGAGAGTACACCTTCGTGAATGATGATGCTGTCGCGGACAATACGAACCTGTGAATTACGGGAAATCTTACCATCCTGAACATAGCCACCGCCGATAACGCCGACACCGGAAACCTTAAATACATCTCTGATTTCGGCATGACCGAGGAGAACTTCTTTGAACTTAGGTGCAAGCATACCTTTGAGCGCGCGTTCAACGTCTTCAATCGCTTCGTAAATAACCCTGTAAAGTTTAATATCTACACCACTTCTTTCAGCAATTTGTTTTGCGTTAGAATCAGGGCGCACGTTAAAGCCTATGATAATTGCGTTACTTGATTCTGCAAGCATAATATCAGATTCTTTGATTGCGCCTGCTGCGGCGTGAATTACGTTAACCCTTACTTCAGCGTTAGAAAGTTTTTCTAACGATTGTTTAACCGCTTCAACAGAACCTTGAACGTCTGCCTTAACGATTATGGGAAGAACTTTCATTTCGCCTTCTGCAATACGGTTAAATACGTCGTCAAGCGTAACTTTTTGCGACGCTTTAAGCATCATTTCTTTTTCTTTATTTTGTCTTTCTTCAGCAACTAATTTAGCGAGTTTTTCATGTTCTACTGCGTAGAGTATATCGCCTGAATTAGGCACTTCGTCAAGTCCCATTATAGATACGGGCATTGAAGGACCTGCTTGGGTAACCCTTCTACCCTTATCGTCAACCATTGCTCTAACTTTACCCGTTACCGTGCCGACGATAACGCTATCAGAAACTTTAAGCGTACCGTTTTGAACTAAGATAGTTGCAATCGGGCCTTTGCTTTGGTCAAGTTTTGCTTCAATAACTACGCCTTTAGCCTTTCTATCTGGGTTAGCCTTAAGGTCTTTAAGTTCTGCAAGAAGGTTAACGTTTTCAAGCAACAAATCAAAACCTGCGCCCGTCTTTGCCGATACCGGACAAAGAACGGTATCCCCACCCCATTCTTCAGGAAGAAGACCGTGTTCGGTAAGTTGGGTTTTAATTCTTTCAATATTTGCTTCGGGTTTATCAATTTTATTTACGGCAACTAAAATAGGAACGTCTGCCGCTTTTGCGTGGTTGATTGCTTCAACCGTTTGTGGCATAATACCGTCGTCTGCAGCAACTACTAAAATTGCAATATCAGTTGCTTGCGCCCCACGAGCACGCATTGCCGTAAACGCAGCGTGACCAGGGGTATCAAGGAAGGTTATAGTTTCACCGCCAACGCTAACTTGATATGCACCGATATGTTGGGTAATACCACCTGCTTCGCCTGCCGTTACGTTAGTTTTTCTAATTCTATCCAAAAGTGAAGTTTTACCGTGGTCAACGTGACCCATAACGGTAACGACTGGTGGACGCTTTTTAAGAAGCGCCGTGTCTTCTTCAGCAACGTCAAAGCCTTCGCTTAAAACGTCTTCAGCAGTCTTATCTAACTTAAGTTCTAATTCAATTCCAAGGTCTGACGCAATGAAAGCCGCCGTATCAAAGTCAATTGAATCGTTAATAGTTTTCATAATGCCTTCTTTAAATAGGCGTTTGGTAATTTCAGCAGCCGTGATACCGATTTTTTCACTTAAAACTTTAAGTGGAATAATTTCGGTGGTAATAACTGCCTTTTCAATCTTAATTACGTTAACTTCTGCCTTATCTTTTGCCTTTTTAGCAGGTCGCATCTTTCTGTAACCGCTCTTGTTTTCATCAAAGTCGTCAATATCAACTTGATTTTTAATTAAAGCGCGCTTATTGATAGTATGCTTTTCTTCGTAATTTCTTTCACCCGATTGTTTTTTCTTTGCAAAACTTCTCTTGTCGTCCTTTTGAACGATAGGCGGAGCAACGTAAGTGCTTGCTTGAGATTTTTTAGGCCCTTTATTAAATTCGGGTTTTGGCCCTTTATTAAACGCCCCTTGACCTTGTGGCCTTTCGCCTTTAGGTGCGCGTTGATTGTTGTCGTTAGGACGGAATTCTTGGCGTGGTTTACGCGCTAAGTCTTCTTTCTTTTTGGGTTGTTCGCGTACGATAGGCCCTTCCCTACGGAGAATAAACGAAGGTCTTTCGGGCACGAATTCCTTTGGTTTTGCGGGTGCGGGCGCAGGTTCTTCAACCTTTTCTTCAACGGGTTTTTCAGAAACGGTTTCTTTTACTTCAACTTCTTTATTTTCCGCCTTTTCAACCTTTTCGGGTTTTTCTACGGGCGTTTCAGCCACCACTTCAGGCTTAACTTCTTCTTTAACTTCAACGGGCGCAGGTTTAACAGCGACTTCTGCTTGCGCTTTAGCCTTTTCTTCAAGTTCTTTTCTCTTCGCTTCTAACGCCTTGTATTTTTCTTCTAAAGAAGATTTAAGATCTTTAACACTATTAACCATACCTGCAAACGATTTAGTAAAAGTTTCAAGTGTACCGTCTTTTAAAATTTCACCGGCTTTTAATATATTGTCTTTTTGCATTTTAGTATTTTTTTCAGCCATTTAAATTCTCCTGATTTTTAGCACTAAATTCATTTTCCGAATTGCTTAAAATTGCTTGCGCTAACCCTTTATCTTCAATCGCCATAACTTTGGCGTTTTCTTTATGAGTTAAGTCTTGCAAATCTTTTTCCTTTGTTACTAATAACGGACAACGGAATTTATTACTTAATTTTTCCGCGTCTTTTTTAGTGTTATCACTTGCCGAACGGCAAACTATTACAAGACTTGCGCGTTTTAAGGTCATACAAGCGTTTACGCCTATACGGAACTTTCTTGCACGCATTGCAAAACCTATAAAGGTTTCCGCTTTACTTTTGTTCACTAAGAAATTCCTCCATAATCACGTCGTAAACGGCGTCTTCAACCTGGCACGAAAAAGCGCGATTTAAAAGTTTTTGTTTTTTAAGTTTTGCAATACAGTTTTTATCGTTGCATACGTATGCGCCACGGCCGTTTAACTTACCCGTAAAATCAAGGCGAATATCGTCGCCAAATTTTACCACGCGAATAAGTTCTTTTTTAGGTTTAGCCGTTCTACACGCAACGCAAGTACGCATGGGTATCTTTTTTTCCATTTTTTACCTTTTAATTATTCTTCAGTTACGGTGCTTGCAACGCTACTTTCACTCTTAACGTCTATCTTCCAACCGGTAAGTCTTACTGCAAGGCGAGCGTTTTGACCACTTCTGCCGATTGCAAGTGAAAGTTTATCGTCGGGAACGATTGCCATTGCGCTATCGTCACCCGTTTGAATTACTTTTACTACGCGTGCAGGTGATAACGCCCTTGAAATGTATTCAAGTGGGTTTTCACTCCACGGAATAATATCAATTTTTTCACCGCCTAATTGTTCAACGATTGCGTTAACCCTTGCGCCCTTGTTACCAACGCAAGCGCCGATTGCGTCAACCATCGGGTCTTCGCTATAAATAGCAATTTTAGTTCTTTGACCAGGGTCACGCGCAACGCCTTTAACAACTACTACGCCTTGTTTAATTTCAGGAACTTCATTTTCAAAAATACGTTTAACAAGTCCGTTTGCCGTTCTTGAAACAACAATTTGCGCTAATTTACCGTTGTTCTTAACACGTTTAACGTACACGTTAAGTCTTTGGTTTAATTCGTATTTTTCACCGGGAACTTGATCTCTTGGTTGAAGAACGCCTTCAATTTGGTTACCGCCAAGTTCAACGTAAACGTTGCCGTCTTCAATACGACGTACGGTGCAAACCATAAGTTCGCCTTCTTTATCTTCAAATTCGTTAACGGTGTTTTCACGTTCAATTTCACGGAGTTTTTGCGTCAAAATTTGCTTTGCAGTTTGCGCAGCTATTCTACCAAACGCCTTTGAGTTGATTTCGGTAGCAACTACGTCGCCAGCCTTATAACTCTTTTTGATAGCCTTTGCTTCTTCTACGGTTATTTCTTTTTCAGGGTCAACAACTTCTTCAACAACGTTTTTAGTGCTGTAAAGTTTAATTGACTTTTTGTCATTGTTAAGGCGAACTTCTACGCCACCAGAAATACCCGTGTGCTTTTTGTAAGCGATAATGAGCGCAGTAGAAAGCGCAGAAACGAATTCTTCCTGCGAAATGCCTTTTTCTTTTTCCAACTCTTCAAGTGCTAAAAAGAAATCTTGGTTAATCATTTTTTTCTCCTTGTTAAACTGTAAGTTTATATTTAATTATTTTTTATCTGTTTTTATTTGATTTATTCAAAATCAATATATTCGTTTACCTTAACGGTATTTTTAAGGTCAATGGTAAAGGTCGTCTTTTCATCTACCTTTAAAGTTATCTGCTTGCCGTCGTAAGAAAGCAACACGCCGTCGTAAAACTTTTTACCGCGTATTGATTCTTTTAACTTAACTTCAACCCTTTCGCCTATATGCGAGTTAAAATCTTTATCCGTCTTAAACGGTCTATCAATGCCAAGGCTTGAAACGTTAAGCCTATACGCTTGCCCAAAAGTTGGGTCAAACTCGTCAATAGGTTCTAAAATAGCGTTGTGGAAAAGTTCGCAAGAATTAAGGTCAACCCCACCGTCTTTATCAATAAAAATAGTAAGTTCGGGGTTTTTGCCTTGCTTAACTTCAACTTCAACAACGGTAATACCTAAAGGCGTTGCGTAGTTTTGGCAAAAATCAATAATTTCTTGAACGTTTTTAACTTTCATTTTTCTCCTAATAAAATGGTCTTAAATTCTTTTTTCAAACCACTCTTTAACTTTATCTGCTTCACGCCTGCCTATTTCAAACCATTCACCATTAACTAAAAATATAAAATAGTGCTTATCTGGTGTTTCTTCAAGTTTTACAATAGTTTCTAAATTCAACCATACCCGAACACCATTTGGTTTTAAAACTGTTAAATTATAACTCATAAATTCTCCTAATAAAAGATTATGAGAACGGCTTTTGCCGTTCTCATAAGTCAAGCGTCTTATATTTAGCATAAATATATTACCATATTTTTATACCGTTTGCAAGCGTTTTTTAAATAAAAAGTTTTTTCCTTTTAAAAGTTTAATTACCCGTTTCAAGTTCCTTCACTTTTTGCTTTGCTACTTCTTTGCCTATACAAGTTAAAACGAGTCCTGGAATAGTTGTTACGACAAATGTAATAATCATTTCTTTATAAGTTATTAGACCTAAACGCAAACACATAATGGCTCCCACCGCTAATACTAAATCAACGCAAGTTGTATAATACAATCCTATAAGATATTTGATAAACATTTTTTTATATTTATCTTCTTTTATTGATAACGCCACTATACCCGTTCTTAATTTCATATCTCTCAAAACGTTTTTACTTGTTTTATGATAGTCGTAAAAATCTTTCACCGTAAAACTTACCGTTTTTGCATATTTTGCATTTTGAGTAACACTCAGCGTATACATCGTTTGTGCACCAACATAGCTTATAAACAACAATACAAGTCCTATTATGGCAGACTCTTTTGTAATCAAAAAAGAATCATCTGGCAAAAAATAATCACCCATTATCACTGGCAAAATAAAAATTAAAGATACGAGTGTTACCAAAAGGCATATAAGTTTAAACCCTTTGTTGCCAAACTTTTTATCGTTGCTTTCAATAACGGCGTTGTAATCTTCTATCGCCTTTATTTTTTCTTTTGCCTTTTCAATTTCTTTTAAGCGTTTTTCTTCGGCTTCTTTAATTTTCCTTTGACGCTCTTCTTCTAAACGCAACGCTTCTTGTTGCGCTTCTTCACTTACCACCGTAAGCGACGCCCCGCATGAAGAACAAAATTTAGTTCCTTCTGCAAGTTCTTTACCACAGTTACTACAAAACATAAAACTCTCCTTTAAGATTTTTCTACATTATATCACAAAATATGGTTATATGCAACCATAATTTTAACAAAAATACGAATATAATATAGTTATAAACAACCATAAAATAGGGTTTTATGATGAAGAACGTAAATCACGCTTTAGCAGAGCGAATAAAAGAACTTCTTAAAGAAAAGAATATGACGCGCTACCGTCTTGCAATGAATAGTGGCATAACGCATTCCACGCTTAAAAACATTATGCACGAAACGGTTAAAGACAACCTTCTATCAACTACCATTCTAATTGCAAGTGGGTTTGATATGACTGTAAGTGAGTTTTTAGACAGCCCCCTTTTTAGCGAAGAAAACTTAAATATTTAAAATTAAAAACGCCCCGAAAGGCGTCTTTTTATTTCCCTAAAATAGAATTTTCTTTCATAACGTTTTCCCACTCGCTAACGCGATTATCAACTTTCTTTTTGAATTTTTTCGTTACGAAACCCAACACGCTACTTACTATTATGAAAATTACCCCACCGATATAGTACTTTTGACTAAAACCGTATTTAATTATTAGATAAAAAAACATTTCCGTAGGGAATATCATTAAGACGTTTACGATAGTTAAAATTAAAAAAGTAATATGTGCGTTTCTGCCTTCAATATCTTGTTTAATAACTGCGCTCGTTGAAAGGAAAAGCAGAGTATCAGCTTTAACCGTCAAATACTTTTCAGCGTATCTTAAATACTTACCGTAATCAATACCGTTATTCTTCAAGTAGGCGTTTATTTTTCTTTTACTTAAAATATCAATTAAAAAGTCTACGAAAGGTAATATAGTTGCTATTACGAAAAGCAATATAGTCACGTACATAGTGTCCATATAACTTGCGAAGTTAATATTAACGTCTAAAACGTGCAAATAATTTAATAATAACGGTAAAAAAGCAAGCACGCTTGCAATCGTAGAGCCAAGGGTTGTCAATTTATAAGAAAGGTTTTTCTTTTTCTTAACGCCTTCTGCAAATTCAGTTAAGGCGGTGAATTTTATACTTTCTTCCCCGCTTAAAACGACGTCGTCTTGAACTGGCATTGCCGTAGGCGGTCCGTCAAAATAACTTACACTTTCTTGTTTTACGGGCGTACCACACTTACCACAAAAGTTCATTTGGTCGTCAAGTTGATTTCCACAGTTAGCACAAAACTTTGACATAATTATCCCCTGTACTTTATTTTCATCATTTCTATAAACGCTTCTGCCGTGGCGTACGCATCAGATAGCGCCCTATGGTGATGGAACACTATTTGAAAATGGTCTGCAACCGTATGTAAGTCGTGTTTCTTTAACATAGGCAAGGTTGAACGAGCAAGTTCAATTGAATCCATAACTTTATTTTTAACTTCATATTCTTCAACGGTCGCAAAACGCCTTAAAAATTTCATGTCAAAATCGGCGTTATGCGCAACCAAAACAGCCCCTTCAATAAACTTTAAAAAATCTGGTAAAACTTGACCTATTCTTGGCGCTGACGCAACCATTTCTTCGGTAATACCCGTAATAGCAACGTTTTCAGCAGTAATTTTATAATCGGGCTTAACCAAAGTTGTAAATTGTTCGGTTATTTTGCCGTTAATTATTTTTACTGCGCCTATTTCGGTTATACCTTCGTTTAATACGTTTAACCCCGTAGTTTCAAGGTCAAACACTACGTAAGTAGTTTCGGTCAATTGCGTAGGCAACGCGTCGTTTCTATCAAACACGCTTTTAATTTTTATAGTGCTTGCAGGACTTGGAAAAACGTTTTTATATTCTCTTGGAACTTTCTTTTTAAACCTATCTTTTTTAACGAAATCGCTTGGGAAGGTGCAACGGTTTATTTTATCAATCGTAAAAGATTGTTTTCCGTTATAGTCGCCTATATTGCCACGGCAAATAATACCTTCGCCCACTTTAAGCCCCTTTATTACACCTAAAGTTGACTTTTTTGTAAAGTATACACCGCTTATTTTAGCAGTAGTATCGTCAATGTGTATTATATAAAAAGGCTTGCCCGTTTTAGTTTGCTTTTCGTAAATTTCAGTAATAACGCCACATACGGTAACTGCGCCCGAAGTAGCGTCTTCAATGTAGAGCGCAACGTCATCCATATCGGGATCGTCTATTATTATAACGTCTTCTACCTTTATCGTTCGGTGTTCAATCTTTTGCAATTCGTCTGCGTAAACTTCTTCACTTAAAAGGCTTATCGTTTCTTCAGCCTCTTTAATTTCCGTACTGCCTGCAAAATCAGAACAAAACTTCTTTGATAGGTAATCGTTCAGTTTATTTAGCGCGCCGTTTCTTTTAACGTATTCAGCGCCGTCTTTAGTAAGCCTTAACACGTATTTTACTAAATCGCCTATAACCGTTGAACTTATATCGGTAGGCTTTAGAAAAATTGATACAGACGGATATTTTTCGTTCAAATACTTATAAATTTCCACGTTTATAAGTTGGTCGTTACTTACTATTTTTTGAACGGAAATTTCCACGAATTCAAACGCGGGCGACGTTATTTTTTCCACTTCTTCAAGCATCTTTTTTTGAAGTTCAGCGTCAATTGCCGTATCGCATATGAAGTTGTAGCGGATTTTTAAACTTTCCCTATCAATTTCAATAGACGATACCCTTAAATTTTTAAGTTTTGGGTCTATCGTGCGAAGGTCGGTTATAAATTCCGCGCTACTTTTTACCGTATACATTTATCAATCTCTCCAAAAAATTCCTTCTCTATTTGGTCTTTACCTACTTTTTTTATAATTTCGCCCCGCTTAAAAATAACGCAACAATCTTTTCCACCGGCAACGCCAAGGTCAGCGTCTTGCGCTTCGCCAGGTCCGTTAACCACGCAACCCATAACGGCTATTTTTATAGGTTTAACTACGTTTGCAACGTAATCTTCCACCTTTTTAGCAAAATTCATACAGTCCCACTCACATCTTCCGCAAGTTGGGCAGGCAACTATTTTTGCCCCGTCGTTTATTAAGTTTAACCCCGAAAGTATCGCCTTTGCCGCAACCACTTCTCTTACGGGGTCGGCTGATAGACTTACCCTTATGGTATCGCCTATCCCTTTAAGTAACAAACTGCCTATACCCATTGCGTTCTTTATAACGCCGTTATATTCGGTGCCTGCTTCAGTAACCCCTAAATGTAAGGGATATTCGGTGCGTTTTGCTATATATTCATACGCTTTAACCGCCAAAGGCACGTCGCTTGCCTTTACCGATATTACTATATTTTGCACGCCGTACTTTTCTAACGTTGCAACGTGTTTTAACGCGCTTTCTGCAAGCGCAATTTCACTTCTGCCGTAACGGGTTAAAAATTCCTTTTCTATACTGCCCGTGTTTGAACCTACACGTACGGGTATTCCACTTGATTTTAATGCAAGTGCAACTTGCTTTACACCTTGTTCACTACCTATATTGCCGGGGTTTATGCGAATTTTATCAGCACCGCCTTCAATAGATTTAAGCGCAAGGCGATAATCAAAATGAATATCGGCAACTAAAGGCACTTTTGCAACCTTTTTAACCTTGCCGAAAGATAGCGCGTCAGTTTGGTCAACGACCGAATAACGCATAATATCAAGCCCTGCTTTTTTCAATTCAAGGCACTCTTTTATTGAATTTTCCACGTCGGCAATTCTTTTAGTGGACATTGATTGTATTGCTATTTTTTCACCGCCACCTATAACAATATCGCCTATAACTACTTTTTTGCTCATATAAATTATATTAACACAAAATACTCACTATGTAAAGAATAAAAATAAAAAAGACGGTTATTCCCGCCTTTTTTACATACTTTTTAAGCGTTTAAGCCGTAAACGTAAACCATTTGCTCGTAATAACTATCAAGATATACGGCTAATTTCTTTTCGTTGCAAATATCTTCGTAAGCGTCAGTAGCGCTTAAAGTATCATAATACCCACGCACGCAGTCTACGGCGTCGCCATAATACCCCATATCTATCAACTCACTTTTAGTATAATCGCCCGAACGTATTTCCATAAATTGCAACTTTAACTCGGCGTTGTTCCTTATGATTTGGTTTTGATAGCGTTGGGTTTTTTCATCAACCGAATTGTTATACTTAAACACCTTTTCTTTTATTTCTTTTTGCTCTTCTTTGAGCGATAAAACCTTTTCTTCTATTTCTTTTTGATGAATTTCTAAAAAGTAATTGTCAACCGAATAAAGTTTTTGCAAAAGCATTTCTCTTTGGGCGTTAAGCGTAAGTTTTTCACTATCGCAATCGGCGTATATCTTAGCTATCTTATCGTTTTTTTCTTGTTCTAAATCAATAGATTTTTTAAACACCACGCTTGACGAAATCAGTCCGTTTTTTTGCGCTTGCACTTCAACGTTTTTTATACTTTCTTGATAGAGTTCGTTAATTTTATCAACTTGTAAATTAGCAGTATATTCAATAGAATCAAGTTTTCCGCTAATGACGGCAAGTTCGCCGTTTATTTGGTCTTTCCTTAAAGCAATTTCCCTTAAATGCTTTGATTTTAACTCTGCCGTAGCCCTGCTTAAATATTGCTCTTCACTAACTTCTTCGTACTGCATTTTTTGAATATCTAAAGGCTCTAATTGTAAGTCTTCGTACGCATCGTGACGTATTCTATAATAACGAAATATTTCGTTTAATATTTGATACATTTCTTCTTTGCTCTTTGGCGTTGCAAACACCATAATTAATCACCCCCGTTTAACGTATATTTTAGTTTTAAGTTTTTAACGCCGTCAGCCGTTTCTAAAGCGTATTCAAGTTTAAAAGCCGTTGACGTTAAGTTCAGTTTTTTCACCTTGTTTTCCTTATTAAAAAGGTAATTCCTTTTACCAAAATCACCTTGTAAAGTCAATTTTACAGGCGTTTCACTACTCATTGAAATTTCCGTTAAGGCTTTTTTATACGAACTGCCGAAATCAAAATAAAGACTTGCTTTTTCACTTACGTTTTCCTTGTCAAATAGGTATACACCCGTATCTAAATTACTAACGGCGTATTCACCACTAATAGTATAATCGCCTAAATTATAGACTTGCTTTTTATCGTCAATAAAGTCGTAAAAATAAGTGTCACCGTTTATTAAAAGAGTATATTTACCGTCGTGCACGCAAGATTTATTCACCCTTTCTACGTCAACGGTAAAATCAGTAAAAGTGATTTTATCGTCTTTAAGAGTGCAAACTCTTTCGTTGCTTAAAAATACTATTCTATCCCCCAACGATTGCACGGTTTTATCTATAATTTCAATATCGGGTAATACTAATTTTTTTAAGTTAAATTCTACTAAATTTTCTACTTGCGTTAAAAGGTAAATTGCTTTTTTAGTAAATATATAAAATTTTTCGTCTAAAAACTGCAACGATAAAATATCGCCGTCGGCGTTATCCGTTTTTATATATTCGCCCTCGCTAAAATCGGTTAAATTGTTAAACGCGCTCATTTTAATAACGTTACCACGGGCAGAAAACAATCTACCGAAAGCAACTTTTACTTTACCAAAAGGTATTTCGTACGACTTGCCCGTGTCAATATCATAACATTCTTCACCGTTAAAAACGAAAACGTTTCCGTTTTCAATTGCAAATATACTTGAAACGTTTAAGTATTGAATTTTATCTATAACGTTTCCGTCACTATACTCTAATATTTGACCGTTTACGCATTGAAAAAACGTGCGTTCACCAGCCGTAAAAATTTCCACGACGGGCATATTCGTATTTGCTAAAACCGTAAAACAATTACTGTTAGCAATAAATTTTTTTTGATTGTTTTTTACGTCTACGTCAACCTTTTTTTCCTTTAAATTTACAGACGAAAAATAACGCTTACGCATAAAAATCACGCCCCTTTATTTTACGGTTTTTAGGGCATACGATTAAAGAAATTTCATCTTCGTACCTTTTGCGCCAAAACACCGCTTGGTCAAAATTTGCTTCGGTAAGCAAAAATTCAGCCGTCACGCCGTACGCCAACGCCCTTGCGCTAATATCCAAATCGGTATACCCTATTTCGTCTTCAAGCGAGTAATTTGACGGCAAATATTCGTATTCAACGTAAGTTGTCGCTCCGCCAACTTCTGCGTAATCAAAATATTGTTTCACTTGTTTTTCCTCGCCGTAAAGGTCGGTGAACTTTATAATTTTAAGCGCCTTTTCGGTCAAAGTATTATAGTATAATCTGCCGTTAGTGGCGTTTATTTTTTCACGCTTTTTTAGGGGAATATAAGAACAAGCAAGTTCGTTTATCACAAGGTTAGTAAGGGCAACTAAATCGTTTATACCCTTTAAGGTTTCTTCACTTGAATTCGCCCCTTTTTCTTGATATTCAAAAAGATAATTTCTATTTAAATTTACCATTACGCAACTTAAAATATCTTTAACAGTCATAGTTTCTCCTTTTAAAAAATTGCCAAGCCGTACTCGGCTTGGCAACTCATAATTTTATTGTTCGCTAATAGCCGTGATTTTACCTTGGCCAAAAGGCTTTGAACAAACTAATTCCGCATACTTAACTAAAGTAGCCGTGTAAACGGGTTTACCTGGAATTTGTTTAAGAACTTTACCGTCGTCCCCTTCAAGCCATTGCCAATCGCATAATTGATGCAAAGCAAAGTCTTCGGTATTTAAGAAATACATTTCACCCCTTGGGCAAAATCTATCTGCAACGATAGGAATTCCGTTATACGTCATAGCCTTATATCCACCTGCAAGTTCAACAGTATCTACCGAACGTCTATTTTCAGAAAAAAGTTTTTGCAATTTTCTTCTAACGCCCCAAGAGCACAAAATTATGTTAGGCGTTTTGCCAGACCTTTTTTCAATTTCGTCAATCGTTCTTTGAATATCGTCTTCGGTAAGTTGTGTTTTAGAAACACTGTACGGTTTAATCCAAAGGTTTTCACTTTTCTTCAAGCCGTATATTTCGTCCACGGTGTCGTCAAACAAAGCTTTTAATCCGGTAATTTCGTTACAGTAAGAGCCTTGAACGTAAATTTTTGAACCGGGGTTATAAGAAAGATTTTCCCTGTCTACGTAAATAGCGTCTTCAACGGTGTCTACGCCTATAATTTTTAAGCCTTCTTCAGCAATTTCGTTAGTTTCTTCATCCCTTAAATCAATGATCATACCTTCAACGAACGCGTCGGAACAAGTAACGTTAATTTTATTTTTGTCGTTAAGCGTTGCGTGGCAAATGAAACCCGTGCCGTCACCGTAAAGCATTCTTGAAAAGTTATACACTCCAGAGTCAATAAGACTTTGCATTTCAGCGTTCAAAAGGCTTACGAACGCACCCGTGTTACTTTCAGACGCCCTTACCGCTTTGTCTGAAATTTCAATCACGCCGTAAAGGTTTTTAAGGGTAGATACCAAATTTTTATAATTTGCGCCACTCGCTTTGGGTAACGCACCTTCTTCCGTGCCTGCGCCTACGCCACCGTTAAAACCGTGAATAATAAGTTTACTCACTTCTTTACCGTAAACGTCTTCAGTAGTGTTTTTTATTGCCGAATAAAAAAGTCGGATCGTAGCCAT
>JAZSJY010000204.1:0-2484 GCA_045534565.1 Christensenellaceae bacterium | reverse complement strand
TTTTCGTAGTGTGCTGACGGCTTTCTATCACGCGTCCTTACACCCCAGCCGTCGCTCATAAAGTCAACTTGCAAAACGCCTGCGTTTATCATTGGCTCTATTGCAATGGTCATTCCTTTCTTCAAGCGTATTCCCGTGCCTTTCTTTCCGTAATTTGGAACTGACGGGTCTTCGTGCATTTCTCTTCCGATACCATGCCCTACCAACGCTCTTACGACTGAAAAACCATTCGCTTCAGCATGTGCTTGTACGGCAGCGCCTATATTTCCTATCGGCGAACCGTCCCTTAAATTTTCAATAGCTTTGAAAAAACATTCTTCAGTTACTTTTACGAGTTTTCGTTTTTCGTTTGAAACGTTTCCAACGCAAAACGTTCTCGCCGCATCGCCCTGCCAACCGTTGTAAACAACGCCGACGTCAATGCTAACTATTTGACCGTCTTTTATTACTTGATCGTTTGACGGTATCCCGTGAACGACCATATCGTCTATTGACGCGCATATTGATGCAGGATAACCGCTATATCCGAGAAAGGACGGATACGCACCGCACGATTTAATATAATCGTAAGCTATTTTGTCAAGGTCCTTGGTGGTCATTCCCACACGAATTTCCCTGCCGATTAAATCTAATACGTTTTTAGTGAGTTTTCCGCTTTCTCGCATACACGCGATTTCCGCGTCGGTCTTAACAGTAATCATTTTTCTAAAGCCTTCACAATCTCTTCAAAAACTTTTTCTATTGAAAGATTGCCGTTTACGCTTATAAGTTTTCCTTGTTTAGTATAAAAATCAATAAGCGGTTTGGTTTGTTCTGCGTACACAGTAAGTCTTTCTTTTACAATTTCAGGGGTATCGTCTTTTCTCGTTATTAACTTTTCTTGACAATCAGGACAAGTTTCCCTTTCGCCTATAAAGTCAACGTGGAAAGACGCGCCACATTTTGGGCAACTCCTTCTACCTGTGATTCTGTGTTCAATAGCACTTAAGTCTACGTCTATGTTGATTACTTTGTCTGGTGGGGAAATTTTATCAAGTTCGTTCGCTTGGTAAATGTTCCTTGGAAACCCGTCTAATAAGTAACCTTTTTCACAGTCGCTTTGTAAAAGTCTTTCTTTTACGAGTTCTACCGTAAGATTATCCGGACACAAAGCGCCGGTTGTCATAATCTCTTTAACTTTTATACCTAACGGTGTTTGTAATTTAATATTTTCTCTAAATAAGTCGCCTGTTGAAATATGCGGCAGGTCGTACTGATCGGTAATATACGCCGCTTGTGTACCCTTGCCGCAACCAGGTGCGCCAAGTAAAATTAATTTCATAGTTCTTATTTTAAGAAACCTTTGTAGTTCTTCATCATAATTTGTGACTGCAACGCTTGTTCAAATTCAAGTGCTACTGATACTATAATCAAAAGACCGGTTGCACTAAATACGCCTGCAAGGCTGAAGTCAATCGCCTTAAACACGAGTGACGGGATAAGAGCAACTATTGCAAGGAAGATTGCACCGAAAAGGGTAATTCTGTTAGATATCTTTTTGAGATAATCTGCAGTAGGTTTACCAGGTCTAGTGCCGGGGATAAAACCACCGTTGCCTTGAATACTCTTACTGATGTCATCAGGGTTAAATTGAATTTGATTGTAGAAATACGAGAAGAAAAGTATGAGTACGCAAAGTACAACCATGTAAGGCCATGAACCTGTACCCATATTTTCACGCCACCAACCACCGTCTGAACCAGCAAGGTTAATAATCATATCAGGGAAGCTTAATATTGCGTAAGCAAATATTAAAGGCATAACGCCCGATGCGTTAACTTTGATGGGGATGTGCGTTGATTGACCACCGTACATTTTTCTACCCTTAACTTGTTTTGCATATTGAACGGGAATCTTTCTTTCTGCACCGTTAACTGCAACGATTGCAGTGAAGATAATGATTGCCGTGATTACGAAACCAACGAGTTTCCACACGTCGTTCATAACGTTAGCGCCACCGCTTACAATGTTGGTAATTAAACCGATAATTGAAGACGCTGCCGTTGCAATAATACCTGCAAAGATTAAGAGTGAAATACCGTTTGATACGCCGTAATCGGTGATTCTTTCACCTAACCACATGGTAAGCGCTGCGCCTGCCGTGTAGATAATTACGAGTATTGCATAACTTAAGAATTCGGTGAATTTGGTTGCATTACCTGCAAGATAGTTAAAATCAATAGCACCTTGTCTGTTAAAGAATACTAAAATACCGATTGCTTGCGCTATTGCGAGCACGAGCGTAAGAATTCTAGTATAGTTGTTGATTTTTCTCTTACCTTCTTCACCTTGTTTGCTCATTCTTTCAAGGGCAGGAATACCTACCGTTAAAAGTTGCATAATAATTGATGCGTTGATATACGGGCCGATACCCATGGCGAACAGCGTGCCTTGTGATAACGCGCCACCTGACATCATACCCATAATCTGGAAGTAAGAGTAATT
>JAZSJY010000008.1:0-4173 GCA_045534565.1 Christensenellaceae bacterium | reverse complement strand
CCTATGTTGTTAGAAGAACCCGTTCCACCGAACAATCTTGAAGCGTTGCAAGCAGTTAGGGATAAATCACCCGTTGCAATATCGGCAGGCGAAAGACTTTACACTAGGTTTGATTACAACGAATTGTTCCGTCGCCGTGCTTGTGATTATATCCAACCTGATATTTCACACGCAGGTGGTATTATGGAACTTAAAAAGATTGCAGCGATTGCAGAAGCAAATTATATTCCGTTTGCACCACACAACCCATCAGGTCCTATTGCAAACGCAGCAACCTTGCAACTTGCGGCTTGTTGTCCTAACTTCTGTATACTTGAAATTATGTATAGCGACGTTGAATGGCGTAAGTTTGTTACAAACGAAAATCTTTCTTATGAAAACGGACGCATTAAAATACCAAACAAACCGGGTCTTGGCATTGAACTTAATGAAGAAGAATGCTTAAAGCACCCCTATGTTGAACACAATTTAAGGCATTATACTGGTGCATTAACCGATATAAGACCTGCAAAAACTGAGTTTTATTTTTAAGGAGAATATAAAATATGAAAAAGTTTGAAGTGGAAAATCACCAACCAAGTTTGTTGCCAGAAGGGAACTGGAAATTAGTATGGGCAGATGAATTTGACGGCAATGAACTTGATACAACAAAGTGGAACTTTAGATTAAACTATTGGGGTAAACCATTCCCAGCATATACTACCGAAGGCGTAATCGTTAAAGACGGTTGTGTTGAATTACACCGTACTGAACGTGACGGCTGTTACGTATCACCACAGTTGCAAACGGGGTCAAACTCTTTTGACGTACCTATCGGTGGCGACGGCAACCCTTGGGGACCTGATAGAATTTGGAATTTAGGTAATCTTGAACCTGCTAAATTTGAACACCGTTTTGGTTACTATGAATGCCGTTGTAAATTCCAACGTGAGCCAGACGTTATGTGGAGTGCGTTTTGGTTGCAATCTGCATCAATAGGAACAAGATTTGATCCAAGTTGGTGTGGTGTTGAAAACGACATTATGGAACACTTCTTTAACGGTAAAGCTTCTGGCGGTAACATTTACGGTGGTTATGGCGACCAAATGAAAAAAGACGGTAGAGTTTACTACGATTTAGAAGAAACTGAAGACGGTTTCCACCGTTTTGGTTTGCATTGGACTGATAAAGAATACGTTTTCTATTGCGACGGTAAGGAAGTTAGCCGTTGTTCTGCTGGCGTATCATTAGTTCCACAATTCATTTTATTGACAACTGAAGTTAGGGGTTACCGTAAAAAAACTCCGCTTAAAATCGGCGAACACTCTGTTGATTATTCAAACATTAAAGTTGGTACTATTGAAAAGACAGGTGCACCTTTCAGTGACGACGCTTTCATAGTGGACTACGTTCGTGTTTACGACGAGGTAAAATAAGGTGAAAACGGCACTTGTTACCGGTGCGTGTTTGAACACGGGCGTTGCAATAGTTGAAAAGTTTGCATCAGAAGGTTACAACGTTGTTTTTACGGGTAGAAACGCACAAACGGTTATTGAAAAAGAAAAAGAATATAGACAAAAATTTCCAAACGTAAACATAATAGGTTATCAAATAGATTCGCTTATTGATGAAAAAACGGTTGATGAAAAAGCCGTTGAAAATATGTTTAACGATATGGATAGTCGTGGCATTTTTATTGAAACGTTAGTATTAAACGCAGCAGACCAAGGGTTAGGGCAAAATTTCTTTACAAGTCCTTTAACCGATTTTATGAAAGTTATCAATATCAACGTGGTATGGACTTTTTGCCTTTCAAAGTATGCAAGTGAAAGAATGGTGAAAAACGGTGGTGGCAATATCGTGTTCGTTAACTCAAACACGGCTTACCGTGCTATTCCCGATAGAGTTTCATACGTATCTTCAAAGGGTGGTCAACTTGGGCTTATGCGTGCGTTAGCAATTGATCTTGGTAAATATAATATTAGGGTTAACGCAGTGCTTCCCGGTATGATTAAGACTGATAGATGGGTTAAGAATCCAGACTTTTATAAGAACGTTCCGTCAAGGTTTACGCCGTTGGGCGAAGTTGCCGTTGGCGAAGACGTTGCTGATGCAGTATATTATTTTGCAGCACACGCAAAAAACACTACGGGTGCTGAACTTGTTGTTGACGGTGGCAATACCGTTCAACTTTACCCTATAATTCCAAAGGAAGTTTAAAAATATGGAAAAATATATTCCCGTTGTAGTCATTAAAGAATTGGCTGAAGTAGATAAAATTTTACCTGCATTGAAAAATAACGGCATTAATTGTGCTGAAATTACTTTCCGTACTACTTGTGCAAAACAGGCTATTGAATATGCAGTTAAAAATTATCCCGAAATGCAAATAGGTGCAGGCACGGTAATAAACGCAAAACAATGTAAGGAAGCGTTAGCGGTTGGTGCTACTTTTATAGTATCACCGGGCTTTTCACCAGACGTAGCAGAAATTTGTAAAAAGAAAGGCGTTAGTTACTACCCAGGGTGCGTTACGCCAACTGAAATTATGGCGGCCCTTGAATTTGGTATAACAACGGTTAAATTTTTCCCTGCAAACGTATACGGTGGCTTGCAAGCACTTAAAGCGTTATCGGCACCGTTCCCACAAATTACCTTTATACCTACGGGTGGCGTTGATAGAAAAAATATTGATGAATTTTTGGCTTTTGACAAAGTTGTTGCCATAGGTGGCAGTTTCTTTGTGAAAGAAGCACTTGAAAAGGCAAAGGAGAATTGATATGGCAAAAGTAGTTACTTTTGGTGAATTAATGTTAAGGCTTGCACCTAACGGATATTACAGGTTTTTCCAAAACGACCAAATGCAAGCAACTTTTGGTGGTGGCGAAGCAAACGTTGCCGTTTCGCTTGCAAATTTTGGGCTTGAAAGCACTTACGTTACTAAATTACCCAAGCACGCAATCGGTCAAGCGGCAGTTGATTCATTGCGTTATTTTGGCGTTGATACAACCAAAATAGTTCGTGGTGGCGATAGAGTTGGTATTTACTTTTTAGAAAAAGGCGCATCACAAAGGGGAAGCGTTTGTATTTACGATAGGGCAAATTCAGCCATAGCACTTGCAAGCGAAAGTGATTTTGATTGGGATAGCATTTTTGACGGTGCAGATTGGTTTCACTTTACAGGCATAACCCCAGCACTTAATAGTAGTTTAGTTGATATTTGCATTAAGGCTTGCCAAGTTGCAAAAAGTAAAGGCGTTAAAATTTCTTGTGACCTTAACTACCGTGGTAAGTTGTGGACAAGGGAACAAGCCAAAGAAAGTATGACAAAACTTTGCAAGTACGTTGACATATGTATTGCAAATGAAGAAGACGCAAAAGACGTGTTCGGCATTGAAGCCGAAAAGACCGATATTTACGGTGGTCAACTCAATTACGACGACTATAAATCGGTTGCAAAACAACTTGCTGAAAAGTTTAATTTTGAAAAGGTTGCAATAACGTTGCGTTCTTCAATTTCTGCAAACGATAACGATTGGGCAGCAATGCTTTACGATGGCGAAGATTATTATTTTTCAAAGACTTATCACTTGCATATCGTTGACCGTGTTGGTGGTGGCGATAGTTTTGGTGCAGGCTTAATTTATTCGTTGTTAACGGGTAAAGATAGCCAAAAAGCAATAGAGTTTGCCGTTGCGGCATCTGCGTTAAAGCACTCTGTTGAAGGCGACTATAACCGTGTAAGCGTTAGCGAAGTTGAAAAACTTGCAAAAGGCGACGGTAGTGGTAGAGTACAAAGATAATACAAATTAAAAAAATAAAAACCCATATGGTAGCAATATCGTTGGGTTTTTTTATTTTTAAAAGAATAAATCAAGGTGGTGATTAATATAAATTATTGTAAAGGAATTACAAACAACAAAAAACGCTAAATTTCGGCAAAAGCCGATATAAAATGCGATAAAAAGGAATTTATAATGTATTTTGCTTGTTTTTCTAAAAAAAAGATTTTATCGTTAACGGCGCTTATGCTATGTTTAGTGGCGTGCGTGCTAACCCTTTCAAAAACGGGCGTATACGCCGTGTTTTACGGCAGTAACTTAAAAAAGTTACCCATATACTCGGTGCAAACGGAAGAAAAGAAAATAGCAATATCTTTTGACTGCGCGTGGGGTGTGGATTATACCGATAAAT
>JAZSJY010000187.1:0-7119 GCA_045534565.1 Christensenellaceae bacterium | reverse complement strand
CATTCGTCACAAGCAATATCTATAACTTCAATAACGTTGGGGTTTTGTTTATCCCCGCCCATAGCGAGTTTAACGCGTTCAATTACTATGGCTTGTTCTTTATAAATGCAACAACGCATAGTTGGGGTTTTGCCTGGAACTATAATTTTAGGAATGTTAACGAGATTTTGTTCAAGCGTTCCTTGCCACTTAAACCTTGCAACTTCCCTTAAAACTTTATATTTTAGATGTTGTACTTTTGTATCAAACTTTCTCATTTTAATACTCCGTATTTGTTTCAAGTATAGTTAAGTATAACACATTTTAATTATTCGTACAACTGTTTGAAAGGTTAAAAAAAGATAAATAAAAGTTAACTTAATGGTATAAAATGCTAACGTTTTTTTACGTTATGTGCTATAATAATTCTATTAAGTTTTTTGGTGAAGTTATGAGTAAAAGGCAACAAAGACTGTTAATATTTATGTGTTGGGCGCTATACGTTTCAGCGTATTTGGGTAGATATAGTTATACTGCTAATATTTTGCCTATTTCAACAAGGTTTTCCCTTTCGGATACTGAAACGGGGCTTGTTTCTTCTATGTTCTTTTTCGCTTACGGCGCAGGGCAGATAGTAAACGGGTTGCTTTGCAAATATTACAATACTAGGTATATGCTTTTCGGCTCGCTAATAATTTCTTCTATAATAAATTTAGCAATCTTTTTCGGCGTCCCGTTCGTAGCGTATAAATATTTATGGCTTGTAAACGGACTTGCTCAATCGGTTTTGTGGTCTTCGCTTATAATAACGCTTTCTAAAAATTTAGATGAAGTTTACATAAAAAAAGCAATAGTAGTAATGTCCACCACGGCAAGTATAGGCGTTTTCTTATCTTATGGAATATCTGCGCTTTTAGTTCTTTTAGACGTTTATACTTTAGTATTTTTAGTTGCAGCAGTGCTTATGGTCGTTACTGCCGTGTTTTGGGTGATAATATATAGAAATATTACCTTGAAAGCTCAACCCGTTCAAGAAAGTTACGTGGTTGATAAAAAACCACAAAGACAAAAAACCGATAAGTCGGTATATAAAGTTTTAGTGTTGTTCGGTATTTTCGCAATAGTGGTTAACCTTGTTAAAGACGGGCTTTCAACTTGGATACCAACCGTTCTTAAAGACGAATACGCATTGCCCGAAAGTTTATCAATTTTCCTAACGCTCTTCGTTCCCGTTTTAGGTGTTTTCGGTACGGCGTTCGTGGTTGCGCTAAACAAAAAAATTAAAGATTACAATGCGTTGATTGCAATAACTTTTGCTATTTCTTCGGTTTTTGCATTAGTAGTTGTATTAGTGTTAAAAACGCCTGCGTGGATAGCCGTGCTAATATCTTTCGGCATAATGGCTTTCCTTATGAGCGGTTCAAACAACGTTATAACTAGTATGTTGCCGTTAGGTCTTCGTGACAAGGCAAATTCAGGGTTCGTTGCGGGTATACTTAACGGTTGTTGTTACGTTGGCAGTACTATTTCGTCCGTTGGACTCGGCGCGATTTCAGATAATTTCGGCTGGTCGGTAGTGTTTGATATTTTCTTGATAATGCTCGTTGCCGTTTGCGTTCTGTCTTTAACGATATATATAATAAAAGTTATTAAAAACAGAAAACGTACTTAAAAAAATAACGCCTTGCGAATTTTCGCAAGGCGTTTTATATTGCAATTTTTTAGGGAGTAACTCTGTTAATGTCACGGGGGAACATAGTTGCTTCACGCACGTTTTTAGCACCGAGTAAGTGCATGGTAAGTCTTTCCAAGCCGATACCCAAGCCACCGTGGGGTGGAGCGCCGTATTTGTGGAGCATAAGGTAAGTGTCAAACTGTTCGGGGTCCATACCCCATTTAACCATTTTAGCAACTTGTTCGTTGTAGTCGTGAATTCTTTGACCGCCCGAAGTAATTTCCATACCCCTAAACAAAAGGTCAAATGAAAGGGTGTATTCGGGGTCGTTGGGGTCGTCCATAGTATAGAAGGGGCGTTTTTTAGAAGGATAGTGGGTAATGAAAATGAAATCGCTACCGAGTTCCTTTTTAGCGTATTTGCCGAGAAGTTGTTCTTCTTCTGGGTCAAAGTCCTTCATATCGGACGGTTTATATTTGAATTTTTTCATTAAAAGTTCTTTGGCATCCATAAACTTCATAACGGGGACTTCGGTAATTTCAGGAATATCCGCGTGGAGAAGTTCAACTTCAGCCTTGTATTCCGTTTTAAGTAAATTCATAATGTACTTAAGTGCGCCTACTTCGGTATTCATAATGTCTTCAAAGCCGTTAATAAAGCCCATTTCAAAGTCCATTGAAGTATATTCGTTAAGGTGGCGTGAAGTATCGTGGTGTTCAGCGCGGAAAACGGGCGCAATTTCAAAAACCCTTTCGTAAACGCCAACTAAAGATTGTTTGTAAAGTTGGGGTGATTGAGCAAGATAAACTTGTTTACCAAAATAATCTAACTTAAAGATGTTAGTACCACCTTCAGCACCGGCAAAAACGATTTTTGGTGAACGAATTTCAGTAAAGTTATTGCTTAAAAGATATTCTCTAAAGCCCCTTGCAATGCCTTCTTGTAACTTAAAGATAGCGCGTTCTTTTGGGTTACGCATAGATATGGGGCGCAAATCTAAAATAGTAGAAAGTTGCATATTGTTAAGTTGTTTTTTGTTTATAACTATCGGCAAACTTTCAGCAGGGGAAGAAAGAATTTCAATATCGTGAATTTGAAGTTCGTATCTATCGTTACCTTGTTTATCTTTACTTGAAACTACTTTACCCGTAACTTTAACGCAACATTCTTCAACAACCTTTTCATCCCAACGATAAGAAGAGAATTCTGGTGCGTAAACGCATTGAACGGTATCTCTAGCAGTTCTAATAATAACGAAAGAAAAGCCCGTCATTTCACGGATACTGTGAACGTAACCGCGAATAGTAACAATTTGCCCGTCGTAATTGCAAAAATCTTTGAAGTCAACGGTATTTTTAACAACCGTGCCGTTAATTTTATCCATAACAAACTCCTAAAAAGTATATAACGATATAATTGTAACATTTTTTAAAGGCTTTATCAAGCATTTAGTATTAAAATTTTAGTTGAAACGGCAAAAGGATAAATGTTTGTCAAACTATTGCAAAGTGCAAAAAAATGTGATAAAATGCAATAGTAATATGTAAGGAGAATAATTATGAAAATAGCCATTTCAACCGAATCAACAAGCGACTTGACTAAAGAACTTTTGGGAAAATACGATATAAGCGTAATTCCTTACGAAATAGTTTTAGCAGATAAACAGGTAAAAGACGGTGAAATTAGTACCGAAGAACTTTTTGATTACGTTGAGCAAACTAAAACTCTTCCCAAAACCAACGCGCTTAACGAATATGAGTATACCGAATATTTTACTGCGCTCAAAGAAAAATACGACGCAATAATACATATAAGTTTATCAAGTGGCATAACTTCATCAACGGGCAACGCAATACGCGCGTCGCAAAACGTAGAAGGCGTGTACGTAGTTGACAGTTTGAGTTTGTCAACGGGGATAGGTTTACTTGCAATATACGCAAGGGAACTTGCAGATAAAGGCGTTGAACCTAAAGAAATTCACGCGTTAACGCAAGCGAGGGTAAGCAGTTTACAAGTTAGTTTCGTTATTGAAAGACTTGATTATCTTTATAAAGGTGGTAGATGCAACGCTTTGGCTTTGTTTGGAGCAAACTTGCTTAAAATTCGCCCAAGGATAACGCTTAAAAACGGCAAAATGGGTTCGGATAAAAAGTACCGCGGTGCAATGGAAAGGGTTGTGACGAAATATTGTGAAGAAACTTTAAATGAATTTGCAACGCCAGATTTAGAAAAAGCTTTCATAACGTATACTACTGCAACGCCCGAAATGGTTTTAGCGGCAAGAACGGCGCTTGAACACGCAGGGTTTAAAAATATTTACGAAACTAGGGCAGGTTGCACCATAGCAAGCCATTGTGGTGGTAACACGCTTGGTATTTTATATTTTAACGACGGCAATAAGTAGCGACTAAAAGAAAAGGGTGATGTTCTTAGTGAAGAATTTGAAAACTTTACTAACCCCAAACCCTTACAATGAACAAGCTTTTGCACATTAAGTTCTTATAACGAATAGAAAGAGAGAATAAATCGGTTTATAGCCGAGGCGTTCTCTCTTTTTTTTGCTCACAAATAATCATTTTTTTATCAAATTGCTCAAAATAAAGACAATAAAACAGTCAAAACAATCAAAAATTTAAAAAAGTATTGACACTTTTAATAAACGGTTATACAATAATAAAAAATTTAATATTCATATACGGCACGCGTACGCGGTGGCGCGTTTTGTGGAAAGTTTTTTGTAAGGGTACCCTTACTTACTTTACCTTGGCGGTAAAGTAAGTTACGGTTTGTTGGTAATAATCCCTTTTGGGATTGATTATAAAATACTTAAATTTTACAGGAGGAATTTATGAAAAAGGTTAAAAATCTAATTATCGCCTTGTTATCATTAGTGTGTGTTGCTTGCATGTTTACGGCGTGCGCAAAACCAAGCATCACACTTGACAAAGCGACTATGGATTTAGGCTGGGGCGAAACCGGTACAATAACGGCAACGCTCACGGACAGCGAAGACGCTATTAAATGGTCGTCTTCAGACGAAACTGTAGTAACGGTTGACCAAAACGGTGTAGTTACGGCAGTTGAAACCGGTACGGCAACGATAACTGCAACTGCAGGCGAAGGAAGAAAACAAATATCTGCAAGTTGCGCAGTAACCGTTGGCGAATACCAATTAGCAGTAACGGCGTCAAAAGACGCAGTAACTCTTGACGCAGTAAAAGTTGGTGACGACGGCGTAACGAGTGAAACCGTAACTGCAAGCGCAGTAGCAAACGGCGAAGCAGTAGTAGACCCCGTTCTCGCATGGGAATCATCAAACACTGCAGTAGCAATCGTTGAAAACGGCGTTATTACGGCTAAAGCAGTAGGTACTGCAAACGTAACCGTAACGGTATCAAAAGACGGCAGAACTGCAACTGACACTATCGCAGTAACGGTAGAAAAGAACGCAGTAAGCGCACCTTACGCAGCATCAAAAGAATATGACGTAAGAGCAACATCAATCAGTCAATCACTTGAATCGTTAGGTCTTGCTGGTTATGAAGGCGAAGTAGCAGTAACTTCAACGGGCGCAACCGTAGCGAGCGCAGAAATAAGTGGTGCAAACCTTGTTATTAACGCAACGGCAACTGCAGCAGGTGAAGTTTCTTACGCAGTAGAAGTAGTAGACAGAATTATTACCTTAAAAGTTGTTTACTATGAATTGACGGTTGATATTACCGAAGATTATATTGAATTGACCAACATAAAAGTTGGCAACGACGGTGTTACTACTGTAAACGTAGAATACACTGCAAACAAAGCTGGTGGTACTATTGCTTATACTTTAAGTTCTGACGGCGTAGTTACCGTTTCAAACGAAGGCGTTATCACGGTAGTTGCTATAGGTGACGTAATCGTTACAGCAACTTATACTTACGACGGCTTTACCGCAACTGATACGGTTGACGTAAGCGTTGTTAAGGTTGAAGTTAAAACGCCTTATAACGTAGGCGAAATAGTTCTTGCAGACGGCGCACCTGAAATTGCGCTTACCGATATAGGCGTTTCTGCTGATTATAGTGGTTCAATTAGAGTAGCAATTGCAGGCGTTAGCGCAACTGCTACCATTGAAAGTGGCAAAATTATCATTTCAGACGAATTAGACGTTTGGGGCGAAAAGAATATACTTATTGACCTTGCTGATAGAACTTTAACTGCAAAGGCAACTTTCGTAACTGATATTTTAACTACCAAAGAAGATATTTTAGCGTTCACTGCTAAAGAGTATGATGCACAAAGAGTTAAAGATGGAGAAGGTGATTTTTATACGGGCTACTATAAACTCGGCGCAAATATTGATATGCAGGGCGAATTCCTTGCAAACGGATATTGGTCAAAAGATAACAATGGCGGTTTCCAAGGCTTATTTGATGGTCAAGGTTATGCAATCTATAACTTCAAACTTAAAGCGCTTGGCGAGCACAGTGGTGGTTTGTTTGGCGCTATAGCACCTGAAGGTGTAGTTAAGAACTTGGCGCTTATCCAAGGTGTTTGGACTGGTGACGGTGGTTCAAGTTCATTTGGCGTAATTGCAGGTGCTTTATACGGCACTATTGAAAACGTTATAGTTGATTTTGCTGTATCTGGTGGTTCTAATTGTGCAAATGGTATTTTCTATTCAACAAATACAAATATTGCAACACCTGTCATTAAAAATACAATCGTCAGGGTAACAAATAACAGCACTCGTGACGGTAAAGCATACGGCTATCCGATAGGTAACTATTTCCGTGGCAGTTCAGACTCTACAAAAATGGTTGTTGATAATGTTTACGTAATTCAAGCAACTACTGATACTGAAAGATTAGGCGTATTAGCAAATAGATTAAACGTTCTTGACATTAACGATTCAACTTCTTGGTCGTTCAGTGGTTTTGACGGTGACATTTGGAATACTGACGGCGCAATGCCCGTTCTTAAGAATTTGGCTTGCTTTACCGAAAAACATTTAGAAAGACAAGGTGAAGACTTTGTAACCGTAAGCCAAGTAACTAAACCTGTTATTATAGGACAAACTTTCACTTACAGCGAATATATGACTATTGATGGTAAAACAGCACTTGTTGAAAACTATAACGACATCGGGACTGTTACTGCAGATGAAAACACCGTTGTTGAAGTTAAATATAGTAAGTATAAGTCAATTGATGTGCTTAATGAAAGCGGTACGGATACTGGCGTAAATCTTGAATATCGTGATGCTATTTCTGGTCACTGGTTAGGCATGGCAGGAACGGTTAATGGTAAAAATGACGTTTATAAATACGTTACAATGAATACTGCAGATTATTGGGCAAGAAGACTTGCGTTCAATAAAGACGGCGTTAACTATCTTGCAGGTCAAAAAGCAACCGACGCTATTAGAGCTTATAATGCAATTAAATTCAATATAATGTTTGAAGAAGGCACTACGGCAATTGTTG
>JAZSJY010000139.1:0-5357 GCA_045534565.1 Christensenellaceae bacterium | reverse complement strand
TTTTCTTTAAAAAACTAGACAAAAAAAGAATAGATAAAAATTTATCTAAGAATGTTAAGGTTAATTTATTTACTAAAATTAGAAAGGCGTATTATAAATTTATTAGGTGTGAGTAAAGAATGAATCTTTTGAAAAAATCACGCGGAGTGGGTATTTCTCTCTCTTATGTATATACTTTTCTTAATATGATTTGTGGGTTGTTTATTTCCGCGTATCTAGTAAGAATGTTGGGTGACGTAGAATACGGCGTATACCAAACAGTAGGTTCTTTTGCTAACTATTTGGTTTTGCTTGAGTTTGGCTTAGGAACGGTGATGGTACGCAATCTTTCTGCTTGTCGTGTGAAAAAAGAAGGGGCGGACGTGATAAATAAAAACGTTTCCACATTGTGGTCTATCACAGTAGTTCTTTCTGTAATCATTACGGTGATATCCATTGTATTCTATTTTTTGATAGGAGTTATATTTAAGAATTCGTTAACCGTTGAGCAAGTGGCTCACGGAAAAAACATTTTTATTTTTATAACGGCGTATTTAATTCTATCATTTATAGCGCAGACGCTTGAAAAAATTCCTATTGCCTACGAGCATTATTCTTTCACTTCGGTAGTTGCAATCGTTAAACTTCTATTGAGAACGGGATTACTTATCGGATTAATTTTTGCATTTAAGAATGCCATTATCATTGCTATAGTAGACGCAGGTTTAAGTTTACTTATTTCTATGTTTGCTTTCGTATATTGTAAAAAGGAATTTAAAATCAAGTTTTCTTTTAAGAACTTTGATAAAAAAATTTTTAAAGCTGCAGTTCCATTGTGTATGGCAATTTTCTTGCAAGCCATCGTTAATCAGGCGAACAGTAATGTTGCAAAGTTCATAATCGGTATAAAATTAAAACCAGAAATAGTAACGCTTTTTTCTGTTGGATTATATGTGTATAGCATATTTTCTTCTATTACAACAATACCTATTTCAATGTATGCGCCACAAGTTACAAAATCTGTTACGATAGGTGTTCGTGGTAAAGAATTAACAGAAACGTTAGTTCAACCAAGCAGGTTGATTGCTTTAATCGGTGGGCTTGTCCTTTTTGGTTTTATAGCAGTTGGTAAACAATTCATAACCATTGTTTACACTAGCGATTATATATTAGCATACTACATAGCTATAATTCTTATGACCCCAATGTTTATTAATATGTCTACGGGTGTTTTGATAAACGTTTTAGATGCTATGAATAAAAGAATGGCTAGGTCGCTTATTTTACTAGCAACTACAGCCTTAAACATTGTTTTGACTATTCTTTGGATAGATAAATATGGAATACTAGGTGCAACTTTTTCAACGTCAATTTGCACATTTATAGGGCAAGTAATTATCCTTGACATCTATTATGCAAAGGTAATAAAAATAAACATATTTTCTCTCTATTTTAAGACCTATCAAGGAATTTTGCTCTATCAAATAATAGGCACAGTTGTAGGTAGCATTTTGGCAAGCTTAGTTTCTAACATTTATTTGTCTTTCTTGATAGGTGGGTGCGCTTTTGTCTTAATAGCTTTAGGTGGTTTTTGGCTATTTGGCAAAAATGAAGAAGAAAAACAATTATTTAAAAAATTATTAAAAAGAAAACAATCGGAATCTGTATCAGAAGAAAAGGTCAAAAATCAACAAGTTGAACAAGATGACGAGTAAGGAGAAATAAAATGAGCTTATTTAATGGAAAAACTTTACTTATTACAGGAGGAACGGGGAGTTTTGGGAATGCCGTTCTTAACCGTTTTTTGAAGACGGATATTGGCGAAATTCGTATTTTTTCTCGTGATGAGAAAAAACAAGACGATATGCGTCATGAATTTCAAAAAACAATGCCGGAAGTTGCTGAGAAAATTAAGTTCTACATAGGTGACGTTAGGGATTTAGCTTCCGTAAAGAATGCTATGCACGGCGTTGATTACATTTTTCACGCAGCGGCGCTAAAACAAGTACCGTCTTGCGAATTCTTTCCTATAGAAGCGGTAAAAACAAACGTTTTAGGAACTGAAAACGTACTTACTGTAGCAATTGAAGCAGGTGTAAAGAACGTTGTTTGTCTATCAACTGATAAAGCTGCATATCCTGTTAACGCTATGGGGACAAGCAAGGCAATGATGGAAAAGGTAATCGTGGCGAAATCTCGCACTGTGAGCCCTGAAAGAACGAAGATATGTTGTACTCGTTACGGCAACGTTATGTGCTCTAGAGGGAGCGTTATTCCGCTTTGGGTAGATCAAATTAGGAACGGACAACCAATAACCATAACCGACCCAAATATGACAAGATTTATAATGAGTTTAGATGAAGCCGTTGATCTCGTTTTATTTGCTTTTGAGCATGGCGAAAGTGGTGATATTCTTGTTCAAAAAGCACCTGCATGTTCTATTAAAACACAAGCGGAAGCCGTTTGCGAGCTTTTTGGTGGAGATAAAAACAATATAAAGGTAATAGGTATTCGTCATGGTGAAAAGATGTATGAAACTTTACTCACTAATGAAGAATGTGCAAATGCAATTGACCTTGGTAATTTCTATCGTGTACCTTGTGATAAGCGTGGGCTTAACTATGATAAATATTTTAAGCAAGGTGACGTTGAAAGGAATACTCTTTCCGAGTTTAATTCACACAATACGAAACTTCTTAACGTAGAAGAAACCAAACAAAAAATAGCATCTATTCAATTTATACAAGATCAATTGTCAAAGTAAAAATGTTAAAAAACCGCCCAAGCGACTTGCGTTGCTTGGGCGGTTTTTTTAGTCAATTATCGTTTCCAAAAGTTTTATTGCCGTATAGTAGTGAAATTCACGAATAGGGTGGTTAAGTTTGTTAGATAAAAGTTCCGTTATGTCTACACCTGAATTATAAAGCGTTTTCCACTTTGAATAGATATCACAAACGGGTACGTTGTTTTCTTTTGCAACTTCTTTTAATGCGTCAACGAATTTATCTAAAACGCCTTCGTTTTGAATAGCTGTGAAGCGTTTAGAATAATCAATAAGTAAATCTTCATGTAAGTGGCAACTAGTGTTAGTGCACATCATGTTAGGTGTTAAAAGTATGCATTCAATACCTTTATCTAATATTTTTTTAACTATTTGGCTTAGATTGTTTTTATATTCTAAAACCTTGTCTTCGCCTTGATTACTGTCGTTTAGCGCAAAGCCAACTACAACTAAATCAGGGTTGAAACAAAAAATATCTCTATCAAGTCTTTTTAATCCTTGAGTAGCCGTTTCCCCACTTATGCCAGAGTTTATAACGTTAAACTGAACTTTAGGGTATAAAAGATTAAGCATATCTTTTAATTTTGCGCTAAAAGAATTTTTAGTTTCAAAAACCGTTTGTAAAGTAGTGGGGGAAGTTAAATAGCACTCAAAACAACCTTGCGTTACGCTATCACCTAAAAAAGCAATAGTAACGGGCGCACCGTCGTGAATTTTATCTTGTTTCGCTTTAATTTTTTCAACTATATGCATGATTTTATTCTCCAAGTATGTTTTAAATATTTTAACAAGGATGGGAATAATTGTCAAGGCTTTATAGCGATATGCTTTACGCAAAAACAAAAATACCAAACAACGCAAACTGTTTGGTATTTCTGGTGATCCAATTTGAGCGTAAAACGAACATTTTTTACGCTCTTTTTTATTATAAAATAAGGGAAGGACATTTAGCCCCACCCTATAAATTTTGCTATTAAAGTTTACAATTCCCGTCCATATTTGGAACAATGTGTATATTGCTTACATTTACGCCACATTCTTTCAAATCTTCATAAGTAATCAAATACTTTATGTTGTGCCTAATACAATTATCGTTATAATAATTAACAGCCCATTCCATTTTATTTAATACACTTGCATTTGTTAAATTGCCACGTATGTTTAGCAAGACATTAAATTTAAAAGTTCTTATTTTTTTCAACCATTCTTCTTTATTTTCAACAATACAAAATTGTATGTAATCATAAAAATATAGTCCATCTTTATCTTGCACAATAGGTAATTTTTCATCATTTATCAACTCTAAGGCGGAGTTGTCTATTACCACACGAGGATAAACAGCATATTTGTTTTCTAACTCAAAGGCGCGCACTAACGCTTTCCCATAAACAAAATTATCACTAAAATGTAAATCATCAACCACAACAGCTCCTCGTATAAATAGAGCCTTAGAAGTAAACATCAACTCTTCAATCTTATCTAATACTTCAATAATTTCTAAAACACATTGCTTAGGATTATTTTCATCAATTTCCTTACATATCAATATATTATCGGAGAAAATTTTAAATTTAATATTTTCGTGTTGTTTAATTTCTTGAGTGATGCTTTTATAAAATAACCATACCCAATCTAAAGCCCATTGTGAACCTACCTCAATTTTATGAGAAACGCCTAATAAATCAATAAAAGTAACAACACACTTTTTTTGTATTGGTAAACCTACATCATCTAACATTGATTTATGCTCTCCAACCCAATTCTTTATAAATACGTTTTACTTGTAAAACAAAAGCATCGTCTTTACGGTCTGAATTTTTAATTGTTTTCATATCAGTTGTTGCCCAACGGAAAATTTGTTCAATACTACCATAGCCTCTTTTGAAAGCTCTTGCTAATAATAAGCAATTTTCTTTAGTGGGTGCAAAAGATAAAACAACCTTTAATTCGTCATCCGTCCAAGACTTTCCTTTATTAGATTGGTCCCATTCGCCGTTTTTTTCTTTGTCAAAAATGTAATTATTAAGGAGTTTTACATCTTCACTAGTTAATTCTTTATCTAACAATTCAAACAATTCACTTTTTTTCATAAGTTTTCTCCCTGTAGTGTTTTGCACTATTATAGCATATAATGGGGCTATTTTCAATATATAGGCAATAAAATGAACTAAATTTTTTAACTGTAGGTGGCACAACTCCGCTTTGTTACGCAGGACTAAGTTCATCAAGGGAAGTCCGTCAAAGGCGTCCGAGCGCAAGCCCTCGGTAATGAAATGGACGAGCACCTCGGGGTTAGATTGTACCACAATGAATAGCAAAAACCCTTAAATCCACTAAGGAATTAAGGGTTTCTGGTGAAAATTTGATTTTTTAACAGTATCGGGGTTAAACGCCTTGATTTTTTATTTTATATAAGTGAACTGCCTACTAATGGATGTATAAAGATAATCGTTTTTGTAAAAGTCAAGTACAACAAGTTTAAAGGATAAAATTACCCATACCCAATTTTTTGTATTGCAATGGCGACATAGACGTTTCTTTTTTGAAGATATAGCAAAAATACGATTGCGAAGAAAAGCCGCATTGATAGGCGATA
>JAZSJY010000075.1:0-3989 GCA_045534565.1 Christensenellaceae bacterium | reverse complement strand
TGCTGGAATTATTAAAATTACAATACATAACGGTTGAACAAAACGGAGTTTTTGACGATATAACTATAACTTTAAGGGATGATAGAAATGAAGAACTTGGAGAAATTGACGAATATAATTGAATCAATATTGTTTGTATCAGGCACACAAGTTGCCATTTCAGATATTGCAGACAAACTTGAAGTTTCAGAAGCTGATATTAAAAATGCTGTAAATAATTTAAAAGAAAAATACGCGGGCAACAGTGGTATACAACTTCTAACTTTTAATAAAAAACTTCAATTTTGTTCTAATCCAACGTATTCTGAAGAGGTTTCCTCAGTTTTAAACCCCATAAAAGAACGTGAACTTTCAAAGAGTATGTTGGAAGTTGCTGCGATTATTGCTTACAAACAACCTGTAACTAGAATTGATTTAGAAGAAATTAGGGGGAATAGTGAATACGCCGTACAAAAATTATTAGAATTAGGCGTTATTGAGCCCGTGGGCAGAAAAGATGCTGTTGGCAAACCCGTACTATTTGGTACAACTGATAAATTCTTAAAGCGCTTTCAAATTTCTTCACTAGACGAACTACCCGACTATGAAGAATTGATTAACAAAATTCATCTCATACGTGGCAATAAGGCAGAAGACGACGATTATTTATACAAAAAAGACGTTTACGTTGAAGAACAACCTGTAGATGTCACGCAAAATCAAGAAGTTGCAGTAACCAACGATGATTTTGAATTGCCCGATTTGGAAGATGAAGAAATTCCAGATTTCTTAAAAGGTGAAGAGATTGAAAAAATTTAATAATAAAAGCCTTAACTGGTTACTTCAGTTAAGGCTTTTTTGTATATTTAATCGTTTTATGCAAATATTAATAACGTGGTAAAATGGATTATTTTAAGCCTTACTTTAATGATTATTTTTCCTATTTTCGTTCGTTTAGACGTAATATACAATGATAATACAAAAAAAGTATTTGCTAAAATCTATCTTTTTGGTATATTAATTTTAAATTTATACGCACATCCTATTAAGGAAGGTATTATTTTTCATTTGACAAAGCGCAAAGCTGTAATTTTACAATACAACAAAATATTTAGCGTTAGAAAAAAATTCAAGCCGATTAAAGATTTTCATATTATAACCTTTGATACTTTAATTGAAATAGGCTCTGATGACCCCATAAATTCTTTGAGAAATGCTTTTTTGATAAACTTTTTGTACACTAACGTAAAGTGGTTTTTTTATAATAAGAAACCTTATTTAGATATAAATACGATAATAAAAACGCGTGATAATAAAATCTTCAATATTTATAACAACACAACGATTATATTTAACTTACTTATTATACTTATAAGTCTAATTAAAATTATAGTGGAGAAAATATTTTATGCACTTAAACACAGAAAACAACAAAATAAACAGAGTGGTTGATACTGCTTTAAAAGACCTAAACACAATGGTTGACGTAAATACCGCAATTGGTACACCTATAAAGACTGATGATGGTGACATTATTTTACCTATATCTAAAGTTACTTTAGCAACATTATCTGGCGGAGGAGAGTATGGAAAAACAGGTATATTTAAAAAAGATGACTTGCCGTTTTCTGCAGGTAATGGATCTATAGTTTCATTAAAACCTAGTGCTTTTTTAATAAAAGAAGGTAAAAATTACAAATTATTAGCGTTAGATGATTCACCATACGACAAAATTATAGAAAAAGCAACCGATATTTTTAACAATCTAACGGATAAGGAAAATTAAAATGAAAAGATTTTTTTGTTTGTTAACGTGCCTTGCTTGTTTTTCTATCTGTACGCTTACATTATCATATGTCAGCGTTTCTGCCGAAAATAATTGTGCAGAAATCGTTATAGAAGCTGATACAAATAGAATTTTACATCAAAGTAACGCTAATCAAAAAAAATATATGGCAAGCACGACTAAAATTTTAACGGCAATTACCATTATTGAAAATTGTAATATGGACGAAATTGTTAAAGTAACAAAACAAACCATTGGGGTAGAAGGGTCAAGTATATATTTAGAAGAAGGGGAAGAAATCTCCGTTAAAGACCTGTTGTACGGTTTAATGTTACGATCGGGGAATGATTGCGCTGAAACACTTGCCGTTTATTGTAGCAATAGTATAGAGTCTTTTGCAGAACTTATGAACAACACCGCTAAAAAAATAGGCGCGAAAAATAGTAATTTTACAAACCCACACGGGTTACATGACGACAATCATTACACGACAGCGTACGATTTAGCAATTATATCTTCATACGCAATGAAAAATGAAACGTTTAGGGAAATAGTATCAAAAAAGTCAGTAAATATCTCGTTTTCAACGCGTGATTATGACAGACATATTACAAACAAAAATAAACTTTTAAATAGTTTAGAAGGTGCAAACGGAATAAAAACAGGCTACACAAAAAAAGCAGGAAGGTGCTTAGTTTCAAGTTGCAAGAGAAACGGAATGGAAGTAATTTGTGTAGTATTAAATTGTCCCGATATGTTTGAAAGATCAAAAAATTTAATTAATAAATCTTTCAATCAATACCAAAAATATAAAATTATTAATTCAAACGACATTATTGATTTTGTTAAAATAAAAAACAGCAACAAAACTGTTGCTCTTTACGTTAAAAATGATATATACTTGCCGTTAAAGGAAGTTGAATATAAAAAACTAAAAGTAATTTACAACTATCCTAAAACTATTGAAAAAAGTCAAATAAACGATAAAGAAATAGGGTTTATTGAAATTTATTGTGAAAATAACTTGCTTTTTAAAGAAAAAATATATACTATTATATAGATAAAAATTTTTAGGATGATTTTATGCGAATTAATAAATTTTTGGCAACAAGTGGCGTTGCATCAAGAAGAGCAGCCGACCAGTTAATAATTGAAGGCGTCGTTAAAATAAATGGAAAAATTTGTAACCCTGGTGATGACGTAGATATTAGTTCAGACACCGTTACAGTACACGGACGACAAGTAAACGTTGTTAAAAAATATGATTATTATATAATGAATAAGCCTAAAGGTTACGTTTGCACGGTAAAAGATGACAAAGGTAGAAAAACCGTAATGGATTTATTACCATCAAACATTAAAAGGTTATTTCCAGTTGGTAGATTAGACTATGATACCGAAGGACTTTTAATTTTAACAAACGACGGCGACTTAACTTTTAGATTAACGCACCCAAAAAATGAAGTGCCAAAAACTTATTTGGTTAAAACTGAAAAACCCGTAACAGACGAAGATTTATCTAAACTTCGTTCAGGTGTATACATTGACGGCGTTAAAACAAAAAAATGCAACGTAAGAATGATTGAAACTTCAAAAAGCGGTTCAAAATTGCATATTACGATCACCGAAGGCAGAAACAGACAAGTTAGAAAAATGTTTGAAGCCGTTAACAATAACGTTGATTTCTTAAAACGTATTAAAATTGGTGATTTAACTTTAACAGGACTAAATCGTGGTGAAGTTAGGCAATTGTCAATGCGTGAAGTTGATTATTTGTTAAATTTATAAGAACTTATAAAAAAAACCGCCTAAGCGGTTTTTTCTTTTTTAATAATAAACTTTTTATTTTTTGACAAGAACAATCTAATCACAAAATAAAGTAGCGTGTGAATAAACAACGATATGGGCACGATCATTGCAAGTAGTACTGCAACGGGATTTGCAAAATTCAATTCAAATATTAACGAAAACGCAATTGTTACTAATAATAAATTAAAAATTATTATAGAAACTGTTAAAATTGTATCAACACTTGGTCGCTTTGAAGTTTTTTTCTTCGGGTTTTTAACGTACGTTGCTATCATTACAACGGGAAAAACTGTTAAAAGTAGTATTGAAGAAACAATTATCAATGGTGAAAAATCAATTAAATTCTTGTATACTAAACTTACTACTAAAAATTCCAACATAACAATCAAATAAATTGCTAAAGCAGAGAATAAAT
>JAZSJY010000012.1:0-5146 GCA_045534565.1 Christensenellaceae bacterium | reverse complement strand
ACCAAATTTTGAATCTATTTTTGCAGTTTGTATAAATTCATGCGTGTGAGCCTCAACGCCTGGGTTTACGCGAATTAAAACGTCTTGTATTTTGTTGTATTTTTTAGCAATAGTATCAACCAAGTCTACTTCGCTTTGTGAATCTAAAACGATATATTTAACGCCATTAGAAATAGCAAAATCAATTTCTTCAAGTAGTTTATTGTTGCCGTGAAAACATATTTTATCAAAGGGAAATCCCGCCTTTAATGCAGTATAGAGTTCGCCTGCAGAAACTGCGTCTGCCCCTAAGTTAAATTTATTGATTAGCTTATATATAGCTTTGCAACTAAAAGCTTTAGAAGCATAACAGATCATACCTTCCCCATATTCACGGGTCAAGGTTTGTTCAAATATCTTGCACATATCTTCAATATACTTAACGTCCATAACGTAAACGGGAGTACCGCAAGTTTCAGCAATGCTTTTGGCGGACATCCCACCGATTTCTAATTGACCTATATCGTTGATTTTTAAAGTTTTTCTTTGGTTCATTTTACACCATATAACATTTTTATTTATTGTAACAAATTACACCTTTTAAGTCAATCATAATGGTTTAAGTTTTATTTAATAAGCTCTTAACGATAACTTATATATTTGTTAAAGACCAATTATTGCAAATGTTTTTAATTACGTCAAAATAAGTTTGTGATTTTATAGTTTCGTTAGCTAAAACGTTTATTTCATTTAATAATTCGCCTTTTTCATATATAGAAAGTTTGCCAACAACGTCCCCTTTATTAACAGGTGCTTTTATTTTTTCTGTAGGATTAAAATCAATTTCAATTTGCCTTTCGTTGTTCTTTTTAGATAATAAATAGAACGGTTTTTCAGGGATTACACTTAAATTTTGTTTTTTACCACATTTTACGTCTACTTTTATATCTAAAGGTTGTTCGTTGTCAATTATAAGTTTGTTAGTGTAGTTGTCAAACGCATAGTTAAACATATTTGAAACTTCCTTAAACCTAGTTTTACTATCAGGTGCGCAAATAACTACGCAAATAAATCGCATATCATTTCTGCACGCCGTTGAAGATAAACAATGGCCCGCTTCACTTGTGTATCCCGTTTTGCCTCCGTCGCAACCTTGGTAAAATTTTACAAGTTTATTAGTATTAGTAATTTCAGTATATCTATCGTTTGGATGAGCTACTTTATCCGTCCAAATTCTTGAAAATCTAAAATAATCATCATGTTTTATTAGTTCACTAAACATTGTGGCAACGTCTTTTGCTGAAGAATATTGTTCTGGCGCAGGTAAACCCGTACAATTACAAAAAAGCGTGTCGTTCATTTGTAATTCTTTTGCTCTTATATTCATTTTTTCAACGAAATTTTCTTCACTACCACAAATAGTTTCTGCCATTGCTACGCACGCGTCGTTCGCAGAGGCGACAGTAATACTTTTTATAAGTTCGCCAACACAATATTTTCCGTTTTCTTCTAAAAAAACTTGTGAACCTCCCATGCTTGATGCATTTTTACTTATACAAACTAAATCGTCGTATTTAATAATACCTTGATCAATCGCTTCAAATGATAGTAATAAAGTCATAATTTTGCACATGCTTGCAATGGGCAATCTTTCATTTTCATTTTTTGAATAAATAACGGTTTTACTACTTGGTTCAATTAAATAAGCAGATTTGCTTTGTATGGAATCAACTGCATATACTTTATGTTGCGTGTTAATTTTAAAACCGGTAAAACAACTCATTGTTAATACAAATGCTAAAAAAATAAAAATTACAGAAATTTTCTTTTTCATAAATTTTCTCCTTTATGAAATATTTTCTGTAATTTTATTAAAAATATACAATTATGTTTAACATAAATACATACTAAATAATCAATTATTTACTAATTATTTAGCATATTACCTATTGATATGCCAAAACCGCGTGTAGGATCATTTATAAAAACGTGTGTAACTGCCCCGACGAGATTTCCATCTTGAACAATTGGACTACCACTCATACCTTGAACTATTCCACCCGTTGTTTCAATCAAGTCTTTATCGTTAATTTTTATTACAAAATTTTTATTTTCCCCTAAATTTTGAACTTTTACAATTGAAATATCGTAATGTTTGGGGGTATCGCCTTTAATGGTTGTATAAATAGTTGCTTTACCTGGCTTTGCTTGACCAACAGAAATTTTTTGTAAATCTTTTTTATTAAAATTATCATCTAATTGTCCGTATACACCACAATATAAATTCTTATCTATACTTGCTATTTGCTTTTCTCTCACAACAATTCCTCGTAACTCTCCGGCTTTGCCTCTTTCGCCTTTAACGCAACCAGTAATTTTGCAATTAAAAATTTCTCCACCGGTTATTTCAAGCAAGGAAAAAGTATCGCTTAAGACAGGGTGTCCTAAAGCGCCGTATCTTTTATTAGTAAAATAAGTAATAGTACCTATTCCATTTACACCTTCTTTAATAAAAATACCTAATTTATATTTGTTATTATCGTCTTTAATAGGCGTAACCGTTTTAATAATGGTTTCATTTCCGCGTTTAATGTTCAATATAGAAGTTTTATTTTTTAAGTACTTTTCTATATCTTTTGCGTTATTAACTTCGTTGTCGTCAATAGATAAAATTAAATCGCCAACCTTAATATCTGCATCTTTTGCTGGTGAATAAATTTTATCCATAGTTACCACGTCGCACATACCTACGACTAATGCTCCGCGAGTATTCAAGCAAAACCCCGCAGGCATTCCACCTAAATAAACTGTGTTTTCTTGCGCGTTCACCATTTTTAATGGTGAAAAACAAATAAAAAATGCTGATAAAAAAATAAAAACAAGGCAAACGAATTTATTAAAAAATCTTTTCATACCTTGTTATTTTAAGCAAAAATTTTATTAATATGTAAAAAAGCCCGAAAAATTCAGGCTTTTAAAATTCTTTCCTTATCAGATATAGCTGTTTTAATTAAATCTTCAGCGTGTGCAATTGCAGATTTACTATTAACGTCCCCACCAACTAATCTAATAATTTCTATAATTTTATCATCTTCAGCAAGTTGAAGTACGTTCGTTGTAGTTTTATTATCGTTTTCAGTTTTCTTAATTAGCAAGTTGTTATCTGCCATAACAGATATTTGTGGTAAATGTGAGATTGCGATAATTTGAACGTCTTTTGAAATTTTAACAAATTTTTCGGCAACAACTTTTGCTATTACGCCACTTATTCCTGCATCTATTTCGTCAAAAATAAAAGTGGAAAGTTGGTTGTACTTTGCCGTTTGTGCTTTTATTGCAAGCATAAATCGGCTCATTTCCCCACCACTTATAACTTGCGATAAGGGTTTTAAAGGCTCGCCAAGATTTGCAGAGAAGAAAAACTCAAGTTCGTCAATTCCGTTAGCGCTATCAAATTTACAATCATCTTTGCAAGGCAAATCCTTAAAAGTAATATTAAATTGCGCTTTATTCATACCTAATTCTTTTAATTCGGTAAGAATATTTTTTGAAAATTGTTCTGAATATTTTTTTCTTAAATTATTTAATGATAAATAATCATTGTATATAATAGTTTCTGCCTTATCTTTATTAATTAATAATTTTTCGGCAAGTTCGTTAAAGTTTTCAAGTTTTTCTTTTTCAGCTTTAGCGTTGTCAAGGAATTCGTAAATTTCTTGTATGCTTGTGCCATATTTTTTCTTTAATGATTTAATAATTTCAAGACGTTCTTCTATTTCGTTAATATTGTAGTCACTAAAATCAAAATCTTCTAGTAACGATGACGCCGTATCGCCTACGTCTTCAATATCGGCGAAAATTGAATTTAGTCTTTCATTAATAGATGCATATTCTTGAGAAAAATCGGTTATAGTATCGCTAATTTTAATAACATTGCTTAACACGTCACTAATACCACCTTCGTCAGTTACGGCGTTCTTAACGGCGTTTAAGGCGTTGATAATTTTTTCTTGATATTTAAGTTTTTGTTTTATATTTAAGAGTTGATCCTCTTCATCTTCTTTTAATTCGTATTTTTCAATTTCTTTAATTTGATAATCAAGAATATCCAATCTGATAAGGCGTTGTTGTTCGTCACCGCCAAGTTGTTCAAGTTCAACTTTAATTTTTTTGTATTCGGCATATTTATTTTTTAGTTTTTCTTTTAATAAGGAAATCTCATCACCGCCAAATTTATCAATCAAACTCATTTGATTTGCCGTTTTTAATAAATTAAAGTGTTCGCTTTGCCCGTGTACGTCAACTAAAGCACTTGTGAATTTCTTAAGCATACTTACGTTAGCGGTGTTACCATTAATTTTTATGGTACTTTTGCCGTCAATAGTAAAACGGCGAGTTATAATTAATACATCTTCAACTTCATATTCAAAATCTTCAAAAATTTCTTTAACTAAAAGGTTTTCAGATACGTCAAAAACGGCTTGAACAAAACATTCGCTCTCGCCGTTTCTTATTAATGTTTTATCAGCTTTTGCGCCCAAAGCAAAATTTAGCGATTCAATAATCACTGATTTGCCTGCCCCCGTTTCGCCGGATAGAACGTTTAAGCCTTTCGTAAAGTTTATTTCTGCGCAGTCAATTAGCGCAATGTTTTTAATGAGAAGTTGTTGTAACATTAAAGTGACCTTAAAGTTTTTATAATAATTTCAGCATCAGCATTAGTTTTTGTTACGATAAGTAAAGTATCGTCACCAGCAACCGTACCTAAAACTTGTGAAAATTTCATTTCGTCTATAGCCATACCCGCCGCACTAGCGTGTCCACTTAAAGTTTTAATTACAATAAGATTATTTGCAAAATTCATAGAGATAGTAATATGTTTCAACAAGTTAATCGTTTGTGAAGAAATGTTGCCATCAATAACGTTTGCCACGGCATATTTATATTTCACCGTTTGACCTTCAACTTTAATAAGATTTAAAAATTTTATATCTCTTGATACAGTTGACTGTGATACGTCATAACCTTTTTTTATTAAAAATTCGGTAAGCTCTTCTTGTGTTGAAACTTCGTTGTTTGTAATAATTTCAGTTATTGCGTCAAGTCTTTTATTTTTAGACATGTTAATCTCCAAACAAATTGCTCTTTATTTTATCAGATAATTTTT
>JAZSJY010000001.1:0-20728 GCA_045534565.1 Christensenellaceae bacterium | reverse complement strand
TACGGAAAGCGCCAAACGTTGCCAAGCCCTATCGCACAGCCAGCAGAAATTAAAATAAAGCCTAAGCGTGAGCCGAATTTTTCCCTACTCTCTTTAACCATAAACAACTCCCTTTATTCACTTTTTTTCTTTTTAAATAACTTTACGGGGTCAAGGTGTAATTCGCTAATTAAAATTGCAATAAAAATTACTACGAACCCTGCGATAACCCAACCCGTAAGTTTTTCATCCGCAAAGATAACGGAAAACAACACGCCGAAAACAGATTCTAAACTTAAAATAATTGAAGACTGATTTGGCGTAGTAAATTTTTGACCTATAATTTGAGCAAACTGCGCAAATAGAGTACAAGCGAGCGTAAGATAAATTACGCGCCAGATTTGTTCCCATTTAAGCGCGTACGCGCTAATGCCCGTGAACGGCAATTCAAAACATAAAGTTACTATACCCGTAATAACGCCAGCCGTTAAAAGTTGGGGTATTAAAAGCCTAATAGAATCATAACCCTGTTTTTGAAATTTATCAATAAAAACTATTTGAAAGCCAAAAAATATTGAACCTACCAAAGTGAGCCCGTCGCCTAAAAGCGTGGAAAGAAAACTTCCGCCTTTTTCCCCCGAAAGAGCAACGAACCCAACCCCTGCAATACACAATACGGCGGCGATTAAATTATATAATTTTGGTCTTTTTTTAAACAATATCCATAATAAAAAAGGGCAAGTTACGCAATAAGTTGAAGTTAAAAAAGCGTTTCTACCAGGGGTAGTGTTTTTTAAGCCTACCGTTTGCGCAATATACGCCCCTGCAAGAAAACAACCTAAAATTACGCCACGCAAAAAGGTTTTTCTATCCATAACCTTTATTTTTTTAATAAAGATTAAAGAAAGCGCGCCCGACGCAAACAAAAACCTTATTGAAATAACGTAAAATGCAGGCACTTTTTCAATAGTTTGCTTTAAAATAAAAAACGAAGTTCCCCAAACTAACGTTGCGCCAAGTAGTAGCGCCACGCCTATTAAGTTTAACTTCTTTTCTTTTAGCATCTTATAGCACCTTGCTTTTACCAGATTAAATACTTGCATATTATAACACAAATTAACGAAAATTCAAACTTTTTTGCAAACAGTATTGTTTTATAAACAAAAAATTTGGGTAGATATAAGAAATTTTAATATTAAAAAACTTGAAATTGAAACGGTTGTGGTATATAATTATTATGAAATCTTGATTTATGGAGTTATTTTTATGGATTTAAACAAAAGACCCGACGATATGAAACGTATAACTACCCCTGAACTTGCAAAAGCGTTTATTGACGAACAAGTTAAACTCGTTCGCGAACAAGTTGGCGATAAAAAAGTTCTTCTTGCTCTCTCTGGCGGGGTTGACAGTTCGGTTGTTGCGGCACTTTTAATTAAGGCTATCGGCAAACAATTAGTTTGCGTTCACGTTAACCACGGTCTTATGAGAAAGGGCGAAAGTGAAGCAGTTATTGAAATTTTCCAAAACAAACTTGACGCTAACTTAATTTATATTGACGCAACCGACCGTTTTTTAAGTCTTTTAGAAGGCGTTTGCGAACCCGAAAAGAAAAGAAAAATTATCGGTGGTGAATTCATTAAAGTATTTGATGAAGAAGCAAGCAAGTTAAAAGGTATTTCTTTCCTTGCGCAAGGCACTATTTACCCCGACATTATTGAAAGTGACGGCGTTAAAGCACACCATAACGTTGGCGGTTTGCCCGAAGATATGCAATTTGAATTAGTTGAACCAGTTAAACTTTTATATAAAGACGAAGTTAGAGTTGTTGGTTACGAATTAGGTTTACCGAGAGAAATGGTTGACCGTCAACCCTTCCCCGGCCCTGGTCTTGGCGTTCGTTGCCTTGGCGCAATCACCCGTGATAGATTGCACGCTTTGCGTGAAGCAGACGCTATCTTGCGTGAAGAATTTGATAAATGCGGTCTTAATAAAAAGGTATGGCAATACTTTATTGCCGTTCCCGATATGAAGAGCGTTGGCGTTAAAGACGGCAAGAGATACGAAGGTTGGCCTGCAATTATCCGTGCGGTTAACACCGTTGACGCTATGAGCGCAACTATTGAAGAAATCCCTTACGAAATTCTTCACAAAATTACCGATAGAATTACGCACGAAGTTGACGGCATAAACAGAGTATTACTTGACCTTACACCAAAGCCCATAGGCACTATTGAGTGGGAGTAAGATTGCGTAGCAATCAACTATGATTGCCTTGCAAGTTATGAGTGATGAGATGCTACGCATCGTTATGATTGCCTAACGGCAAGTTGTTGTTTATTAAGCAATCATATCATAACGTTTGGCTTAGCCAAACTCATAACTGCAACACCGTTGCATCATAACTCTAAACTAAAATATTTTAGGGAGATTCGTATGACGGAAAGTGTATTAAGAGTACGTTCAAAAGAATTTGCAAAAGATATTATTTATTTGTGTCGCAAGTTAAAACAAAACGGCGTTGAAGGAGTATTAATCAGCCAGCTTATACGTTGTGGGACTTCTGTCGGCGCAAACGTGCACGAAGCTCAATACGCCCAAGGCTCAAAAGATTTTATTTCTAAATTTGAAATTGCCCTAAAAGAGTGCAACGAAAGCGAATACTGGCTTGAATTATTGCACGATACTAATAGCCTTTCTACCGAAGACTTTAACAATCTAAAAACGAAATGTATTGACCTACGCCGTATGCTTGTTTCTTCGGTAACAACACTAAAAAATAAAAGCAATCAACTATGATTGCTACGCAAGTTATGAGTGATGACGCTACCCCAAGTTTTTTTACGGCTTGGGGTTTTTTGTTTGTTTTTTATGGCAAAAGTAAATAAATATATACAAATGTAAACAATAGTTGCGTATTTTTGGGTTGAAAACACCGTTTAATTAAAGTATAATGTAACCATAAAATAAAAAAGGAGAAATTATTTATGACGATAGGCAGTAGAATATCTACGCTAAGAAAAGAACATCAACTTTCGCAAGAAGACTTGGCTTTTAAAATAGGCGTTACAAGGCAGGCAGTATCTAAATGGGAAACGGACGCTAGCGCACCCGACGCTTACAACCTTATTGCGCTTGCAGAATTATTAAACACGAGCGTTGAATTTATAGTAACGGGAAAAAATCCTTTAGAAAAACCAGCTGAAGAACAAACGGCACAAAAAGAAACGCCCACTAAAAAGCGCAGTAATCTTTCTATAATAGGTTTTATATTATTAGGTGGTGGCATACTTATTAGTATAATAGGTATGTTCCTACACGAAATTTGGTCAATAATAGGCGCATACGTTGCAGTAACGGGTATTATTTTGGCTTTAGTAAAAAAGAAAAAAACCTTTATAATATTATTTTCTGTAATGGCTGTTTTAATAGCAATAACCGTAGTACTGCTTACCGTATAAAACAATTTAATATAATTACGCCCGACTTTTTACCAAGTCGGGTTTTTTATTGCTTGATAAATTTTTTTATATGTGTTATACTATGCTTGTCACACAAACTTAATATAAAAATAGCATGCCTTTGGATAATTTTATAATTTAGGGGTTATTTTGCCCTTTTGTTGTAAACCATATAATTTGCAAAAATGCAAATTCCACTCGGTTTACGACATTAGGTTATCCTATGTTATTTTGAGTTTGTGTGACAACAATCGGAGTTTGCGTTTGGGTGCGTTGACTTCGGTTGACGCACTTTTTTTATTTTTAGTAGGTGTTTATGCGCAAAATTGATGATAAAAGTAAAATGAAAAAAATACTTAAAAAGTTCAAGAAATTCTGTTCTTACAAAGAAACTGAAGCTCTTGCAGTTGCTAATGTTTTAATGACGATTGCAGAATTAGATTTAGTTGACACCTTTAACGAAGAACAAATGAAATTATACAATAAATTCGTTGAGAAAAGAGAAAAAATGTATCAATGTAGAAATGCCGTTTACGTACTAAAACGCCCTTTCCGTAGTAAACTAAGGGGTGTATCACTTCACAAAAAAAAGCGTTGACCTTTTTTACTTAAACGTTTGACAAGCCGTGTTTACCGTGCTATAATTATTAAAACCGATGACAAAGAGTAGTAAGTTTTGTCACTTTTCCCACAGAGAGTTGTAGATAGTGCGATTACAACGGAAAATATAAAACCGAATGGACTTTGGAGGGCAACCAGAACGGCTTTAACGCTTAGTATGCGCGACGGAGTGTGACTCTCCGTAACAAAAGGTCTGCGTATGATTGTACGCCAAGTGGGTGGTCTTACCACCAAGCCGGGTGGCACCGCAGGAATTTTTCCTGTCCCAGCAATATGGGACGGGTTTTTTATTTTTACCCGTTCCAAATAAGCGAAAAGGAGAAAAATTATGGAACAAAACAAAATCCCTTACAAAATTTATCTTGAAGAAAGTGAAATGCCAAAGTTTTGGTATAACCTTCGTGCAGATATGGCTAAAAAGCCTGCGCCTTTACTTGACCCCGTAACGCACGCCGTTATGAACGAAAAAGATTTAGAAGGCGTTTTCTGTAACGAACTTATCAAGCAAGAACTTGACGATTCTACCCCCTACTTTGAAATTCCCGAAGAAATTAGGTCGTTTTACAAAATGTATCGCCCTGCACCTTTAGTTAGGGCTTACTGCTTGGAAGAAAAACTTAAAACACCTGCTAAAATTTACTACAAATTTGAAGGCAACAACACGAGTGGCTCTCATAAACTAAACTCTGCAATAGCACAAGCGTATTACGCTAAAAACCAAGGGCTTAAAGGCGTTACTACCGAAACGGGCGCTGGTCAATGGGGTACGGCGCTTTCAATGGCTTGCTCTTACCTTGACCTTGACTGCAAAGTTTATATGGTTAAATGCTCTTACGAACAAAAACCCTTCCGCCGTGAAGTTATGCGCACTTACGGTGCGTCTGTTACCCCTTCACCTTCAATGGATACTGAAGTCGGCAGAAAAATTCTTGCTGAACACCCCGGCACTACGGGTTCACTCGGTTGCGCTATTAGTGAAGCAGTTGAAGTTGCAACTAAAACCGAAGGTTACCGTTACGTTTTAGGTAGCGTATTAAACCAAGTTATGTTGCATCAATCGGTTATCGGGCTTGAAACTAAAACGGCAATGGATAAATACGACATCACCCCCGATATTATTATCGGTTGCGCTGGCGGTGGCTCTAACCTTGGCGGTCTTATCGCACCCTTTATGGGCGAACAATTAAGGGGTGAAAAGAAATATCGCTTTATTGCAGTTGAACCTGCATCTTGCCCCACCTTAACACGTGGTAAATACGCATACGATTACTGTGATACGGGTAAGGTTTGCCCCCTTTCAAAAATGTATACTTTGGGTAGTGGCTATATCCCTGCCCCCAACCACGCAGGTGGTTTAAGATACCACGGTATGAACTCAACCTTATCTGAACTTTACGACCAAGGACTTATGGAAGCAACTTCAGTTACGCAAACGGAAGTTTTTGAAGCGGCTGAAACTTTTGCAAGGGTTGAAGGTATTCTTCCTGCCCCCGAATCTTCACACGCAATAAAAGTTGCTATTGACGAAGCAATGAAATGCAAAAAAACGGGCGAAGAAAAAACTATTCTTTTCGGGCTTACGGGCACGGGTTACTTTGATATGTACGCTTATGAAAAATTCCACGACGGAAAAATGGAAAATTATATTCCTACCGACGCTGAAATTCAAATAGCACTTGATAAGTTACCTAAATTCTAATTCATAATTATATAAATATTACGTTTAAGAAGAAATAATTTGGCAATAAAGAAAACGCAGTCGGTTGACTGCGTTTTTTCTATATTTTACTTATTGTTGCAAGTACGCTGGTTTTTGTAAGTTCACTCAATTCATCTTTATCTTTAACCGAAGTATCAGTAAAGTAAATCAATAAAATTACAACTACCGAAACTACTCCGCCAATGCCTGCGCCTATCAAAGTCCATTTGACCGTTGAAGTATTAGTTGCTACGTCACGTTCTCTATCCGTTTCAACGAACTTAACGCCACCTGAAACTACCTTGTGAACTTCTTGCTTTGCGCTTTGAAGTAGCGCAGACAACTTGTTTTGCGCCGTTGTAGCGTCTACGTCGGTGTAAGTAATTTTGAAAATCAAACTTTCTTCACCGTTTCTTGAAAGCCCAACGCTACCTGCCGTTAAGTCCCCTTCACCAGTATATAGTTCGTTAGCTGCGTCTATAATCTTTTTGCTCTTTAATATTTTTTCAATGGTGGGTAAATACACCTTTGCAAGCGAAACGTTCAAACTTTGGTCGTTTACAGATGCATCCATGCTAAGTATTACCGACTGACTTGCCGTGTAGGTGGGTTTTGTAAACAATTTGCATGCGCCAAAGCCCATTAAAGCGAGCAACACGACTGAAAGTATAACGTAGATAATTCTTTTATAAATATACTTTAACAAAGCGTATAATTTACTGTCTGCCCTGTTAGCTTTCTTAATTGATTCGTTCATTACTTGTCACCCCCGATTTTACTAACGTTTGCAAGTATTTTTACACCCGTAATATTTTCAAGGTCTTCTTTAGTTTTTACCGTATTATCTAACACGGAAATAAGGTAAATAACCAAGAGCGCAAGCACAACGCCCGCTACCGTGGCAATTACTATAATTTTAGTTTTTGAAACGTCGGGCATAGGTTCGCCTTCATGGTCTAAATCGTGTATTTCTACTTTAGTATTAGGGAAATACTTGTCCACTTCTACCCCGTTTTCAACCACTTTTTCGTTGATTTCATAATTTAACGCTTGTACTATAAGCCTTACCTTATCTGCAGCGTCGTCTGGGTCAGGGTCGGTATACTTAACTATAAAATAGAAATCGGTTGAATTATCGGTAGTGCTAGTATCAACTGAAATGTTTTGCTTAAATATTTTTCTATCGTCAACCCTACTATTGTCAAACGAATAGGGGTCGTGCATTTCTAATTCTTTGCAATATTCATTTATAGTTTTGCCTGAATTAAGATATTTAACGTAATAGAAATTAGCACGGTCAACTACGTTGCCTTGTATGCAAAAATCGGCAACGGTATCAACTATACCTATCATAATGTTAACTTCGTCTTTAACGCTTGATTGATTTACCGTAATAGTAACGTCCCTTGACGCAACGTAGTTAGGTTTGCGAATATAAGACACCCCTACGCCTGCACCAAAAGCAACCACTATTATTGCTATTACTATCACGAATCTCTTTTTAAGCGTATCAATAAAATTCCTTATGGAATTGCTTACGCTTGTTCCTTTTTTCTCTTCCTTTCCCATACTGTAATACCCTTTATACGTATTTTTGAAGAATCTCTTGCATTGATGCAAACTTCCTATCTATATCTTTTGCTAACGCAATTTGATTTCTAGTTCTATCCATATTATGCCCGGGATAGCGCGTCTTAAAATACACGTCCCCGTTTATGTAGTCGGTTAAAAATCTTACGGCTAATTCCACCGTCATAGCCAAAACACCCACGTTTATCGTTTGCTTTTCTAAATCAGTTAAATTTTCATTAACTTCGGTAACGAACCCTTTTGCAAACGCTTGGTATTTATCTAAATCTAAAGCGACGTCTTCAACGATAGGGTGATCTTCTATAACGGTATTTGCAATAAAACGAATTGCATCGCCAAAGTCGTAAGCAATTGCACCCGGCATAACGGTATCTAAATCAAGCACGGCAAGCGCTTCGCCCGTGTCTTTATCAAAACTAACGTTGTTACACTTGGTATCGTTATGCGTTACCCGTAAAGGAATTTTCCCTTCGTCAAGATATTTTTGTAACAAGCAGGCTTTTTCTTCAAAGTCAAAAACTGCTTTAATTTCTTCACTTGCCTTTTCCACTCTGCCTAAAGGATTGCTCTCAATAGCGTCACGCAAGGCTTGATAGCGTTTTACGGTATTGTGAAAATCAGGAATTGCAGTATATAACGTTGACGCGTCAAACCCATCTAAATAACTTTGGAACTTACCGAAAGCCGAACCTGCGCGCTCTATAATCTCTAAATCGTCACAAGTATCGTAAGTGATTGAGTTAGGTATAAAACGATAGCAACGCCAGTATTCGCCCTTATCGTCAATAACGTAAGGCAAGTTTTTATTACGGCTTGTGAAAGCGCGCAAAACGAATTTACGGGTGGAAAGTTCTTTATCTTCAATCTTTCCCCTTACAAACTCGGTTACGCGAACTATATTATCCATAACTTCTTCAGGACGCTTAAAAACGTTTTTATTTATCTTTTGAATAATATATTCTTTTTCTTGCCCGTCGCGAAAGTACTTAACTAAATACGTGCTATTGATATTGCCCGTCGTCAATTCCACGCAACCGATATATTTGCCGTTTACGTTGAAAGACGCACAAATTTCATTAATAGTCAAAATCCACCCCTAAAATATAAAATATTATTCTTGAATTAGCCCTTTATTCTTAACTTGTATGCGCTTATTACATACCGATAGGGCTGCTTTTTTATGCGAAATAATTATCACGGTAACCCCGTCAAGCGTTTTAAGATTGTTTAGTAACCGTTCTTCCGTCGCTTCGTCCAATGCACTAGTCGCTTCGTCTAAAAGCATAACGGGTGCGCCCGTTAAAACTGCTCTTGCAACGGCTATCCTTTGAATTTGCCCTTCCGAAAGCCCTACGCCGTTTTCGCCAACTACCGTATTTAGTCCGTTTGGGAACTCTTTAATAAACCCGTCTGCGCAACTGATTTTAAGTGCGCGTTCAATTTCTTCTTCGGTGGCGTCACCCTTTATAAAGGTAACGTTATCTAATAAACTTCCGCTAAACAACATATTGCCTTGCGGTACGTATGAAAACAAACTTCTAGTATTACAATCAAGCGCAACTTCGCCGTCGTCAGTAACCAACTTCACTTGCCCCTTTTCCGTTGGGTATACGCCAAGCATAAGTTTAATAAGCGTACTCTTACCCACACCGGACGGCCCCGTTATAGCAACGAAATCACCCTTTTCTATATAGGCGTTCGCGTTCTTTAACACAACGTCTCTATCGTAAGTAAACGTTACGTTATCAACGTTGATTGAACGCATTTTAGCGTAAAGACTATCTCTATCTATTGAAGGCGATAAGTCTTCGTTTTCAATATCTTCAATTTCAATTAGCCTTTCTGCAGAAGCAATCATTGCGTAATACTTGGGCATTACGTTTGATAGTGATGCGAACGGCACTTGCACGTTATTGACTAATTGCAATATTGCAGATAACGCGCCGTAACTTAACCCTGCAGTCAAAATCATAACTGCGCCGTAAATCAACGCGAATAAATACCCTGCGCTAAAAATAAAGTTATACGTTGCGTGCCCTAAAACCGAATAGTTTTTACGCTTCATTTTCACTTTGAAGTTCTTTTGCTGAAGTTCGTTTGACTGACCTTCAACCTTTCCGTTTATAGCAAACACTTTAACGGCAAGCAAGTTTTCAATACACTCTTGCATAAACGAACGAACCTTACCGTCAGTCGCCTGCGTTTCCTTATGCAAACTTTTAAGTTTACCACGAAGTAAGGATATTACTAGGAATACTAAAAGCCCTGCAACCGTAAATGCAACGGCAAAAATCCAGTCTAAATAAATAAGGGCTGCAACTGCAAACAATAATCTTGCAACTGCCGCAACGACGGTGGGAACGATAGTTGAAACGCCTTCGCTAACCACAGAAACGTCGTTAGTTAAACGGTTGAGCAATTCCCCGCTGTGATAAGTTGAAACCTTTTCGTGCTTTTTCTTTAAGATATTAGAAAAGATTTTGGACTTATAATCCATTTCCAACTTGCCCTTAATATGCTCGGTCAAGCCGTTAATTATAAGCCTTAAAACAAACTGCAAGATAACCACGCCCACTATTGCCAAAGCGCAATATAAAAGACGAGTTTTATCTTTGTATTCCACGGCGCTATCTATAACCCCTTTAATAAGGAAAGCAAAAACTACCGAAAGCGCCGAAAAAATGGCGTTGGATACTATCAGGAACGCTATATTTAAGCGTTGCCCTTTTGAATTTTTCTTTATCCAATTAATAGTTTTTACTTCACGCACCGAACGATATCCCCTATTTTTACCATAAAACTCTAATTATTATACCATAAAAGTAAAGGGTTGTAAAGTTCTATTTCAATATTCAATTTAAAAGTGCCTTTATTAACTTGAAAATTTACATTTTTTGTTATATAATTGTCGTATGAAAAATTTTCTTATACAAACGAGACGTTCTTTCACTTCCGTTGGCAATAAACTAAATAAATTTTTCTATAGTGACGTTTATCTATTCGCAATTACCATAGGCACGGCTATCTTATTTATGATTGACCAGCCGTATTTATCGCTCTCTTTATTTTCTTTAACGGCGTGTTTAACGTTGCTTTTTTGTGGGGATTTCACCCCGTTTATACCCGTTCTATTATTAGTAATGCTACCACTTAACGACCTTGACGTGTTCAATACCGTTTGGCCGTACGTGATTTTAGCGCCTGCTATTTGTAGCCTTATTTTCCACTTCTTTTTGTACCCCGTTGAAAAATTCCGTTTAGGCAAGTTATTCGTTCCATTTTGCCTTATAACGATCGCCCTTCTTTTAGGTGGCGTTGGCTCTATTTGGACTAAAAACTACGTTAAAAACTTAATCATGGCGTTATCGGCAGGTCCGTTGCTTTTACTAATTTATTTATTGTTTTTAAATTACGTTAGACCACCGAAGAACTTTAACCTTAAGCGATATTTTTTCTTGTTGCTTTCATTAATAGGCGCGTGCGTTATACTTGAATACTCTTGGCGAAACGCACTTTTAGAAGCAGGCTTAAAGTATAAAACTGCTTTCGGTCTCGGTTGGGGTAACGTAAATACGGCTGCCGCTTTATTTTTAATATTTATTCCTTGTTGTTGGTATCTTATCATTAGCGACGATAATTTTATATTCAACCTTTTGCTTTTAGTCGTTTTATACTCTTCACTTTTAATTATAGACAGTCAAATGACAAGGGGCATTACCCTACTTTTTACACCTGGTTTTATGATTATTGCTTACCTAAATGCAACGAAAAAGACCAAAGAAAAATTAAAAGTTATTTTCTTTTTAATCATAATCGTTTGCCTTTTTGCAGTATGTTATTTCGTAACGATTAACGGTGGAATTAAAAACCTTTTTGCAACCATTGTAGATATGGTGTTACGTGACGCAAGAGACGAACTTATATATCGCGCGTTTGAAGAATTTGCTAAATACCCCATATTCGGCGTAGGGCACGGCTTTGAAGATTTAGACCTGTTAGGTGGAACTAACATGGTAGTTATGTTTAACTTCCATTGCATCTTTGCTCACTTACTTGCAACCACGGGTATAGTTGGTTTACTTGCTTACGGTTATTACTATTATAAGCGTTACAGAATTTTAATGGGTAGATACACCGTCGCTAATATATTTATGACGTTAAGTTTTACAATGCTACAAATTTATTCTTTCGTTGACGCCATTGAGTTTGCTATAATGCCACTTATGATGTATCTTACCATATTCCTTGTAATAGCAGAATTGTTGAATCGTAAAGAAGAAACACCCCTGCCACTAATTAAAAAGGTAGCATAACGATGAAAAAAATAATTTCCTTTTTATTGCTAATAATTATTTTTACTTTATGTGGATGCAATAATAACAATAAAGATTTAGAAGCCCGTTTCCGTGAGCATTATGAAAAAAGGCAAATGGCTTTCGCAATTGAAAACGATCTTTACCAAGACTATCAATGCGACGTTGCTTTTTTAGGCGACAGTTTGACAGAAGGCTATGATCTAATTACACACTATCCACAATACACAGTGGCTAATAGGGGTATTGCAGGCGATACTACGATAGGTCTTGAAAATAGATTAAAAGTATCATTATTTGATTTAAAACCAAAAGTAGCAGTAATGCTTATAGGCGCAAACAATATGGATAGTATGTTAGATAATTACGAAAGAATTTTAATATCGTTTACTAACAACGTGCCAAATACTAAAATAGTTATTTTATCACTTACTTCTATGAGTGGAGAGTGGGGCAAAAAAAATCAACTTGCAGTACAAAACAACGTTAAAATAAAAGAACTTGCTCAAAAATATTCTTTTGAATACGTTGACTTATTCTCTGCCCTGTTAAATACTGAAACTGGTGAAATATTAAGCGAATATACAACTGACGGCGGTCATTTAACAGAAAAAGGATACGACGTGTTGACTGCAAACATCACCCCTGCAATAGAAAAACAACTTGCCGTTTGGCAATTAGAAAACTAAAATAAATATCCACCAGCCTAGCTGGTGGATATTTATTTTATTGAAATCTTAAAAATTCGTCGTCTGCGAGTGCGCCTTCAATAATAATATATGCGTCGCCAGGTGTTAAATCAAGTTCAACCTTGTTGCCACCCATTACTTTTAGTTTATCTCTATGAATAATGGTGAAAGAAGTTGACTTTTCAAAGGTGAGCGTTTCTTTTAACGGCGTTGTAATACTGTTATTAACTGCAACGTACATATTGTACGTTTTGCCTTTTTTAACGTAATCAAAACAACCTATAAATAGATTGCCACCTGAAATTTCTTTTAAGCTACCAAAACTTTCAAGTCTTTCTTCGGGGGAAGGTACTTCGTCGTTAGGCATTTTACCAACTTGAATATACCCCTTAAACCCTGCGTTTAATATATATTCGTCTTGGAATAAAAGTTCCTTATTGATTTGTTGAACCATATAATAATTTGGTGTTTTATAGCCGTATTCGTGCACGCACATACGCTTGTTATACGGTGACGGAACCCAGTAAGTATAATAACAAATTGACTTGGTATTATAAGCAAGCGCCGTATTTACTTGCCAACGAAGTTCATCGTCGTTAGGAACTCTAGTAGCAGTATCCCACGTGCCGTTTTGAATAAAGCAGTTTAGCGGTATGTTTGCTTGTTCTGCGTATTTATAAGAAAGATGCAATTGTTCAAAATATTGCCCAAGCATATTCGGGAATTCGTAACGCATCGGGTAATAGTCGTAAGAGAAAAGTTCGGGGTCGGCTTCTTTCATATAACTTTCAAAATACTTGATATAGTCGGGGTCGTTTGGTAGCCACCAGTCTTGGTCAGGCATATAGATAGGTCCGTTTGGTAACGCCCAACTCGGTGCGTAAACTTGCAATAAGTTTAAGAAGAAAAGTTTATCTGGAAAAATTTCTTTAAACGCATCTTTAATTTCCTTTGCCCTTTTCCAGTCTTTATACCCCGGTTCGTCAATGTAGTGCATACCTGCAAACGCAGAATATTTTTCGGCAAGGGGAATATATTCCTTCTTAAAATATTCAATAAGTTCGTCGTGCGATTTCGTGGTTACTATATTTTTAAGCCCAACGATCTCTTTATCACGGAACAAAAAGTTCATACCACGGCGACTTAAATGTTCAAACATATCGTAAGTAATTTGGTTGTCTTCACGGTTTAATGCGCTTTCCGTTTGCAAAAGCGTGTTAAAGTTGCACGCCTTAAGGTCGTCGTACGCTTGGTCTATGGTAACTTTAACTTCATGGTCTTTAATATATCTTCCGTAAACTAACGGCTCAACGTACGCGCCGATAAGCATTTCGTTTTCGGGTTTATTCTTAAACACAATTTTAGGTGGAATTTTTGCTGTTGCCATAATAAGTCTCCTTTTATAAGTTCTCAATAATAATATACGCGTCGCCTGCGGCAAGATCTAAATCAATAAAATCACTATTTAAAGCGACCAAACTATCCTTATGAATTTTGGTGTATTTAATAGTTTTATCAAGTTGTAAACGCCCTTTTAGTCCTTTAGTTACGTCGTTATTAACGATTATATACATATCGTAAACTTTTTCGTCACGGTAATAATTAAAACAACCTATAAACAAATTGCCATCAGGCAAACTTTTTATGCTTGCAAAATTATCTAACCTATCTTGTTGAATAGGCGCTTCGTTATTTGGCATTTCACCCGTTTGAATATACCCTTTAAATTCAGCGTTTAATATATATTCGTCTTGAAATAAAAGTTCTTTATTGATTTGTTGAATACGATAGTAATTTCTATTTTTACTGCCGTCAAAATCAATGGGCGCGCCTACGTGCCCGGGGAAAGCCCAGTACACGTAATAGAAAATAGCCTTGGTGTTATAAGCAAGCGCAGTATTTACTTGCCAACGCAATTCTGCTTCGTTTGGAATTCTTGTTGCCGTATCCCAAGTGCAAGTTTGAACAAAACACGCAAGCGGTAAATTAGCCTTTTTACTGTTTATATACGATAAGTGCAACTGTTCAAAGTATTGCCCAAGCATATTCGGGAATTCATAACGCATAGGGTAATAATCATAACAAAAAATATTAGAATCAGTTTCTTTAATAAAACTGTCAAAATACTTCACGTAATCAGGGTCGGGCTTAACCCACCAGTCTTGATCGGGCATATAGATAGGGCCGTTTGAAAGCGCCCACGCTGGTGCGTAAACTTGCAAAAGATTTACAAAGCATAAATCGTTTGGCAAAACTCTCTTAAACGCCCTTTGCACCTTTTTAATTTTGCCCCATTGCGAATACCCTGGCTCATCAATAAAATGCAACCCTGCAAAAGACGAATATTTTTCTTTTAGTGGAAGATATTTTTCAGTAAAATATTCCACTATTTTGTCTTCGCTCATATCGGTAATTCTATCTTTATCACACAATATCTTTTGGTCACGAACTAAAAAGGATAGTCCCCTTTTAGACGTCTTTTCAAGCATATCCAAGGTAATTTCATCAGGCTCTAAATTAAGCAAACTACACGTTTGTACCAAAGTGTTTATATTGCACCCTTTAATATCGTCGTACGCCTGTTCGTAAGTAACCTTATAATCGTAAGTATTTTGGTGTTTACCGTACATTAACGGCTCAACGTACGCCCCTATTATCATTTCATCTTTAGGCTTATTATTAAATATTATTTGCGGTAGTATATCTTTTTTAGCCATAAGTTTCACCTATAAATATTATTTTGTAAATTGTAACACAACGGCGATATTTTTTCAATACACTTTCTTAACTTATCTTATCTAAAAATTAACATATTTATTGCATTATTGCGATTTCTTAACATTTTACTTGTTATGTTAAATTTTAGATAAAATTTAAGCGTAGCAAAAATTCGCTACGCTTGTTTTTTTATTTATTTAACTCTCTAATTAAACCGTCGGCGTATGCAATAAAGCCAAGGTCGTTGGGGTGTAAAACGTCTTCAACGAAATAATCGGGATAGTGTGGTATAAGTTTTAACCCGTCAATAATTCTTACGTTTTCAAATTCATTTGCAATATCTTTGATTTGCGTTTGAAGTTCGCTAAACGTTTGCGTTATACCTTTTTTAATCATATACTCTTCTTGTTCGCCACGCCAAACGGGTGTTATCACGGTTAACCTAACCCCTTTATACGTCGCTTGAAGTTTAGTTAAGTAGGCACGCATCATACCTTCTAAATCAGGACTTTTAGTCCAGTCGTTAGTGCCGTACGCAATAAAAATTTCATCAGGCGTAAACGGAATATCTTCGTCTAAATCGTTAGCGTCAAAAATCGTTGAACCCATACCGAAATTTATTGCGTTCCAGTTTTTATAGTAAGAAAGTCTATTTACGTAAGTGTAAGATGCAAAATCGCTTATGTACCCTTGCGTAATGCTATCCCCAAAAAACATAACGTTCTTATCTTTCTTTACCGGAATAAATTTTTGACCGCCGATAATAGATAAACTTTGTAATTCTGCCTTGAATAAGTTGGGTAAAAATATAGCAACCCTTTTTTCACCACAGCCAAGCGCAGTTGTAAAATCAATAAGATAATCAAATTTTTCTTCGGGCACTTTTTCGCCAACGTGGGTAACCATTTGCCCGTCAACGTACACGTCAATAAAACATTGTGACCTTGTGGTTGCGCGTGAGCAATAGAAAGAACCCTTAAGTTCAGTAGCATCAGTATAAAAATCAATTACTACGCCTGAAGTTGCTATAGCCTTATTAGGCTTATTCATATCGTTTAGCGTAGCCTTAAAATATTCTATTTGTTTGTCTGTAAAACGGCGAAAATTTAGCCTATTATCTTTTACGAACGTTCCTATTACGCCGTTAGTTGCCGTTTTAATCAAATCAAAAGAAAGTTGCATTACAAATTTTCCGTCCTTCGTTTTATTTCTAATCTAAGCTCGTCCATTTTCCCTTTATACTTAAAGTAATTTCCACCAACCGAAAGTAGCCATGGTGATTGCGTTTCTTTAAGGCACTCTTTTGCTTTTTTTTCAACCACCGATTCAGGTATATCGCCATAAAAAGCAGAACAAGAACTTCTTCTTATAAATCCACCGTGCCTTTCTGCTTGAACTAATTTTTCTAATTCTTCGTTTTCTTCTATCACGGGGAAATCTATAGGAACTTCACAGCCTAAATATTCAAGTATAATTTTAGCAATGCTCTTATGCCCGCTATCAACAGAATAATGTGCCCCATCGTCACGGAAAAGCCCACGTGTATTAAGCATATTTTGATAGGTCTTTTCAAATGCAGGTAAATACAAAGCGCCTTCAGTGGTAGCAATTTCTTTTACTCTTTGGGCATATATTTTAAGTGCGTTATTTATATTTCTAAACGTCTTTTTAGTGTAAAACCCAGCATCCATATTTTGCGCTTTTTCATCGTTATCGGCAATAGTTTCAACGTCGTCTTTTTCAAATAACAGTTCATCTTTTGCAAAAGGTGAAAAAACAATCGGTGTTATACCTTTTTCCTTTACTGCCATTATAATGCTTTTTATTCCTTCAAAAAATTCATAATCACGCTTTTTGCGTTCTGCTATTAAAGCAGGCGTTACGGTTTTCCTTGCGTCGTAAAGCCAGTATCCTATATCGTTACCACCAAAACTTATACAAACATAATCGGGCTTAAGTTCCTTTATTTCAGGTTCTAAAAGATAGGGCGCCATTACGGCACGATTGCCACCCGTTCCACGATTAAAAAAGTAACATTTTTCTTTTTTTTCGTGAAAATATGCGCGCAAATATTTAATATAATGTCCGTGTTCGGTGTTACTATCCCCTAACACGACGAAAGTTTTTCCTACAAATTGTTTTTCCATACCACCTAAACTTATATTATAAATTCTCTGTCCTACGTTTAATTTCTAACCTAAGTTCGTCCATTTTGCCTTTGTACTTAAAGTAATTTCCACCAACCGAAAGTAGCCATGGTGATTGCGTTTCTTTAAGACACCCTTTTGCCTTTTCTTCAACTACTGATTCAGGTATATCGCCGTAAAAAGCAGAGCAAGACCCCCTTCTAATAAACCCACCGTGGCGTTCATTTTGAACTAACTTTTCAAGTTCTTCATTTTCTTCTATCACGGGGAAATCTTCAGGTACTTCACAGCCTAAATATTCAAGTATAATTTTAGCAATGCTCTTATGCCCGTCACCAAAAGAATAATGCAAACCGTCGTCACGGAAAAGTCCACGTGTGTTAAGCATGTTTTGATAAGTTTTTTCAAACATAGGTAAATACAAAGCGCCTTGTTCTATGGCAATTTCTTTTAACCTTTCGGCATATTTGCTTATTGCACAATTTAAGTTTCTATACGTCTTTCTCGTATAAAAATCAGCGTCCATATTTTGCGCCTTTTCGTCGTTATCTGCAATAGTTTCAATATCTTCTTTTTCAAAAAGTAATTCATCCATTGCAAATGGCGAAAATACTACGGGCGTTATGCCTTTTTCTTTTATTGCTTTTATAGTACTTTTATATCCTTCAAAAAACTCGTAGTCACGTTTTTTACGCTCTGCTATCAACGCAGGCGTTTCAACCTTTCTACCGTCGTAAAGCCAACAACCTATATCGTTTGCACCAAAACTTATACCTATATAGTCGGGCTTAAGTTCTTTTATTTCGGGTTCTAAAAGGTAGGGCGCCATTACCGCACGGTTACCACCCGTTCCACGATTAAAAAAGTAACATTTTTCGTTTTTACCGTGAAAATACGCGCGCAAATACTTTATATAATGACCGTGTTCGGTTATGCTATCCCCCAACACGACGAAGGTTTTTCCAACAAATTGACTTTTCATAACTAACTCCTTAAAGTGATTTTACATAATTATAAAATAAATACGCAAAACTGTATATCACTTTATTATATAAAAATATCGCTTTATTAAAACCTTATTTAATGAGTTGTTCAAAAGCCGTTTTAACTTGTTCAAAAACACTTTGCGCTTGATTTTGATCTTTACACTTAAGAGAATAGTATACTTTTAATTTAGGTTCTGTTCCACTTGGTCGTATACAAATAAAACTACCGCCTTCAAGTTCGTAGTAAACGGCGTTGGTCTTTGGGCTGTCAATATCTTCAACAGTACCGTCCAAAAGTTTTCTCTTTGCAATTGAATAATCACGCGTTGCTAAAACTTTCATGCCAGCAATTTCAGTTAGTTCAACCGCTTTCATTTTATCAACTACGGCGTTCATTTCTTTCATTGCGTTAAGTCCACTGTACGCAACCGAAACGTTCGTATCAAAAACGTAGCCGTATTTATCGTAAAGTTCACAAAGTCTTTGGTAAACGCCTATTTTATCATAGGTATAGTAGCACACCATTTCTGCAAAAAGCATGCTTGCAACTACGGCGTCTTTATCACGGCAATGCGTACCGCGTAAATAACCGCAACTTTCTTCAAACCCAAAAATATACTTTCGCTTACCCGTATCGTCAAGTTGTTTTATCTTTTCGCCTATAAACTTAAAGCCTACGGGCGTTTCAATGAGTTCAACGCCGTAATCGTCTGCAATAAGTTTTGCCATACCCGTAGAAACAAAACTCTTAACCACGAACCCTTTATCGTCAAGCTCACCTTGTTCTTTTAAGCGACGCAAAATATAATCAAGTAAAAGTATGCCCGTTTGGTTACCAGAAAGCGCCATAAATTCGCCGTTATTATCCCTTATAGCAACACCCAAACGGTCGCAGTCGGGGTCAGTACCAAAAACGACGTCTGCTTTCTTTAAGTCAGCCATTTTTATACCGAGTTCAAGCGTTTCTTTATATTCGGGGTTGGGGACTTTTACCGTAGAAAATTCGGTATCTTTTTGCGTTTGTTCGGGAACTAAAGTTGCGTTAATGCCCAACTTTTTAAGAATAGTCGTAACAGGAACGTATCCACTACCGTGTACGGGCGTGTATATTAGTTTTATAGTTTTGCCTACTTTTTTAACTTCTTTTTTGGATAAGCAGAGTTTTTTAATCGTTTTATAATATTTCTTATCTAAACGATTGCTTACTATTTCTATATCTTTTTGCGCCTTTTCATTAAACAAAATTTTACTTGACGTGCAGTCGCCTATAGCGTCAATATATTTAACTACTTCAGCCGTCGCTTCGGGGGACATTTGTGCGCCGTCTTGCCCGTAAACTTTATAGCCGTTATATTCTTTGGGGTTATGGCTTGCCGTTATCATTATACCGGCAATGGTCTTTAATTCCTTTACGGCGTAAGACAACATAGGTACGGGGTGCACGTCGCCAAATAAATAGGTTTTTATTCCGTTTGATGCAAGCACGGTTGCCGCAGCACACGCAAATTCAAAGGACATTCTTCTCGTATCGTAAGAAATAACTACGCCCTTATTCATTGCCGTATAACCTAATTTTTTTATATATTCGCTAAGTCCTTGAGTTGCGCGTTTAACGGTGTAAACGTTCATCATATTCGTCCCTAAACCTATTAACCCACGCATACCTGCCGTGCCAAACTCTAAATCTTTGCCAAAACGATATTCAATCTGTTTTTCATCAAGTTCGGTTAATTCCAAAACTTCTTTTTCGCTTAAAACACCGCTATTTAACCATTTTTGATATATCTCTTTATACATAAAAAACCCCTTATGTTATAATATATATTACTATGATTATACTATATTATATTCGCCGTGTCAAAGATTTTCGTTTTTTTCTTTACCCAATACCCTTCCATTAGAAAAATAAAATGATTTTTTAATAAATTTTAAAAAAGGTTTTACAAACAGTTGACATAAAAAAAACATTTTGATATAATTCATTAGCATTGTTTGTGGGCGATATACGCGGGTGTAGTTCAGTGGTAGAACTCCAGCCTTCCAAGCTGGTCGCGTGGGTCCGATTCCCATCACCCGCTCCAATACTTACGTACAGGACGATAGTTACGCACCTGTAGCTCAGCAGGATAGAGCATCGGCCTTCTAAGCCGAGGGTCAGGGGTTCGAATCCCTTCAGGCGCACCAAAATGGCGGGTGTAGCTCAGTTGGTTAGAGCGCAAGATTGTGGTCCTTGAGGTCGTGGGTTCGATTCCCATCACCCGCCCCATTAATATAACCCAAAAACCTATAGGGGTGTCGCCAAGCGGTAAGGCACTGGATTTTGATTCCAGCATTCGTAGGTTCAAATCCTGCCACCCCTGCCAATCTTGCAAATTATTATTAAATAGGGTTATGTGAATCGTGCCATTAGCTCAGTTGGTAGAGCAACTGACTCTTAATCAGTGGGTCCAGGGTTCGAGTCCCTGAAGGTGCACCAATAAATGATTCATTAGCTCAGCCGGTAGAGCACGTGACTTTTAATCACG
>JAZSJY010000104.1:0-3496 GCA_045534565.1 Christensenellaceae bacterium | reverse complement strand
ACCAAATCCTTGTCTTCCTAAGACCGCTTGGCCTCCGACTTTGCTGACGGTTTGCGCGGTTTTATAAAAGGCATCGTTGCTGCTAACGGTGATAACGAATACATATATCTTGACGGTATTGCTAGAATTTCTGCTAAACCGTTAAATGAATTAGATAGTATTTTTAACGCTATGGATAAACTTGAAAAGGATTATGGTGTTAAATTTGTCGTTACTTGTAGTGCAGCGAAAGAAGATTTACCAGACTTTGTATTAAAGTACGTTGATTAACTTGCTTTTTACTGTTAAAATAGTGTAAAATAAAAGTCGGAATAGTATTCCGACTTTTTTCGTTTTAAATGGAGTTGTTATGAAGTTTATTAGTACTAGAGGTTATTGTGAAGTAAATTCTTCAGCGCAAGCAATTGCGAAAGGTTTAGCAGACGACGGTGGTCTTTTTGTTCCTGAAAAATTTCCTGAAATTACTTTAACTGAGTTAAATGAAATGCTTGATATGGATTATGCTGAGCGCGCTTGTACCGTTCTTCATAAGTATCTTGAAGAATATGATTATAATAGACTTTTGAATGCTTGCAAGATTGCGTACGGCAAGTTTGAAGAAGCCGACGCTGCTCCGCTCATTAAAGCAGACGACAACTTTTTTATTATGGAATTATTCCATGGGCCTACGCTTGCATTTAAAGACGTTGCTTTAACTCTTTTACCGTATTTGTTAAGGGAAGGTAGCGATATTTCTGGTATAAAAGAAAAGATACTTATATTAGTTGCTACTAGTGGTGATACTGGTAAGGCGGCTCTTGAAGGCTTTAAGGATGCAGAAGGCATCAGTATTATGGTGTTCTATCCTAGCGAAGGCGTTAGCGATATGCAAAAATTACAAATGTGTACCCAAGAAGGTGAAAACGTTAACGTGGTTGCAGTAAAGGGTAATTTTGACGATTGTCAAACTGCCGTTAAAAAGATTTTTACAAGCAAAGATATAAACGCGCAATTAAAAGATATGAACGTCGTTCTTTCAAGCGCAAACTCTATTAACTTTGGTAGGCTTGCTCCTCAAATTACTTATTATTTTTCTGCTTATTGTGATTTGGTTAATTCTAATGAAATTAAAATGGGTGATAAGGTTAACTTCGTAGTACCGACGGGTAACTTTGGTAATATTTTGGCGGGCTACTATGCTAAAAAAATGGGGTTACCCATTGACAAACTTGTTTGTGCGTCAAACGACAATAACGTTTTAACTGAATTTTTCACTACTGGGACTTACGACGCAAATAGAGAGTTTTTTAAGACAATATCTCCGTCAATGGATATTCTTATTTCAAGCAATCTTGAAAGACTTATTTTTGAATTATCAAATAGAGATTTTAAGATTACAGAAGAGAGAATGAATCAACTTAAAAAATTAGGCAAGTATGCTATTTCTACTGAAGAAAAGTCAAAGTTAGACGATGAGTTTTATGCAGGGTGTACCGACGAAGAAGATTGTAGTCAAACTATTGCTGACTTTTTTGATGAATATGGTTACGTTTTAGATCCACATACTTCGGTTGCCGTTGACGTTGCCAATAGATTCGTTGAAGATACGGGCAATAAAAATGCAACAGTAGTACTTTCTACGGCTAGCCCTTATAAATTTGCTCACGACGTACTTAAGGCTATTGACGGTAGTGCCCCTGCAGATGCATTTAAATCTGCGTACAAATTAAACGAACAAACGGCTTTCCCGATTCCTGAACAAATTTTGACCTTAAAAGAAAAGGAAAAGCGCTTTACTAAAATTATTAACCGTGACAAGACTGTTGAAGCGGTTATGGAATTTATAAACGAATAGTTTTCAAGGAAGATTAAAGCAAGGTGTAGTAAAATGGAAGATAAGAAGATTTTATTTAGTGCTATACAACCAAGTGGCATTTTAACTATAGGTAATTATTTAGGTGCAATTCGTAATTTTAAAAAATTGCAAAGCGATTATAACAGTATTTTTTCACTTGCAGATTTGCATACTTTAACTGTAAAGCAAGACCCTGCAATTTTAAGAAAAAATACTTACGAACTTACTGCGCTTTATCTTGCGTGTGGTATTGATCCCGAACAATCAATTTTATTCGCTCAATCACACGTTTCTGCTCATACTGAACTTGCTTGGGTATTGAACACGATTTGTTACCCAGGGGAACTTGCTAGAATGACGCAATTTAAGGATAAAAGCCAAAAGCATGAAGATAATATAAATATGGGCTTAATGGATTACCCAGTGCTTATGGCTGCTGATATTTTGTTGTATCAAACGGAATTAGTTCCTATCGGTGCAGATCAAAAACAACACTTAGAACTTGCTAGAGATCTTGCTATTAGGTTTAACAATCGTTTTGGTGAAACATTTAAAGTGCCAGAAGGTTATATAGGTAAAACTGCTGCACGTGTAATGAGTCTTGCTGAGCCTGAAAGAAAAATGAGCAAATCAGATGCTAACTTAAACGCATTTATTTCAATGGATGACGATCCCGCAACTGTTTTAAGAAAGTTTAAGAGAGCCGTTACTGATAGTGATGATAAAATAATTTGTTCGCCTGAAAAACCTGGTATTACTAATCTACTTACTATTTACTGTGCGTTTACCGATAAAACGTTTGAACAAGCAGAAGCCGAGTTTTCGGGTAAAGGATACGGTGAGTTTAAGCAAAGCGTAGGCGAAGCCGTAACTGCGGTTATAGAGCCTATAAGACAAGAAAAGAATAGATTGTTGGCTGATAAAGCATATCTTGACGAAGTGCTTAAAAACGGCGCGGAAAGGGCAGAACGTTTAGCGTATAGAACGCTTAATACAGTTTACAAAAAAGTTGGTTTAGTGTTAAGGAAAAGAGGTTAAAATGTTTGGATACGTAAAGACCGATAACCCGAATATGTACGTTAAAGACACGGTTCTTTATAAAGCGATGTATTGTGGACTATGTAAGGGAATTGCTAACGTTTGTGGAACAAAAGGCAGACTCGTTCTAAATTACGACCTTACTTTTTTATCGGTTTTACTGCATAACATTTTAAATGTAGACGTGAAAGTTGAAAATCAACATTGCATTCTACATTGGGTAAAAAAACGCCCCGTGGCAGTACCTGATAAGTTAACGGAAAGAATAGGTGCGCTTAACGTAATATTAGCTTATTATAAATTAAGCGATGACGTTAATGATGCGGGTAAAGGTAGGGTTAAGCGTTCTTATTTTAATAAACCATATAAGAAAGCTAAAAAACAAGAGCCTGAACTTGACGTTATAGTAAAAAATCGTTATGCTGATTTAGTTAATTACGAAAAGACAAACGGCGATAGTATTGATATTTCTGCAGACCCGTTTGGTAATATGATGAAAGAAGTCGTTAATGTTTTACTTGGCGAAAAATCAACTTTCCAAGTGGAAGAGCTTGCTTATAATTTGGGGAAATGGATTTATCTTATTGATGCGCTAGACGACTTTGATAAAGACAAGAAAAAAGG
>JAZSJY010000006.1:0-8521 GCA_045534565.1 Christensenellaceae bacterium | reverse complement strand
TTTTCTTTGCAATAATTTCTTACAAAGTTAGCCGTTTCGTTTACGTAAACGAATTCGTTATCCCCTTCGGTAAGTATTGCCGTGACCGACTTTGCGTTATTTATAAAAGCCTTTACTATGGCGCGCATTTGTTCGGTAAAGCCCGTATACCCAAGTAAAATTACGTTTGCGCCTTTAACTTCTTGCGAATTATTTATTACTTCTGGCAAGTACGCTAAAATTGAATTTTGGTCTTCGTAATTATTTTGTTTAATAAACTCTTCGTAGGCATTAAAAACCGTCGCTATATCTTCAAGTTTATCTTTTAATATACCGTTGCTTTTCGCAGATGCATCTAAAATATCTTTTGGGGTAACCTTTGCACTTTTAAGTTGTATAATAAGGTCAAAAAGGGCGGGTGCAAGGTTGGTTTTGCCTGCCTTAAAGCACTTTAATTGCACACCTTGTAAAAGTTTTTTGAGCGCCATTGCAGAGCCTTCTTTTGAAAGCACGTTATCCATAGGCTTTTTGACGCGCAAATACTTACCGAACGAATACACGTCGGTATTAAACGAACCAAGAAGTTCCCCACAAATAAAACGCTCTGCCATAAGCGAAACTTTTGCTTCGCAAAAAACAAGGTTTTTCTTTTGAATATCTTTAGGGCTATCTTTCAAAACGTCCGTTAAAATATTAAATAAATTAAAATATGAATTCGTTGTATATAAATTAACCATAATTACATTATACCATATTTTACAAACTTTTTTAGTTTTTTTCATTTAAAGTTTTACAATTTTCAATATTTATGGTATTATGATATAGTAATTTAATATTCGGAGAATAAAATGAAAAAATTTTTAGCTTTATTTTCGGCGGTGCTTATTATTTTTACCGCATTTATGGGTAGTGGTTGTAAAAATAAAGATTACCTTGAATTTAACAACAACTACGTTTCTAGTGCAACGGCTATTGCCCCAGGGTATACCGAAACGCTAACGTATAAGGTTGAATACGTTGAAGATTATAACTCATCACTTAAAAACGAAGTTAGCAAAGACCTTTTAACGACAACGCTTTCAGGCAGTTACGTAAGTGTTCTTGAAGTTATAAATCACTTGCCAGACGGCATTTCAACCGATATTGAAACTGCAAACTTACAAATTCTTCAATTAAAAACGACTTTAACTCTCACGGGCAGTTATAACGATAAACCCGTAAACGACAAAGTGGTAACCAACGCTTACTTCCTTAACGAAGGTCAATCGTTCGCACCTATATACACAAGGTCAGACAGGGCTCAAACGTACGTGGCAGTTAACGGAAATGAAATTTTAACGCAAAAGCAATTCTATATTTACGAAACTAAATACAACAAAGAAAATTACACCGTAAATAAATTCGCTTTTGAAAAAGAAGAAGACTTCGTAGTTGGTATTGAAAAAGGCAAACACATGACGGGCTCACCCGAAACTTACAACAAAAAGAAAAAGTACGGTTTTAGACAAGTAATTGATAACGAACAACTTTTATTCATAATCAGAAATATGAATATCGCAGAAGAAGGCTCAATCAACTTAAAGGTAGTTACCCCCGTTTACGGCGCACCACACGAAATTAAAATAAACAACAAAAACGTTTCCACTAAACAAGTAACGATTAACGGTATCACAGAACAAATCCCCGTAGATAACTTAATGTTCGGCGCGAATTCAATTAAAAATTCCGGTACGCCACACTACGTTACAGTACAAAAAAAGAGTGACGATATGATAACTAAATACAGCGCACTTCCAGTAGAATACGCCGCTGCGTTAATAGAATCTGCAATGTCAAAAGTTATAGGCTCGCTTAAATATACTTTAACGTCGGTTGACGTAACTAACGCATAAAATAAAAACGACAAAATTAAAACCCCGTGTCAACTGACACGGGGTTTATTTTATCTATCTTTTAGCTTTCTTTATAGCCTTGTTCACCAAACGCTACATCCGTATTAGTTACGTTTGAAAAGCCGTATTCGTTATCGTTACCGAAGTTAAACGCATTTCTGCCAACCGACGCAACCTTGGTGCAATCAACGTGGTTTTTGGTAGTAGAGTTAAAAGATTCAAACTTTACGCAACCGCTAAACGCTTCAGCCTTTATCACTAAATCACTGCCGTTAAAAGTTACAGTCTTTAAGAGAACGCTGTTAGCAAATGCGCTTTCGTAAACGGTTTTAACGCCTACAGGCAACGTGATAGAAGTAAGACGGGTGCTTGCAAAAGCAAACGTACCGATAGCGTCTACCATATCGCCAAGTTCAACGTTTAAGATATTGTACGCGCTGTTAAATGCATACATAGGAATACTATACGCTTCAACGGGATTAACCGTTACTTTAGTTAAAGTTGCAGGCATATAAGCCGTTTTTGAACCTGCGCCGTAGTTAACGGTTACCGATACGCCGTTATCAAACGCTTCCGTACCAAAGTAATGCGCAATAGTTCTTTCGGCGTCAACAGACTTACCGTCTGCTTTTTTGCTTTCAGCGTAGTAAGCGTCTGAAAGAGCCGTTTTACCAACGTAAGCAACTTCTAATTCTTCAAGTTTTTCCATTTTTTCAAGCGCGCCTGCTTCAACTTCAGTTACGCTTGCAGGAATAACTAACTTCTTAATAGTATCGTTGCCAGCAAAAGCACCTTTTCTAATAATTAGCTTAGTGCCGTCGTCAAGTTCTGCTTGGATATCTTTAACTTCTTGAGCAACGTCAAGTTCAGTTGAAGTTCTGCCGTCGTCAACGTATTTGTAAATAACGTAAGCGCCGTCACGATTCTTTTTATATAAAAGACCTTTTTTGCCGTCAGTTTCAGCGCCGTCATCACAAGCGGTGAAAGTAAATACCGACGCTACTGCAAGAACTGCTATCAATAATATTGTAAGAAACTTTTTCATAAAGCCCCCTTGTAAATAGTTTGAGTAATATACTTAATTAGTTTATCATTTTGCAAGCGTTTTGTCAACAAATAATATTTATTTAATAATTATTATTACCCTTTAATAGCCAAAAATATATTTAAAAAGCAAAGAGCGAAGGATTAAACTTCCACTTTCGCTCTTTTTTTCTTAAATTATTACCTTTCCCTCAAAAAAACTTTTGAAAAACCCGTTGGTATCTGCACCCGTTTTTTCAAACGCCCCCACTAAATCGTCGGGGGTGGCGTTTTTCATTTTGAAGTTTTTATAATATCCCTTTAACGCCTTAAAGAATTTTTCTTCACCTATGGTTACGCGAACTTTATCGTACATTATACAAGGCTTTACGTAAGCCATATTAACGTATTCGTATTCGCTAGTAAAATCTTTAAGGTGGCGCACCATTACGGTATTTACTTTTTTATTTATTTTGTCGTATACCGAACAAAAAATTTTGTAAGTGTTTTCTGCGCTCTTAATAAGATACTCTCTACTTAAATTATATTCGGGGTGATTTTCGTAAAATAAGACTACCGAATATTCTGCAAGTCCTTCGTCTAAAAAGCCGTATTCAATTTCATTGTTGCCAACGGCTGTTTGCCACCATTGATGCGCAGTTTCGTGCACTATTACTTCCCCAAAAGATTCCATCTCTAAATTATCGCTAATCATAACTAACGCAGGGAATTCCATACCACCTTGAACGAAAGGCGTTTTCACCACAGAATAACATTCGTAAGGATATTCGCCGAAAAGTTTAGTAAACAAAGCAAAACTTTTCTTTGCGTATTCCATGAATTTTTCAGGATTATCGTCTTGATAATAGTAATACTTAATATCAACGCCGTTAACCTTATCTTCCAACACGCTAAAATTCTTTGAAAGAACTATTGCAAAAGAGCGTGCGCTTTTAATTTTACTTTCAACTATTTTTTCTTCCCCTTGTATTTTAACGCTTTCTTGCACGCCCGAAGTCGCTACCGTATACTCTTTATTCACCTTAATAGTTACGAAATAGTCTGCTACGTCACTAAAAAACGGATCACCTGCGCTATAATATTCACACTCGTAAAAACTTCCGTTTTGAATTCCGCATAGCACGGGATAAAAGCAAGCAAGGTTTATAGTTTTTTCATTGACGCCCGTTCTTGCTATTACGTCTGCAAGCGTTATTTTATAATTTATAACTACCGTAGCGCACTCGTTAGGAAATACTTCTTTATCAAGGCAAACGGTTAAAATATTTTGGTCTTGACCTTCAATACGATATTCTAAAGCCTTTTTGCCGTCGGTTACGCCGTGTATTTCTACGTCGCCGTAACTTAACCCGTTAGGATACGCTACGTGATTATACTGCTCTGCTATGGGGCGAAATTTCGCATCCTTTCTAAAAGCGTTGGCGTATAGGTTAAACTTAAGTTCGGTAAAAGAATTTTCGCTACCGTTATAGAATTTTACCTTTTCTTCGCCAGTCAAAACGTTTCCCATTAGTTCGCACTCAATTTGGTATTGCGTTATACCGTTATTCTTGTCCTTACACCCATAAAAACAGGTTGAACAAACGGCTATAACTAAAATGCTAAAGGCTATTGCAATTTTTTTCATATAAAAACCCCGATATAAAACAGTTTACACTATCTTATTCGGGGTTTAATTTTTATATAACTATTTTTCGTTAATAGTAAGGTATTTAGCAGGGTCAATAGTAACGCCGTCTTCCACTACTGAAAAATGCAGGTGCGCGCCAGACTTATATTCTTGCCTATTAGTGCAAGATACTTCGCCTATAATTTCCCCTTTATCAATAACTTGCCCAACCACTACGCCGTCGCCGTCGGCAAGCGAATTATAAACGGTTTTAAGCCCTTTACCGTGGTCTATCGTAACGGTAGTGCCGTAAAGCAAGGTGTTTTCAACACTTTCAACAACACCGCCGTAAACGGCGTATACGGGCGCACCTTCTTCGGTAAAGAAGTCAATTGCCGTATGAGTTGAATATCTGTTTAGCGTACCGTTCCAAACCATACTTTCACTATACTCGTTAATATCCGTGGGGTTAGAAACGGGTATTGCGAAAATAATTTCTTCCACGACTGGTATTTCAGGCGTATCGTCGGGATTATCCACGGGCGTATCGTCACCGTCGGGATCGGTTATAGTAGGCAAGTTAGTATTTAATCCGTTAGACTTGTTCTTTTCACTTATAGAAATAAACACCACCGATAAGCCTACCGCAAGAATACATAGCGCAAGCACTATATACAAAAGGTTGTGCCTTATGAAATTGATAAATTTTACTTTTGATTTACTCATTGTTTTATTCTCCTTAACTTTATTACGTCAATTATTACCACAAAAAAAATTTTTATACTTCTTTTTTAAAAACTTCCGTAAATCATAGGCGCACCGACTTTTACCGTTTGCTCGCCAACGAATATTTGTAAGTTTACCGTCTTTCCATAAATCTTCTGCCTATACGGTATTTTTCTTGAATAGGCGTAATAATTAACGCCACCTTCTATATTTTCGCAGACCTTTATTTTTGCCTTAAAATCTCTTAAAAAATCGTCAAGGTCAAAATTTTCTTTTTTTAAGGTCACGCCTTCACCCTTTATTTTGCCCGATAAAAAATATTCAATATAACTAACCGTGCGAATTTGCCCTGCTGAATCGCCGTGATATATTTCAAAAGAGTTTGCGTAGCCACTAAATATGGGCGCAACGTTTATTAAAATTATTAAAATAGCAGAAAGCATAATTGCTAAAGATACGGCTAATTTTTTAAACATAAAAAAACTCCTTGCAGATATGCAAAGAGTATTCCCTTTTGTTTATTCTTTATACTTCACGCAATAAAGTTAGCGCGTTTATATTAAACGGGCTATCGCCTGCTAAAAAAGTTTTTTTATCTAAATCAAACGATTTTCCACCTAAAATAGCATACTGCTTTTTTATTTCTTTTAAAAAAGTTTTTTCCACGGATATGCTTTTTGCAGGACGCTTTATGCTTTTTAATTGATTATACGTTTTTTCTAACACTAAATTTTGATCTAACCCTAATAAAAACGCCACCGTTTTTGCCCTTTCGTTATAATTAGGCGGTGAACTTTTTGCCGTAGATATATATTTTAATATATTATATGCGCTTATAAAATTTTGTTCTACGCTCGGCAAATATTCGCCGTTTAAGGCACATAAAAATTCGGCGGAATATACGTCCCCGTTATCAAGCGATAAAATTTTATTTTCTAAATATAAATAGTTTGTCATTAACTTTGAAACGTCTATTTTATCTTTTTGCAGTTCCATTAAAGTTTGAGTTGCTATTTCTGTTAATTTTTCTTTATTATCGTTAGTAAGCGCAATATATTCTTTAAGCCATAAAATTTTACTTACTAAATAACAAAACAAATGTTTTGCAAAGCCTTCGTACGCTATTATTTGATTTAAATCAATAAAAACGTAAGTAGTGCAGTCACATATAAAATTGTAAAAGAACTTGCCGTCACGTATTATTATTTTATTTTTAGGGTATAAATTCAAAGGTAAAAAATCTACTAAAGTTAAGTGCGGTAAGTTTTTTATAGTAGCAAGGTAACTTGCAATTTGTTTAGACCTTTCGCCCACCGAAATAATAAAGCGCGCGTCTTCTGGTAAAAGACTTAGATTTTTCAAATTATCTATAAAAAGCGTATCTTTTTCTAAAATTACGGTAACTATTTTAATCTTATTTTCATTTAATTGCTTTGAAAGACTAAACGCCGTTTTTATATAACTTTGCTTATCGCAAATTATTACCCCTTTTTGATTAGGGGCTATAGAAAATAAAAGTTTAGTTATATTAAAAAATTTTTCACCCGTTATTAAACGATATTGCATTTTAATTTTCCTTTTTGGTAATAATAAAGTGAAAAAGCAAAAAGGTCAAGTAAACGTGCTATAATAAGGCTTTTTTGCGTTTTTTATACAAAAATAGCAAAAATTTTTAAAAACCTATTGAAAAATTTTTTATATGTGGTATAATAAATCTATAAACTATGGGGAGGTTCTTTTTTATGAATAAGAACGAATTGATAAGGGCGATTGCGAACAACGCCGGCATAAAATTAAAAGATGCATCCGACACGTTTGACTGCGTTATAGACACTATTACAGAAGCATTGAACAAAGGGGAAAAAATTCAAATTTCAGGTTTTGGTACTTTTGAACTTAAAGTTAAACCTGCAAGAGAAGGTATTAACCCGAAAACACAAGAAAAGATTATGGTTGAAGAAACCAAAATACCTACGTTCAAGTTCGGTAAAGCGTACAAAGATTCTTTTAATAAATAACCAAAAAGGGCAGTTAAAACCTGCCCTTTTTCTTTTACCATTTATACAAAAAAGGTACGGATATTCCGTACCTTTTTGTTATTAAACAATTTTAATTATTTAACGATTTTTGAAACAACGCCTGAACCAACGGTTCTGCCACCTTCACGGATAGCGAAACGGAGACCTTCTTCCATAGCGATAGGAGTGATAAGTTCAACGTTCATTTCAATGTTATCACCAGGCATAACCATTTCTACGCCTTCAGGAAGTTTGATTGAACCGGTAACGTCGGTAGTTCTGAAATAGAATTGAGGACGATAGTTGTTGAAGAACGGGGTGTGACGGCCACCTTCTTCTTTGGTAAGGATATACACTTGACCAACGAATGCGGTGTGGGGTTTAACTGAACCGGGTTTAGCAATAACTTGACCACGTTCAATATCTTTCTTGTCAATACCACGGAGAAGAGCACCTACGTTGTCACCTGCTTGTGCTTCGTCAAGAAGTTTTCTAAACATTTCAAGACCGGTAATAACGGTGTTTCTTGATTCTTCAGAAAGACCAACGATTTCAGCAGGATCGTTTACGTGTGCAACACCTCTTTCTACTCTACCAGTAGCAACGGTACCACGACCAGAAATGGTGAATACGTCTTCTACAGGGAGAAGGAAGGGTTTAGCTTCGTCACGTTCAGGAGCAGGGATGTAAGAATCTACTGCGTCCATGAGTTCTTGGATGCATTGAGTTTCAGGAGCTGCGAGAACTGCATCGCCTTCTTGAGCTTGAGCAACTTCAAGCGCTTTAAGAGCTGAACCTTTGATGATAGGAGTATCGTCGCCAGGGAAACCATATTCAGAGAGAAGTTCTCTAATTTCCATTTCAACGAGTTCAAGAAGTTCAGGATCGTCTAATTGGTCACATTTATTCATGAATACTACGATATAGGGAACGCCTACTTGACGAGCAAGAAGAATGTGTTCTCTAGTTTGGGGCATAGGACCATCGGTAGCAGCAACAACTAAGATTGCGCCGTCCATTTGAGCAGCACCAGTGATCATGTTTTTAACATAGTCAGCGTGGCCAGGACAGTCAACGTGTGCGTAGTGACGGTTTGCGGTTTCGTATTCTACGTGTGAAGTATTAATCGTAATACCTCTTGCCTTTTCTTCCGGTGCCTTATCGATTTCGTCATACTTCATCTTCTTTGCTTGACCTTTAGCAGCCATAGTCATAGTGATAGCAGCGGTAAGGGTAGTTTTACCGTGGTCAAC
>JAZSJY010000135.1:0-3381 GCA_045534565.1 Christensenellaceae bacterium | reverse complement strand
TTTACGCCTTTTCTTACTACTTTTTCATCTGCTTTTTTCAAGAACTTCCACGTTGATACCGTTTCTTTTATTACTGTGTCTATTTCTTCTTCAGTTTTCTTATCCGCGCGTTGTACTACTTCAAGCATTTCAAAGCACTCTATTTCCGCACCGATTTCTCTCTTTAGAGAACTGCCTTCAAAGAGCGTTCCGTACAGGTGCATATCCCTAAAGCCCATGTGCCCTATTTTTGCCGAGCGTATTTTTCTAAACGCCGACGCCGCTTTACAGAAAGACAATACTTTATCCACTTTGGACGGTTGACCTATTATATCGTATATGTAGGTAAATTTATATCCTAAATCCTTGAAAGTCTTTCTTAAAGCCGTAGTTCCCGCTTGGTCTGCGGTGGTTACTATTCTGCCGTCTTCCATCCAACCGCATAAGCCCCATAATATCATCGGTATATGACGGAATTGTTCGGTGACTTTTACTACTGCGTGGGTGGGTATCCAGCCTGCAACGCAAAGAACTAAACAGTCAAAGTCTTTACCGTTTAGGTACTCAATCGCCTTGTTTACGTCCTTTTCTTCGTAATCGTCGGTTACGGGGTATATTGAATATATTTCCGCTCCGCTATTTTTTAAGTCTTCAAGCGCTTTACCACACTTTCTTTCAATAATTTCAACAGGCGTATTAACTTCGCCGAAACCTACAAATGCTATTTTCATAATTTTCTCCTTTTATTTTTGTATATTTGCAGTTTGACCCGCCTTGACGACGCATTTTTTACCCAAGTAGTTGATAAACACGTCTATCGCGCTATTGTTTTTAACGAGCGAACAGTCCACGCTCCACTCTAAGTTATCAAATGCAGTTACGTAATCGTAAATTTCGCCGTTGGTTACATACCAAATATCTTCTCTGCCGCCTATAAACTTCGCAAAATCTTCAATAACGTTCCAGTTGTCTTTATCGTTAAACTCGTAACTGTGTCCCCAAACGTATAAAAGTTTAGGTCTATACGCCCAAAAATAGTCGGCGCGCTTATATTCTACGAGTTGTTTAGCATAATCCATAAGGTTAGGATTGTCGTGATGACAAGTTCCCGTCCACGCGTGCCAATTTGTAGGTAGATCAAGACTGCCGCTTTGTGCCGCCGTACGCGAATAGTTTATTCCACAATTTTTAAGCATTTCAATAACGCGGTCATCGTAAGAGCCGTTAGCGTAAGCCATGCCCTTTATTATGCAGCCGAATGCACTTTCTAGTTCTTTTCTGTCTTGAATGACGTCGTTCGTTGCCGCGGCAATATCTACGTTTGCAAGCGACAAGTGCTTGACGCCGTGAACGGCAACTTCCATTCCCGAACGTGTGTAAAGTTCGACGACATCTTCTCTGCTTAATCTTCTATGTGTACCGAAAAAACCCGAATTTACGTTAAACGTGCCTTTAAGTTTATTTTCTGTAAAAATCTCAATAAGCCGCTTGTCGTAAATCACCCCGTCGTCATAGCTAAACGTTACGGCTTTTTCCTTAAAATCAGGAAAACACATATATGATCTAACTTTCATAACGCCCCTAAATAAGTAATTTTGCAGAGAATGACTGTTTTCACTCTCTGCAATAAGTTTTAGAATTTTTTATTAATTCTATCAATAGTTTCGCGCACTAATATATTCCCGCCTTCGTGTCCGGTATATCCGCTTGAAATATACGCTGAATAGTGGCTGCCCTTTTCCGCCTTTTCGGTCGGCAAGTATCCGTCCGAACCGCAAGCAAGTTGAATTAAAATAGTCTGCTTTGCTTTGCTTCTTGCGCGGATTTGGTTACCGTAATCAAGGAAGAGTTCAAACGGGTTGGTCGCGATTGCAATGTCGCCAAAACGGATTATGTGAATTTCTTCGTGGAATACTTCCATAGTCTTTTGAAGTTCGTATCTTGCAATATTGCCTGCGTAAACGTGCATTGCTGCGTTGTCGTCAAACGAAATTCTTCTGCCACGGTTTTTCTCTACGAATCTTTCTATTTTATCGATTGAGTCAAGATAATCTTTTATAGTTACCTTGCGGAGCGGCAACGTGATATTAAACGTTTCGTGTACTAAAAGACCTTCATCTTTAAAGTCGCCTAGAAGTTCTTCATATACTGATATTATTTCGTTTGAAATTCTTCTGCCGACTAATTTAAGCCCCGAAACGTCGAACATAGACGGGTCCGCTCTTCTTTCTATAATATTTTCACGCTTAATATTTGGGTCGTCAATGTGTGTTTCTGGCTGAACCCAACGAATCATATCTCTTGGACATTGATCACCAGCAGCAGAGCAGAGCCCTAAAACCTGAATATGTTCGCCAAACTTTGCACGTAAATTTGCTTTAACTTTTCCCCAATAATCTGAAGAAATGCAACTTCTATGTTCAACAACTTGTGCGGGGCAGGCAATGTTTGCAACGACGCCCGTTAGTTTTTTGTTTGTGTCGAACGTGTAGATAAGTTCTATGCCACTGTCGTTTCCGCCTTCAAGCGCCGTAAAGTTAGCGTGGTTAGTATCCCCCCACATTTTAGCCGAGCCATCGTCGTATGAAACACGGCGACACATACCAACTGCTGCGCGACCGAATGCATTTTGATAAAGCCCTTCTTTTCTGTTTTCCCAAGCGGTTTTAATAGCGAGCGCTATTCTGTCGGTCAAAAATTCAAGTGCGACTTCAGGACTAACACATTCTCCGTTACTTACTAGTGGCTCATATGCCATATTTTCGGGAACAACCTTTTTTAAGTATTCTAAAGAGTTATCTGAAGAAATGTAGTTTTCACTTTTATACACCCACGACGTATGCGTATGGATTGCGCTTATAATAATCTTATCGAGCGGAAGGTCGATTTTACCTGTTAGTTTTTGCCTTACTATTCTCATGACGTTCGTTCCGATTGAAACAAGGTCGCAAGAACAAATAACCATTTGGTCGTCGCCACTATCTACCGCGAACGCAGTAACTGAAATGGGACTTTCAACTTCGTCTGTAATCCTTTCAAAGAACTGACCTGCAAGGCCTATCTTTTTACCTTTTTCGGGGGTAATACCAACTTCTGCCCAGCCAAATTTTAACATATAAATTGTCCTTTTATATTTTTGTACTTTTAATTAGTTTTTATAGAAAATAAAAACAGTCCCACCATTATTAAGCTTTTCTTTTAATACCTTAACCCTGCTTTTGAAACGTATTATGCTTTATTTAATATAAATAAGCTAATTTATGTAATAAATTTCATGCACTACATCTTTAATTTTTTCTTTAAACACGGATAGAATTGATATTTTTAATCCATCTCAAACGCGTTCCAAGTCCATAAGTACACACATAGACTTTACTATAAAATTACGATTTTAAAATTTCA
>JAZSJY010000163.1:0-13884 GCA_045534565.1 Christensenellaceae bacterium | reverse complement strand
GTATTCGGTGCACATTTTCTATATTATAGCAGTTTTTACCGAAAAAATCAAGGTATAACGATATAGCGAACAGTATTTCATTTGTGCAAAAACTAAATATTTTGTGTACATAGCCGTATGTGGTGTACGTGGAATACTTTAATCGGTGCACATTTTTATTGTTTTACAATAACTTTCCTAAACGATTCATCATATCGGTTTTATGTTCAAGTAGTGAGTGGGCGTATCGGTTAAGGGTAACGGTGGCATTTTTATGACCGAGTAATTCAGACAGCGTTTTAACGTCCATACCGCACTCTAACGCCCTTGTTGCAAAGGTATGTCGTAGAGAGTGAAAGCCTTTATGCGCAATACCTAATTTCTTTAACAAAAGCTCAAACGTTCGCTGATAGGAGCGCACAAAAACGGGCTTGTCCCCGTCGGCTATGATATAATCACAATTTGACCGCTTTTTAAGGTTTTTAAGCAGGGGTAATATTTGCTTCGGCAAAGGTATTACACGGCGAGAATGGACGGTTTTAGGGCTGTCTATTATGCGAATATGATTACACCCGTCGTTCCCGTCGTGGCAGGTTTTAGATACGAAAAGTAAGCCTTTCCCGAAGTCAATATCTTTCCACGTAAGCGCAAGTAATTCGCCGATGCGCAAGCCCGTATATAAACACAGCACCACACCGAACAATTTGTCCTTTGGACTATGTAAAACGTATTGCTCAATCTTCTTTTGCTCTGAAACGGTAAAGCAATCAACTTGCTTTTCAACTGTTTTAGGGCGTTTTATTTTATTTGCAACGTATACGGGCGTTAAGCCTATCAAATGCGCCGTTTTAAGTGAGTTTTGCAAAACGGATATAACGGTATTTACAAAGTTTGCTGACAAACCCTTGCCCGTCTTGTGATTGCCGTTAGTAAGCAAGGCAGTTATAAACTTTTGCAAATCTATAACGGATATTTCGGCTAACTTATAATTGCCGAGCGACGGGATAATATGTAAAGCACATATTTGCGCATATCTTTCATAAGTCCGTATTTTAGCGGACGGTTTTACATAGTTTTCAAGCCAATCTAAAAGCCAAGTTTTGTATTTCATTGTTTTTGCTCCTTGTTAAGTGAATTAAAAAGATAAACTATAATGCGTTTGTGAAGAATTTGGATATATTTATCCGTAACACCGCACTCTTGCGCATACTTCTTTTGTTTCTTAAAACAACGATATAGGTTTATATAAGCCAAGCGTAAGCGTACAGGTGCTTTATCCATAATTTTATCGTATTGCTTAACTACTTTCATAAGTTCTTCTGGGAAGATAATTTTACTTCGTGGGTATTCACGGGCATACATTTCCGTAATTTGATAATAGGTTTTTACGTCTTGTAAATTTTTCCTAATAGTTTCAATTTCTATCATTTTTTTAATCTCCTTTTATTCTATAAAAAAGTTGGGGTAAAGTTGGGGCGATGCAACTCTGGCGTGCGCTTGTCTTGATACAAGTGGCGTCGCTTCGCTCCGCCAGACAAGCGCACGCCAGCACAAACAAACTAAAACTAAAATAATAAATCGAAAGCCCGAACGGAAGCGGGTTTCGCACTGAACCGTTTGCGAAATCTCCGCTTTAACCGTTTCGGGCGCTTTTTCGTATTTGCAATTATTTTTACCCCGTTGTTAAAGCGGATCGTTTTCACTGCCGTTTGTTATGCGCCATAGTCCTTTATAATTTGGCGCAAGATTGTTTGTTCGTCGGGCGTGCAAAATCTTTCAAGTTTATGTAATAACGAAATTTTTTCTTTAACGCTTAAATCGGTATCGTCAAGATAGTAAATGCCCCCGTCGTAACGACCTTGCTTTGTGTAGATATTAGCAGTTAAGGACAGCATTAAAATATCGTGCCTTATGGTTTTCTCTGATACGGAAAACTCAAAAGCAAGATTTTCTACTTTTTCAAACTTGCGCAAACGCAATATTCGTAATATTTCGTTTCGCCGTTCAAATGCTGACACTTACCGCTTTACCTCCTTTCAAGATTTTTTATAAGTTTAATTGTTAAAGGTCGCAACTTTTGCAACTGTTAAAAATTTTAGATAATAATCCGTGCAGTTTTTGCACGAAATAGAATAAAAGTTAATTACATAAACTTGCTGTGTAATTAGAATTTTTTACCGTCCTTTTCTTCGGGTGGTGGTCGCTCGGCTTGTTTTGGTGTTTCAGCCACTAAAATATCTAAAAGAGATTTACAAAAGACGTTAAACTCGGTTTTGCTCATATTTTTTAGATTCGGTTTGCCATTATGGATAATTTCGTGTTTGTATTTCAATTTTTTGCTCCTTTTATTGCTGTTTTCTGTATTCTAAAAGTCAAACTTGCAAGTTTTGTGCAGGTTTAATTTTTTTTATTGTAGAAGTTAAAGTGGCAGGTTTTCTTCCGGGTTAAAAATTTTTTTGTGGATATTTTTGAATTTCTTTTTTAATGCGGAAAATTTTTTACCGATTTAGTTGGTAGGCTCTTGCGTATAGACGGATTGAGCGTAAAAAAATAGCCCGTGCGTAAACACAGGCTAATGTGATGTGGGCTGGATAAGAGAAAGAAAGGCAAGCCATATTTCTTTCTCTTTCGGGATTGTATCAAAAAACGTCTTGCTGTCAAGGGTAAAAATTATCGCTTAAACAAATGATTTAGGATAATATCCACGCAATATTTTTTACTGTTTCCTTGACAGTCGGCACCGTTTTTTTATGCTCCGTTTCCGTCGAAAGACAAATTTAGTTAAAAGGAGTTAAAAACTTATGAAAACAGCAATTATCTACGCAAGGTATTCAAGCAACAGCCAAACCGAGCAATCTATCGAAGGTCAACTTCGGGTTTGTCAGCAATACGCTCAACAAAACGATTTACTTATCGTTGATACGTATATTGACAGGGCTATGACGGGTACGAACGACAATCGTGTGGCATTTCAAAAAATGCTTGCCGACAGCAAGAAAAGGCAATTCGCTTACGTTATCGTTTACAAACTTGATAGGTTTGCACGTAACAAGTTTGAAGCTGTAAACAATCGCCAAAAACTCAAAGAAAACGGCGTTAGGCTTTTATCCGCTATGGAAAATATTCCCGATACGCCCGAAGGCAACCTTATGGAAAGTTTGCTTGAAGGATTCAATCAATATTTTTCAGAAGAACTACGCCAAAAGGTTAATCGTGGACTTAAAGAAAGTTGGCTTAAAGGTAACGCCACAGGCGGTAACGGTTTATTCGGCTATGATATAGTCAATAAAAAATACGTCGTAAACGCTTATGAAACGCAAATCGTTCAAGAAGTGTTTACCAAGTATGCGCAAGGCTATAAAGCCGTAGCAATCGCCGAAGAATTAAAGCTTCGTGGCGCAAAACGTAAAAACGGAAAACTTATTGATATTAAATACGTGTATTACATACTTCATAACGAACGATACACGGGTAAAGTTGAACATCACGGCGTAATTTACGATAAAATCTTTCCGCAAGTTATATCCGACGAATTGTGGCTTGCTGTAAATGCTATCAATGAAGAAAACAAGATTGCGCCCAGCCGTAAAAAAGAAATATTCGATTACATACTCTCGGGTAAACTTGTTTGCGGTGATTGTAAACGCCGTATGAGTGGCGAAAGCGGTACTTCACACACGGGCGATATTCATTACTACTACTTATGCACAAGCCGTAGAAAGAAAAAATTGCCTTGCACGACAAAAGCCGTTACAAAGCAATACTTGGAAGATTTAGTTATACACGCCACAAGCGTTTTATTAAGTAGTGAAGAAAATATCCGCCTTGTAGCCGAAAATATCTATAAGACACACGAAAAGGAAACGAAAGACAGCACGGTTTTGAAACTATTATTAAAGCAACGTCAAGACGTGCAAAAGAAAACGGATAATATAATTAAAGCGATTGAACAAGGAATTATAACCGAGCAAACAAAAACACGTCTTAAAGAACTTGAACAAGAACTTTTACAAATTGATTTTGATATAGACCGTGAAAAACAACGTAATTATACGTTCCTTTCGATTGAAAATATTATTGACTTCTTAAAGAGCAAAGTGTTTACCGATACGGATAATATAAAGGTTAGAAAACTTATCGTTAATACGTTTATTCGTGAAATTATCTATTACCCCGATAAAATCATAATTACCTATAACTTTACGGATATAATAGACACCGTAAAAATTACAACCGAAAATAGCGTAGAGATTGAAAAGCAGAGCGAATCTGCTTCTTCTCTCAATATAGGTTCGTGCTTATTACCGCAGTCCGCACCAAAAAAACAAGACCCAATCAAGGGTCTTGTTTTTTTGTGTGGTAGTATTGGTCGGACTTGAATTAGGAGCGAGCAACCTATAGGTTGCGTGTTCGCCAAAGGCGAAAAAACAGTTTGGGGAACTGTTTTGCGGGAGGCTCGAGAGAAGCAAGTCCGATCAGCGGCACCAGAAAACAATATCGTAAACGGCGTTGACAATAAAGATAAGAAAGTAGTATAATAATTAAGTGAAAATTCTACTATAAAGGAGTTAGTATGAAGAAAAGAATTTTTAGTTTTCTTTTAGCAACACTAATGGCTTTTTCAGTAACGGCAACGCTTACTGCGTGTGGGGATAATCCACCCGACGATAAAGGTGGCGTTAAAACTATAAGTAAAACCTTGCTTGACGGTAAGGTTGCAAACTTTATGGGCGCAGAAGCGCTTGGTATTGTTGATAAAAACGCAACCACAGAAACGGCAGGGATAAATCCGTTTAACGCAACAACTTATGCTCAAAGCGAAACTGAAACGGCAACTCAAAAGAAAAACGAGTTGGTTAAAGAGACTGAATACGGTTTTAAGGACGTATACTTTCACAAGGGCGAAGACAAGAAAAGTTATAAGGACTTTAACAAAAATTTTGATAAACATCACCACAAAAACGTAGAGTACCACGAAGTTGATTGCGATAAGATTTCAGATGAAATTGAAAAAGAAGAAAACGACGGCAAAGCAGATACTATAGTTTCTTTAGACGCAAGAATAAACAAATTATATAATAGCGGTAATTTTACTTTTATGTCGGTAAGCACGGCAGTTAGTGGCGACGTGCAATTATTAACACGCACAGAAAGTATGATATATATACCGATGAACTTTGGTGGAATAATAACTCGTGTTAACTGGGGTAACGTAGCAGAAGCTGCAACAAGGGGCATTACCTATATGAACGTTTCTTCGGGCGACAAAAAAGGTATTATTTGGGTAAAGAAACACGCTGACGACGCATATTTCCATACTGCGAATTACTGGAGTGACGACTTTAATCAAAGTTATATTATTGATAACTTAACGGGTGTTACCTATTCGCTCAGTCAATTTCCACAAATTTATTCGGTTGCAGGTGGGCTCTTAAAGGTATACAACGAAAGTGCAAACGGTGCGTTTGATTACTTTGAACCGAAAGTAGTTGATGGACAAATGACCTTTAATAAAGTAACGCTACCCACCAAAGAAGAATTTAGTATTTCGTCAAGTGACTTTTCGGTAAAAAAAGATGTTTACGGGAATATGGTTTTAAGTTGTCGTTCCGAAAGTGAAACGTTAGATGAATACGGCGAAACTAAGTATAAGAGTAACGTTATATTATCTTGTGTAAACAAACAAGTTGCTCAACAAATTGAAAATCAAGCGGGAAATAGCCAATGGGGTGCTTTATTCCGTTCAAGATACACAAGAGCAAATAGATATCACCTTGGTAGCGACGGTAGAATTTATCGTTTTGATTTTAGGGGCAATTTAAGTGAAATAAGCGTTATGGTGTTAAACCAAAACTGTACTTGGCAACAAGTTGAAAATGATATTGAAGTAGATTTTGATAATGAAGAAGGTTTTATATGTGTTGATATAGGCATTGCCGCAACGGCACGTCTTTCAGAACTTTTAGTAACCAAAATCAAAAACGGATACGCTTATTATTCAACGGCTGCGCATACGGACGGATATAACATTTTTGGGGGGATGTCATACCCGACAGCACCGGGCGATTATCAAGGCGTAGTAAAAATTCCCACTAACGGCTCAATAAAATCAAATGAATTTGATTACGAACATTTAGAAAGGCAATACGTAATGCAGGAAAATAGAGTTGATTTTAGTAACCAATACAGCATCTTTTTAGTTGCAGAAACTAAAATGTTATATGTTGACGGTAATAAAAATCTTGTTTTATGCGACGTGGAAACGGGCGAAGCTATAAAGCTTGGCAAGACAACGCAATTAGTAGATATAAAAGATGAATGCGTTTTATTTGAAAACTACGGGTGGTTGCCTTTGTTTAAAGACGTTGATTTAAATAGTTTTAACGAATCTTCATTTAGTAGTGAAATGGTAAGCAGAAGAAATGTGCTTGACGGATACTTTAAGTTGCTAAAAGAAAAGGTTGACGGCAACTAATGTTAAATTTTGGCAAACGTTTGATAATTGTAAAAAAATATGGTATAATAACAAAAAATTAAGGAGAGCGTTTTTATGAAAAAGGCAAAATGGTTATCGTTAATAATTGCTTTGATGCTTTGCACTATAAGTGCCTTTACGTTTAGTGGGTGTAATACTAGCGTGTTTGACGAGAACAGCACGGTTGCAGAATATTCAACTGCGTATGTAACGGCGTCAAAGAATTTTGAAAAAATGCTTTCTTACGATAAAATGGAAGCGTCAACGGTAATATCAACTATGTCGGCAGTCGTAGACGATCAACGTTCATTGACTTATAAAGAAACGGCAGATGCAGAAGATACCATTACCAAAGAATTTTTTGATTCAACAACTACTGAAAAGACTAAAACCGTGTATACCGTAAGAAATAATAATGAAATTTTCATTATAGTTGAAGAAGTAGTAACTACAAAAGGCACTACGCATAGCGTAACGGCAGAACAACTTTTAGAAACTATCGTAGAAGATAAGACAGAAAACACTACTTACGAATTAGGCGTACAGATAGGTGAAGAAAACGTTTATTTTATGCGTAAACATAGCGTTATAACTAAGGCTGGCGGGCAAGCGGAAACGGTTAAGGAATATAAACTTTACCAAGATAAGCAAGCGTATGAACAAGGCGTTGAAGCGTTTGCCGAAAGTTTGTTCGGTGGGTTTTTAACGGCGTTTGAAACGGTTTACGATCAAGATGCGGATATAAACGTATTACAAGTAGTTTCACTTAAAAACGCTATTGATAAAAAGGCGGTTTTACGTGGCACGGAATATTCTCTTAAACTCTCTACCGTAGACGGTTCTAACGGAATGCTTATTGCAGATACAACCTATCGCCTTACCGACGCAACGCTTAAGAGTTTCATAATGAGCAATATGCTCACTGACGACGGGCTAAAGGTTGTTTTTAACGCAAACGTATCTTTTGAAAAAGGCGCTGAAAAATATAAAACGTATACCGACCCAACTAACGGGTATGAAGAGAACACCTCGTTAAAAGAAAGTATAATGGGGTCGTTGTTGTAAAAAAATAAAAAAGAAAAGAAAAACACCCACATGGGTGTTTTTTTTGTTAAAAAGAATTGTGTTTTTTTGGATATTATTATATAATTTTAATAGTTCAGTTTAGGTTGAAATTATGAAAGATTGTTTCAAAAAATTTTTTAATCAGAAGCCAGAAAAGTTAATTACAGCGTCTGGCAGAATTAATCTTATAGGCGAACACGTTGATTATTGCGGGGGGAAGGTTTTGCCTGCATCAATATCACTTGCGTGTAAGGTGTACGGCAGAAAAAACGATTCGGGCTTTATTAGAATTGCCCTTAAAGGTTTTGATAACATTTTCACTCTTGATATAGGGGCACTTGATAGTTACAAGAAATTAAAATACGCAAATTATCAAGCAGGCGTTGCGTATTTTCTTCAAGAAAGTGGCGTTTGCCTTTGTGGGTGTGATCTTTATTACGATTGTTTAGTGCCTTTTGGTAGTGGGCTTTCTTCTTCAGCCGCCATTGAAGTTGCAACGGCAGTTAGTCTTTGCGAATTCGCAGGGGTAAAATATAATCTTATAGACCTTGCTTTAATAGGTCAAAAGGCAGAAAATCAATACGCTGGTATGAACTGTGGTATTATGGATCAGTTTGCATCTGCGATGGGTAAAAGCGGTCAAGCAATATTACTTGATTGTAATACCCTTGAGTATCAATATGTGCCACTTGAACTTGGCGATTATACTTTGGTTATTTCAAACTGCAATAAGCCACATAACCTTGTTGAAAGCAAATATAACGAACGCAGAGAGCAAGCAGAAAGCGCGCTTGAAAAAATTAAAACAGTTAAGGATATTAAAGCCCTTGCAGAACTTACCGTTGAACAGTTTGATGAAGTTAAGCATTTGCTTGACGGCAAGATAAAAGACCGTGCAGAACATATCGTAAACGAATGCGCCCGTGTTCAAAAGGCTGTTGATGCGCTTAAAGTTGGGGATATTAAAACGTTTGGTGAAATATTAAACCAAGGGCATTACAGTTTGCGTGATTTATATGAAGTTACGGGCATTGAATTAGATACGCTCACCGAAGTTTCACGTATGCAACAAGGTTGTGTAGGCTCAAGAATGATGGGTGGTGGGTTCGGCGGTTGCACCGTTTCAATCGTGAAAAAAGATATGGTGCAAAAGTTTATTGAAAATGTAGATCACGCGTACTATGAAAGAATAGGTTATAAAGCAGATTTTTACGACGTTAAAATTACCGACGGCGTAACTGTAACAAAAATATAAGGGGAAAGAATTATGGATTATATTAGCATTAAAAATTTACTTGAAAGTAAAGGGCAATTACACTTGCTTAAATATTATGAAGAACTTGACGATGCAGGCAAGCAAAAGTTGCTTGATTCAATCAGTCAAATTGACTGGGGCTTTGAACAAATTTTAAGTAGTGACGAAGATTTTAGCGGTAATGGGCGTGATATTAAGCCTATTAGTGGTTTAAGGGTTAGCGAAATTGAAAAGAATAAGCAAGAATTTTTAAGCGTTGGCGTAAAGGCTATTCAAGAAGGAAAGGTGGCGGCGGTTCTTCTTGCCGGCGGTATGGGTACTAGGCTTGGCGTTGACGGACCAAAAGGTGCGTACGATATAGGTATCACCAAACCCCTTTACATATTTGAACAACAAATGAAGAACTTAAAGGAAGTTAACGACCTTTGTGGTTGCATTGTTCCCCTTTACGTTATGACTAGTGATAAAAACCACTCTCAAACGGTAAGTTTCTGGGCGGAACACGGATATTTTGGCTATCCTGAAAGCGAAGTTAAATTCTTCAAGCAAGAAATGGCGCCAGCCGTTGATTTTGACGGTAAGGTAATTTTAGAAAGCAAAGATACCGTTGCAATGTCGCCTAATGGAAACGGTGGTTGGTATCTTTCAATGAAAAAGGCAGGGCTTGATAAAGACCTTGAAAAACGCGGTATAAAGTGGCTTAATATTTACGCCGTTGATAACGTTTTGCAAAGAATTGCAGATCCCGTATTCGTTGGCGCAACCATAACTTCAGGCGCAAAGTGTGGCGCAAAAGCCGTTTTTAAGAACGATCCGTATGAAAAAGTAGGCGTTCTTTGTTTAGATAACGGTAAGCCGGGCGTTATTGAATATTACGAATTAACCGACGCAATGGCAAACGCTACTGATGAAAACGGAAATCTTCTTTACGGCTACGGCGTTATTATGAATTACTTATTTAACGTAGACAAGTTAGAAGAAATAGTAAACGTTAAAATCCCCGTTCACAAAGTAAGGAAAAAAGTTGAAACTGTTAACGAGCAAGGCGTAACTTATAAACCTGAAAAGGAAAACGGCATTAAATTTGAAGTTTTGGCAGTTGACCTTGTTGCGCTTATGGAAAAAGTTTTACCTTACGAAGTAATTAGAGAAAAAGAATTCGCCCCCATAAAGAACAAAACGGGCGTTGATAGCGTAGAATCTGCAAGAAAATTATTGCAACTTAACGGCGTAGAGTTATAAAAAGTTTTCTTAAGGCAATACCAAAGATTATGATAGAAAACACTATATACATTATTGTTGCAAGCGCCGTGGCTGCAGCCACGAGTATATTTTTTATATTCCCGTTGCTAGGTATTTACGAAATAATATTTAGGGGAAGAAAGTTAAAAAAACAAAACAACTACGCTTTGCCTGTGTGTGCCCAAACGGAACAACAAAAAGAATATATGCTTTCGGTAATAGAAAGTTTAATTAACTATCCGTATGAAGAAGTGAGTATACGCGCAAAAGACGGTGGGTTTCTTTACGCAAAATATTTTCAAGTAAAAGAAGGCGCGCCCGTGGATATATGTTTTCACGGTTATCACGGAACGGGCATACGGGATATGAGTGGGTACGCTAAAGTTGCAATGGATGCAGGGCATAATCTTCTTATAGTGGATATGCGTGCGCACGGTAAGAGCAAGGGTAAACACTTAACTTTCGGGCAAAAAGAAAGCGTTGATTGTAAACGTTGGATAAGTTACGTTATAAATCGTTTTGGCGGTGACGTAAAAATTTGTCTTTCGGGCGTTTCAATGGGCGCGTCAACTATACTGATGGCAAATAGATTTGACTTGCCAGAAAACGTTAAGTGTATAGTTGCCGATAGTCCGTATACTTCGCCCAAAGATATTCTTATTTCGGTGTTAGAACATAAGCACCTTAATGCAAAATTATTGTATCCTATAATTGCTTTTTCAGGTATGCTTTTCGGTGGGATAAGTTTGCCAACGATTACGGCAGACGACGCCGTTAAAAACAGCAATATTCCTACGCTTATTCTTCACGGGGAAGAAGATTCTTTCGTTCCGTGCGAAATGAGTGAAAAAATTGCGTTGGCAAGGGACGGCATAGAAAGGCACGTCTTTAAGGGGGCAGAACACGTTGGTTGTTCGCTCACGGATACCCCAAGGTATACTAAAATAGTTCAAGAATTTATAAATAAGCATACTGCTTAAAAAACCCGATAAAAAATCGGGTTTTATTTTTAATATGACAGATTTGTCATACTAAATATGATATAATTGGATTAAGGTTTGAAATAAAAGATAAGGAGAAGTAAAAATGCCGTTACATATTATTAGAAACGATATAACTAAAATTGAGTGTGATGCAATAGTAAACGCCGCAAACAATAGGCTACTTGGCGGGGGTGGTGTTGACGGCGCTATTCACCAAGCCGCAGGGAAAGAACTTTTAGAAGAATGCAGAACGCTTGGCGGTTGCGCTACGGGTGACGCAAAAATTACTAAAGGATATAATTTGCCGTGTAAGTACGTTATTCATACCGTCGGTCCTATTTGGACGGGTGGCGATAATAACGAAGAAACGCTACTTAAATCTTGCTATAAAAAATCGCTTGCAATTGCTAAAGAATACGGTTGTGAAACGGTTGCTTTTCCGTTAATATCTTCAGGCGTTTACGGATATCCTAAAGATCAAGCGCTGGCAGTTGCCGTGCGCACCATAGCAGAGTTTTTGTTTGATAACGAAATGACCGTTTATATTGTAGTGTTTGATAAAACTGCTTATCAAATAAGCGAAGAGTTGTTTGGGGACGTTACAGAATACGTTGACAATAACTACATGGATGAAATAAGTTATCGTCGCAAAAGTTCTAGATGCTGTCGTATAGGGAAATTCTTTGATAAATCAATAAGAAACGAAATTCTTAAAGAAGAAGCAGATTTATCTCTTGAAGAAATGCTTGCGAACGTAGACGATAATTTTGCAGTTACCTTGCTTAAACTTATTGACCTTAAAGGGATTACCGACGTAGAGTGTTATAAAAAAGCAAACGTAAGCAAACAAACGTGGTATAAGATAATGAACGAAAAGGGGTATAAGCCTAGTAAAAACACGGTAATTTCTTTTGCTATTGCGTTAGAACTTTCTTTAGAAGAAACTAAAAGTTTATTATCTACCGTTGGGTTTACCCTTTCAAAGAGTAGCAAGTTTGATATTATTATAGAGTATTTTTTGTTGAAAGGTATATATGATATTTTTACGATTAACGAAACGCTATTTAAATTTGACCAAGTTTGCTTGGGCGTATAGGTAAACCAACGATTGACCAAAAATAAATAAAAATCTTTTATAATGTGGTTGCAAGTTAAATCTTGCGACTACATTTTATTTTTAAGGAGATTTTATTATGGAAGAACAATTTGTAACCGATTGTGGTGGTATTAAGGAAGAACGTGGTATACCAAAATGGATTGAAGAAGAGATTGAGAGAAAAAACTTAACCGAACTTGTGTTTATTTTAGATAAAAGTGGTTCTATGTCGGGTATGGAAAAAGATACTATCGGTGGCTTTAACGCTATGATAGAAAAACAAAAGGCGATTGAAGGGAAAGTTTACGTTTCAACCGTTTTGTTTTCTAATTTTTCTAAAGTTTTACACGATAGAAAGAGCCTTGAAGAAATACAGCCGTTAACGGAAAAAGATTATCAAGTGGGTGGTTGCACGGCGCTTCTTGATGCTATCGGTGGGGCAATAAAGCATATCGGCAATATTCATAAATACGCACGCAAAGAAGACGTGCCTAAACGCACTTTATTCGTCATTACTACCGACGGGTTGGAAAATGCAAGTAGAGAATACCACAGCAAACAAATTAAAGATATGATTAAAAGACAAGAAGAAAAATACGGATGGGAATTTTTGTTTTTGGCGGCTAACATAGACGCTGTTGAAACTGCCACGAATATAGGAATTAGAAAGGAACGTGCCGTAAACTATTCTGTGGAAGAAAACACTATGGAAATGTATGAAGAGATGAGCGATGCTATTTTATCCGTAAGAAGAGACGCCTCTTTTTTATACAAAGATATGGAAAAGAATATTAGGCAAAGAAAGATTAACAAAGAAAAAAACAAATAATTAAAAGTGGCGCGTTGAAATGGCTGATGTTCTTAGCGGAGAATTTTTAAAACACCGTTAAGCGCGAGCATCGCATTTGACTAGTCAAATGCTTTATGGGCTAAGCCCAAACCCCTATAACAAGCAGAAAGAGCAAACACGCAAGAAGAAAACCTTGTATGTCTGCTCTTTTTTCTGTTCATTTAGTTTAGAGTTATGAGGCTCGCTTCGCTCACCGTTATGAATTTGCAACGCAAACGTTATGATATGATTGACTATCTAATCTATAACTTGGCTAAGCCAATCATAACGATACGAAGTATCTCATAACTCATAACTTGCCCGCAAGGGCAATCATAGTTTAGCGTGAATACTCCGTTAAGAGTATCACGCTAATCAGCACGCCACTTTTTAATAGGCTTGTTCTTTCATTTTTATGCATCTGCCGTCTATTGCCGATTGAAACATCATCCAGTAACCTTCGCCGTTAAAATTAAAAAGAGAAAGGGGGATAAAAGAACAATACCCTTTAAGTGCTTTAGGTGGTTCGGGCGAATAAGTGTCTGGCACGCCGTAGCAAATGTATTTTTCTTTACCGTATTCTTTTATTACGCCAACTACGTAATATTTATCTTTTGAATAGTTGATTTTTGCCCACTTGCTATCGGCAAAAAGTCCACATAGTTTTTCTTCTTTAGGGAATTTATTAAACACGCTATCTAATTCCCGCTTGGTTTTTTGGTAATAGTTCGTGACGAAAGAAAAGTCCGTTTCATCTTTAACGCCGTTATCGTGCGTTTTAATTTCTTGCGTTTGTTCTTCGCCGTTATCAAAAGGCAGTTCATTTTTAATTGATAACCGTTCATTATTATCTTCCTTTATAGCGTTAACTTTTTCTCTAATTTCCCTATCAAAATCAAAATAGTTTTCAGTTGCAACAGCTTCGTCGTCGAAGTCGGATCGTAGCCATGTCGTTCTGTG
>JAZSJY010000025.1:0-6047 GCA_045534565.1 Christensenellaceae bacterium | reverse complement strand
ATAAAAACCCGAATATTCGGGTTTTTATTCATATTAACCTTTAAGGTCTTTTAATTGTGCTGAAATTTTTTCTCTCATATCAAGATATTTATTAAGTTTTGCACGTTCTGCATCAACTAAACTTTTCGGTGCTTTTTCAAGGAAACCGTTATTTGAAAGTTTGCCGTTTGCCCTTGCAATTTCGCTTTCAACAGAATTGAGTTCCCCTTCAAGTCTTTTAACCTCTTTTTCAAAATCAACCAACTCACCTAGAGGAATAAAAAGTTCAAAGCCGTCTATTACTTGTGAAACAACCTTTTCTGTGAGAGTGTTTTTATCTTCTATAAAAGTTATGCCTGAAACGCTTGCAAGTTTTTCAATATAAATTGCGCCGTTTTTAATAGTTCTTTTATTTTCGGTTTTTACGTACAAATTGATTTTCTTTGAAGGTGCTGCACCAAGTTTTGCTTTAACGTTTCTTACAGTCTTAATAATTTCCTTTATGGGTTCAATTTCCTTTACACTTGAAGGATAACCTAGTCTTGCGTTATATCTTGGGAAATCAGAAAGCATTAAAGCACCTTGAGAATTAGGCATACTCTTATGAATTTTTTCAGTGATAAACGGAACGAAAGGATGTAAAAGTTTGATAATATCGCCTAAAACGTAAGTTAACACACTAACAGTATCGTTACGTTTCTTTTCGTCTTCACCATAAAGTACGGGTTTAGTAAGTTCAATATACCAGTCACAGAAGTCGTTCCATACGAAATCGTAAAGATTTGCCAAAGCAACGCCTATTTCGTATTTTTCCATATTTAAGGTAACTTCTTTAACCGTTTTGTTTAACTTTGAAATTATCCACTTATCAGCAGAATTTAACTTACATTCTTTGATAGGCGTAATATTTTTACCTTCCGCGTTCATTAAAACGAAACGCGAAGCGTTCCAAATCTTATTCATAAAGTTGCGAGCGCCTTCAATCTTTTCATCAGAGAAACGCATATCGCTACCAGCAGCAACACCGTTAACGAGTGAAAATCTTAAAGTGTCTGCGCCAAATTTAGAAATGATTTCCGTGGGATCAATGCCGTTACCTAAAGATTTGCTCATTTTTCTACCTTGAGCGTCTCTAACAAGTCCGTGAATTAAAACGTCCTTAAAAGGAATACGTTTCATGTGTTCTATGCCAGAGAAAATCATTCTAGCAACCCAGAAGAATATAATATCGTACCCCGTCACCAAAACGTCGGTAGGATAGAAATATTCAAGATCTTCCGTCTTATCAGGATAACCGAGCGTTGAGAACGGCCACAATGCAGACGAGAACCAAGTATCCAAAACGTCTTCGTCTTGAACGATTTTTGTGCTACCGCATTTCGTACATACTTTAACGTCTCCTTTGGATATGATCATTTCGCCACAATCTTGACAATAGTATGCAGGAATTCTATGCCCCCACCAAAGCTGACGGGAAATACACCAGTCCCTTACGTTTTCCATCCAGTTAAAATAAATTTTAGAAAATCTATCGGGAACGAATTTTACACTCTTTTTCCTTACCACGTCAATAGCAGGTTTTGCAAGTGGTTCCATTTTAACGAACCATTGTTTACTTACGATAGGCTCAACTGTGTGATTACACCTATAACAATGCCCTACGCTGTGATGTAAAGGTTCAATTTTTTCAAGTGCGCCTAATTGTTGCAATTCCTCAACGATAAGTTTTCTACATTCCATAGCAGGTTTACAAAAGTACTTCCCCGCTTTTTCATTCATAGTACCATCGTCAGCTATAACTTTAACGACTTCAAGATTATGTCTTAAGCCAACTTCAAAGTCGTTAGGATCGTGTGCAGGCGTAATTTTTACCGCGCCCGTACCAAATTCAAGTTCAACGTATTCGTCGTAAACGATAGGAATTTCTTTATTAACGATAGGAAGTATAAGAGTTTTACCTTCCATACCTTTATAGCGCTTATCTTTGGGGTTAACAGCAACCGCAGTATCGCCAAGCATAGTTTCAGGTCTTGACGTCGCAACGGTAATAAACTGATCACTATCTTTAACTTGGTATTTAATATACCAAAGGCTACTATCTTCTTCTACGTATTCAACTTCAGCGTCAGAAAGCGCAGTCTTACATTCAGGACACCAGTTGATAATTCTATCGCCACGGTAAATAAGCCCTTTTTCGTACAAGTTTACGAAAACCTCTTTAACTGCTTTTGAACATCTTTCATCCATTGTGAACGCCAAACGCGACCAGTCGCAAGACGAACCCAAAGTTTTCAACTGCTCAATTATTCTTCCACCGTATTTTTCCTTCCAAGCCCACGCTCTTTCAAGAAAACCTTCACGACCGATATCGTTTTTAGTTATTCCTTCTTTAGCCATTTGCTCAACTATTTTAACTTCTGTTGCAATAGAAGCGTGGTCGGTACCAGGTAACCACAAAGCGCTGTACCCTTGCATTCTTTTGAACCTAATCAAAATATCTTGTAAAGTTTCGTCAAGCGCGTGCCCCATGTGCAATTGCCCCGTGATGTTGGGTGGTGGTATTACGATGGTAAACGGAAGTTTATTAGCGTCAACTTTTGCCTTAAAACAACCGTTGTTTTCCCATTCTTGATAAATATCCTTCTCAAATTCTGAAGGATTGTAAGTTTTTGCCATATCCATAAGGCCTTTCTCCTTTCTACAATACAGAATATATTATACTTTAGTTTTTAAGCAAAGTCAAATTTTTACTGACAATTGTCAAATATAATTTTATTTTCATACAATAAACTATAAAAAATTTTATGGAGATAACCTTATGAAAAAATTTTTAACGATTTTTTTAAGTCTTTTATTCATAATAGCGCCCTTGTCGGCGTGTAAAGACAAAAACGACAACGTTCTAAAAATCAACGAAGTAACTCATTCTGTTTTTTACGCACCGTTGTATCTTGCTATTGAAAAGGGCTATTTTGAAGAAGAAGGCTTAAAAATTGAACTCACTAACGGTGGCGGTGCTGATAAATCAATGACCGCCGTACTATCAAAAACTGCAGATATCGGTTTAATGGGCCCTGAAACGGTAATCTACGTTTACAACCAAAATAAAACGGATTTTCCAAAAGTTTTTGGTCAACTTACAAAAAAAGACGGTGCGTTTTTAGTTTCTAGAACAGCACAACCAAACTTTAAGTGGACCGACTTAAAAGATAAAGAGATTTTAGCCGGCAGACAAGGTGGCGTCCCTGCAATGACATTTGAATATATACTTAACGAAGCAGGATTAAGCAGCAACGAATACACCTTAAACTTTGACGTACAGTTTAATCTTATGACTAGTGCTTTCTTGTCTGGAACAGCAGATTATTGTACTGTTTTTGAACCTACTGCTTCAGAATATCAAGCACAAGGCAAATGGCATATCGTCGCAAGCGTTGGTGAACAAGGCGGAGAAATCCCCTACACTTCTTTTATCGCTTTAAGTAGCTTTATAGAAAATAACCAAGTAAAACTAAAAAGTTTCCTAAAAGCTTTGAAAAAAGCTAACGATTTTATCGCTACACACACCGAACTTGAAGTTGCAAACGCGATACTTGCTCAATTCCCTTCAACGAGCGTGAAATCTATTGAAGATTCAATAAAAAGTTACAAGTCTATTGACGCTTGGCAAAGTGATTTGATAGCAACCGAACAAAGTTTTACAAGACTTCAAGATATTATTGAAAACGCAGGTCAGTTGACTACTCGCGTGCCTTTTGACAGAATAGTAGACAACAGTTTAGCAAAAGCAGTTTAAAAATACTATTTTACGGCGGAAAAAACTATGAATAAACTTTTAGAATTGAAAGACGTTTCATTGAAATATCAAACGCTTAACGACGAAATAACCGCTATTGAACATTTAAGTTTTAATTGCAACGAAAATGAATTTATTTCTATAATCGGGCCGTCTGGTTGTGGAAAAACTAGCGTATTATCTCTCATCGCAGGATTACTGCAACCTACTTCAGGCAAAATTCTTATTGACGGTCAAACGATACACAAAAGTAAGGATAATTTGGGATACATGTTGCAAAAAGATCATTTATTTCCATGGCGCACGATTGAAAAAAATATTTTTCTTCCGTTAGAAATTAAAAAAATCAATACACCTGAAAACAAAGAATACGCTTTAAACTTATTAGAAAAATACGGGCTTATTGAGTTTAGAAAAAAATACCCTAATCAACTTTCAGGCGGAATGAGACAAAGGGTTGCCTTAATACGTACCATCGCACCAAAACCTAAATTATTGTTACTTGACGAACCTTTTTCTGCTTTAGATTATCAAACAAGATTAGATCTTTGCGACGACGTATACGATATCATAAAAAGCGAGAAAAAAACTGCCGTTTTAGTCACTCACGATATATCCGAAGCAATCTCTATGTCTGACAAAATCATAGTGCTTTCCAATAGACCTGCAAAGGTAAAAATGATTTTTAGACCTAAGATAAATGCGCCTACGCCTTTGAAAAAAAGAGAAAGCAAAGAATTCGGTATTTTATTTGAAAAAATTTGGAAGGAGTTACACGAATGAAGAAAAAAGACGACTTCTCCCCCCAGCGATTAGCGTTCATTAGAAAAAACAAATTAGAAACCGTTTTAGTTTGGACTTTTAGACTTTTAATTTTGCTTTTAAGTATAGGTCTTTGGGAATTGTTTGCAAGGCTCAACGTTGTTGACTCTTTTATAACTAGCAGTCCATCAAGAATATTAAAAACGACTAAAGATTTATTCATAAAAGACAATTTAATGTTGCACGTTGGCATCACCCTTTACGAAACGCTTTTAGGATTTTTAATAGCCGTATCAGTTGGTTTTATTATCGCTCTTTTACTTTGGTGGTCTGAAAGATTAAGAAGAATTTTAGAACCGTATATAGTCGTATTAAACAGCTTACCCAAAATCGCTTTAGGACCAATCATAATAGTTTGGTTTGGAAGTGGTAGCAAGGCAATAATTTTTATGGCTGTTTTAATAGGTGTTATTGTTGCAATAATAACCATGCTAAACGGGTTTTTAGCGACAGACGAAAATAAAGTCTTATTATTAAAGTCAATGGGCGCTAGCAAAATTCAAATACTACTAAAATTAGTTATCCCCGGCTCATTACCAACCTTTATAAGCATGTTAAAAATTAGCGTTGGTATGGCATGGATAGGTTCTATTATGGGCGAATATTTGGTTTCGCGCGCAGGATTAGGTTATTTAATAGTTTACGGCGGTCAAGTATTTAAATTAGATTTAGTTATGGCTGCTACCGTAATTTTATGTATTCTTGCCGCATTGATGTACGCATTGGTTGCTTTACTTGAAAAATTTATAATTAAATATAAATAATGAAAAAGGCAGTAATTTACTGCCTTTTTACTTTGTAATTTCTTAATGAATTTGCAACTGCTAACAACATAACGCCAACGTCTGCAACCATAGCAAGCCACACGGGTAAAGTTATCATTACGCTTAATATCATTATTATAAACTTTACACTTAACGAGCCAACAATATTTTGCAACACGATGTTACGCGTCTTCTTTGCATGTCTTATTACTTTAGAAAGTTTAGTTAAGTCATCGTCCATTAAAACTACGTCCGCGCTATCAATAGCTATTTCACTACCAATACCACCCATTGCAACGCCAACGTCTGCAATAGCTAGCGAAGGTGCATCGTTAATTCCGTCGCCAACGTACATTAACGGTGCTTTTTCTTTGATTTCTTGTAATTTATTTGACTTTTCACCTGGCAAAAGTCCCGAATAATATTCGTCTATTTTTAACTCTTCACAAACCGACTTTACAACTTCTTGGTTATCACCACTTACTATTATCTTCCTTTTTACGCCAACTTTACTTAATAAATTTAAACTTTTTTCAGCATTAATTTTTACCTTATCTGCAAGTATTACGCACCCCAGATATTTACCGTCAACCGCTAAATACACGCATGAGTATATTGACTGAATTTCAAGTCGGAGGCCAAGCGGTCTTAGGAAGACAAGGATTTGGTTCAACTCCTTGGCTCTC
>JAZSJY010000040.1:0-39868 GCA_045534565.1 Christensenellaceae bacterium | reverse complement strand
CTAAAAAAACAAAACATTATTAAAAATAAAAGGTGAAAAAATGGAACTTGTTATAGGAACTTACAACGTTTGTCATTGTGCAAATTACGCTGATAAAAAAGACGGCGTTTTGCCTGTTAATATTGAAAAAACGGCTAGTATTTTTAGCAAGTTTGATATTGCTGGCGCTAACGAAGTTTATAGGGATAGTTTGAAAGAAGAACTTAAAAATCAAACGGAAAAACTCTCTAACTTTTCGGGGTTAAAATATAGCGTTTTCGGGCTTGGTAAGTTGTTTACCTGGGGCGATAGCATAGGCAACGCAATATTTTCAAAATATCCTATAGTAGAAAGCAAAACCTTTTTTGTTCCCGAACCGACGGATGAAGAAAAACGCCCTGAAGAAAAAGACTGGTATGAAGACAGAATTATAGTAAAGGCGACGGTAGACGTCGGCAGAAAGATTGATTATATTAGCACTCACTTTGGGCTTAATCTTTTAGAACAAGAAAGAATAGTTGCAAAGTTGGTTGAAATTTTAGACGACTGCAAAAACCCCGTGGTTTTGTGTGGCGACTTCAATACTGCGCCACGCTCTAAAATTTTAGCGCCTATCTACGAAAGGTTAGTTAGCACGGCTGAAGTAGTGGGTAAGGGCAACGCATTTACCTATGCATCTTTTAACCCTTATTTAACGCTTGATTATATTTTCGTTTCAAAGGAATTTAAGGTTAAATCGTTTGAAGTGGTTGACGTTATGGCGTCAGACCATTTCCCAATAAAAGCAGTCGTAGAGATATAACGGTGAAAAAACTTTTAAGTTTATTGCTATCCATCGTGTTAGCGCTAACTTGTTTGGCGTGTATCGGTTGCGATAATAACGCAAATAACGATTTACCCCCGACGAGCGAACAACCACCTGATAACGACGGTGGGGAAGAAGATTTGCCACCCGTTGAAAAGTATATAACTTTAACGGTAGGCACTTACAATATTTGCCATTGTGCAGACGTGTTTAACGAATATAAAGTTAGCCCTGATAAAACGGCAGGAATTTTATACCGACTTGGTTACGATATAGTGGGCTTAAACGAAGTGTATGAAAGTGGTAACGCTAACCCCTTGTTAACGAATCAAGCGCAACGGCTAACCAAGTTTAGTGGACTAACTTATCACTTTTTTGGGTTAGGGGCAATTCTTGGCGATGGTTGTACGATAGGTAACGCAGTATTATCTAAATATCGCCTTACGGACAAGCAAACGATAGCCGTGCCTATTCCAGAGAACAAACGCCCTAATGAAACCTCATATTACGAAGACAGGGTAATAGTTAAAACTACGGTAAGCGTTAGTGATAAGTTAAAAATAGATTATATATCAATTCATGCTGGGATTAACGCGTTAGAACAAGAAAATATGGTTACGGCGCTTTTAGAGTTGTTAGATAAGACGGAAAATCCCGTTATAGTATGCGGTGATTTCAATATTGCGCCAGAAAATAGTAGGTTAAAACCGTTGCGTGAAAGGTTAGTTAGCGCAGCAGACGTTATGGGAAAAACCAACGAAAAAACGATGAGCACGGCAATACAAGACGTGACTGCAGACTACGTGTTCTTATCTAAAGAGTTTGAAGTTGTATCTTATAACGTAGAACAAATAATGACGTCAGATCACTTCCCGATAGTAGTGGAAGTCAAAATAAAAGACATAATATAAGGAGAAAAAACTTATGAGCAAATTTTTCAAGAAAGCAGTAGTATTACTACTAACAATCGTATGTGCTTTCGGCACTATGGGCTTAATAGGCTGTGGTGATGAAGGTGGTGGCGGTAGCAACCACGTTAAAGACCAAAAGCTTGACCCTAACAAAGCACAACTTTACGTTTCTAACTTTAACGGTGGCGTTGGTACTGAATGGTTGTACGATAATATCGCACTTTTCCAAGAACAGTATAAAGACGTAAAATTCACCCCCGATACCACTGGCGTTCAAGTATGGGTAGACGCACATAAGAACAACGCATCTTCAGTATACTCAAAAATGAAGTATGAAGACGTTCAAATTTACTTTATGGGCGGTGGTAACTATTTGGATATGGTTTACGGTGGCGCGCTTTACGATATGACCCACGTAGTTACGGGTGCTCTTTCCGACGTTGGCGAAGGCACGGAAACGGGTGACGGCAAAGTTACTATTGAAAGTAAATTGCCACAAATCTACAAAGATTATTTCGGCGTTAAAGAAGGCGAAGAAACCAAATATTACGCACTTCCTCACTACGAAATCTTCAACACTATCACTTACGATATTGATATTTTTGATGAAAAAGACTTGTTCTTTGACGTTTCTGGCGAACTTACCAAAAAGTCAAACGACGCAGGTCGTGGCACAGGTCCTGACGGCGAATCTGGAACTTACGACGACGGTTTACCTGCAACGTACGAACAATTCTATAAACTTTGCACTACTATGAAACTTCGTGGTGTAACGCCTATTATTTGGTCAGGTCAATACGACTTCTATACTACCGAATATATGGCTGGTCTTAAAGCGGACTTTGAAGGTTTAGAGAGTGCAGTTCCCGTTAACGTTAGCGGAACGATGTCTAAACTCGTTAGTTCGTATACGGGTAGTGGCGATAACAGGGTTATCAACTATAAACCTGCTACCGAAATTTCGCCCAACAATGGCTATGAAATTTTCAACTCAGCTGGTACGCTTCACGCACTAAGTTTCTTTGAAAAATTAGTTGACAACGGCTGGTACGATAATGCGTCTGTAAACGAAGCAACCACCCACACCGGTGCGCAAAAGACTTTCCTTACTAGTAAATATAACAGTAAGACGCAACCTATCGGTATGTTGATTGAAGGTATTTACTGGACGCACGAATCGTCAGATACTTTCCGTCAAATGGAAGGCAGATATAAAAACAGTTCACTTGCTGAAAGAAGACTTGGCGTAATGCCTTTCCCCAAGGTTGACGATACTCAACTTGGACCGAACACAATTAAACGTAGCAGTGGTATTTTATGTATGAACGGCAAACTTGAAAAGGGTAGCGATATGGCTGACCTTGCAGAACTTTTCGTTAAATTCTGCCACACTAACGACGCTCTTGCAAGATTCTTTATGACCACCAACGTTTCAAGGGGTTATAACTATACGCTTTCTGCTGAACAACAAGCAAAAGTTACCCCGTTCGGCAACAGCGTAAGAACGCTTATTGAAAATAGCCAACACGTTGCAGGTATGAGCAATAACGAATTCGTTTATAAAAACTACACTATGCTTACCCCACTTGGCAACTTCTTGACTTCTAAATACGGCGACGACCCGATTGACGCGTTAAAAGACGGAACTTCTGCTGAAACTGTCTTTGAAGAAATTAGGGCTAAATACGACGCAACTTCTTGGCAAGATTTAATTAGCAAATAATTTTAAGTAAAAAAAATAAATTCAATAAGGTTTTGCCCCTAAAAAACGGGGCAAGACCTACATAAATTAGGTGTATTGATGAGTAAATCTAAAGAAAACGCTTTTAGTAAAAGGCGTATACGTGATTTAATATTCTGTTTGTTGGTAATTTTAGTACCCGTCGTGCAGTTTTGTATATTCTACATAGGCGTAAACTTTAACTCAATAGCAATGGCTTTCCAGAGATACGAAGTTGTCAACAACAGAGGCGAAATGGTGTTTAACGGGCTTGCCAACTTCGGTAAACTGTTTAACGAATTGCGCTACGATGCAGGTATTATTACTGCGTTTAAGAACTCTATTATCGTGTTTTTAGTGAACATAGCGGTAGGAACGACTTTGTCTTTATTCTTTTCCGTTTATATCTACAAAGGAATGTTTGCGTCAAAGACGTTTAGGGTGTTCTTATTCTTGCCGTCTATTCTTTCGGCAACCATAACCGTTACTATGTATAGAAACTTCGTAGAAACGGCTCTTCCCGAAATGTTCCCGCAAATATTTAACGGCGTAGGCTTGCTTTCTAACGCTAAAACCAAAATGTTTGCTCTTTTATTCTTTATGGTATGGGCAAGCTTTGGTACGCAAATATTAATGTATTCGGGCGCAATGAACACTATTGAACAATCGGTAATTGAAGCGGCTAAACTTGACGGCGTAAATTCTTTGCAAGAATTCTTCTACGTTATTTTACCGCTTATCTATCCCACTATTACAACCTTCCTTATAACAGGTATAGCGGGTATATTTACAAACCAACTGAACTTGTATTCCTTCTACGGAAACAGCGCTGCGGTGCAGTACAGAACCATAGGTTATCACCTGTTTAGAATGGTTAACGTAGGCACAATGGCAGAAAGACCTTTACTTGCAACGTATAGCGTAGTGTTGACGCTCATTGCTGCGCCCATTACCTTGCTTGGAAGATGGCTACTTGAAAAATTAGGGCCAAAGACGGAATAGGGGGTGGCTGATATGAAAAAGATTATTAAAAATAAAGAAGGCTTAAAAGCCACCTTAAGTGTAATAGGTATAATCAGTTTAGTAGTTTTGGTTATGTACGTTATATCGCTTTTATTCCCACTCGGCTGGGCGATAATAACTTCTTTCCGTGACGATATTGACTTTACGATGAACGGTGGTTGGGCAAAACCTGACCCGTGGTCGCTATATAACTATAAAATAATGTTTAAAGGCGACCCCACTATTGCGTTAGACCCCACCTTTATAGTTCCTATCTCGGCAACTAGTGGAAGGGCAAGCGCAACGGGACTTAAAAAGTTTATAAACACAATCTTTTACGCACTCGGCTCGTCTGAAAAACACGCTGGTATTGTAGAAATGGTTGTTAACTCACTACTCTATTCAATCGGCAGTTCAGTTCTTGCAATGCTTATGTCGCTTTTAGTTGCTTACGTAGTTGCAAGGTATAACTTTAGATTTTGTAGATGGATATACGTGGTAGTTATTATTCAAATGATAATTCCTATCGTCGGGTCGTTGCCGTCTGAATTGCAAATGGCAACTAGTCTTAGACTTTACGATAAGATAATAGGTATTTGGGTAATGAAAACGCACGTTCAAGGACTTTACTTCTTGGTATTCTACGCGTCGTTTAAGCAAATTCCAAGGGAATATACCGAAGCGGCGCAAGTTGACGGGGCAGGTAACTTTAAGATAATGACTCAAATTATTTTCCCCTTCGTTAAAGGCTCAATATTTACGGTAATCTTACTTAACTTCATAGGGTTCTGGAACGATTACCAGACACCGCTTATCTACATGCCGTCACACCCCACGCTAGCGTACGGACTATACTGGTACACCACGGGCGCACTTGACGTAACTAGTAGTAGCACCCCTGCACAACTTGCAGGTTGTATTATAGTAGCAATTCCCCTTTTGGCGTTGTTTATAGGCTTCCAAAAAAGACTTTTAGGCAACATTACCGTAGGCGGATTGAAATAAAAAAACAGGAGGAACAAAATGATAAACGCAAAAACGAAAAAAGTAAAATTTCTTTTGCAAGTTTTTTCGGTAGTTATGGTGCTTTGCCTTTCGGTAGGTAGCGTATTTATCGTAAAAGCTAACGTTGGAAATAAAGCGAACACGTTTTCTGCTGAAGAAGAAGTTAAGCCTGCGTATTATTTAGTGGGCGCTGAAGATTCTTCATTTACTTACGGCAAAAACGCATCTATTTCTGACGGAACTGAAGGTTTAAGCGTAACGTACACTTTAGATTCAGATAGAATGGTGTTGCGTCAAGTTATAGACCTTTACGAACTCAATATGGACTCTATTATCACGTTTAGACCAGCCCCTGCGAACAAGGGCACGGCAGACTTTGCTAGAGTTCGCGTTGACTTGGTTGACGTATATGACCCTGAAATTAGGGTAAGTTACAGAACGCAAAATCACCCTGGTAACCTTAACGGCGAACAAGCATCTTACACGATGTCAAAGAGCAACGTTGGTAAGTATACCGGTTATAACCACGGTGTACAAGGTTGGTGTACTGACGACTATGGTACGGGTGGTAAGTTCCCGTTCTACGACGGCGACTCTGCTTGTTTATCTTTCTACTACGACCCCGTTGAAAATAAACCTTGGATGTCATCTAGGTGGACTGGCTACGGCGGTAACACGTTAAGCAACGTAAAAACTTGGATAACCGATCTTGACGATAGCACCGTACAGGGCGCAAACGTATTTAAAGGCTTTACCACCGGTGAAGTTTACGTTGAAGTTTGGGTAGAAGAATTACAAACTTCAAAAGGTACTCTATTTATTGAACAATACGGCAAATACGATTTATCAAGCAACGTATTAGTTGACGAAAAAGGTCCTGCAATCAACGTTGATTACGCTGATTACGACGAAGATTCTATTCCCGATGCAATAGTTGGTTGTAAATATCCCGTGTTTGACGCAACGGCTTTTGACCTTTATACCGGAATAGAAGACGTTTCAGTTAAAGCGTTCTACAATTACTATTCAACTTCAAGGAAAGAAGTTGCTATAAGTAGAGGCGTGTTCGTTCCCACTATGGCTGGTAACTACACCATTGAATATAAGTCAGTTGACGACGAAGGTAACGTTTCAGTTAAGTTAGTGGAAGTAGAAGCGCATAACTCAACCGATATAGAAGTTTTAGAAGTTGAACTTGGCGATTATCAAACTTCAGTTAAGTTGGGCGAAAAATATTATATCCCCGAAGTTGAAGTTGAAAATAACATAGGTAAAGAAATTATTGCCGTTGAAGTTACTAACCAAGGCAAACAATTAGAAGTTGTTGACGGATACGTTCGTGCAGAAGCAATCGGCAAAATGAACGTTAAAATCACCGTAACCGACTTCGTTGGTCAAAAAGTGGTTAAAGATATTGAAGTAACCGTTGGCGAAAACGATAAGCCTACTTTCGTAGAACTTCCCGTATTGCCAGAATACTTTATTGAAGGCATTGCTTACGATTTACCAAAAATTAGCGCTTACAATTATATAGACGGCTCGGGCGACAAAGTTGAAACTACTATTAAAGCAGAATATAAAAATTCAACTTCACCCGTAACAAGCAAATATACGCCGACCGTAACTAACCACAAAGATAGCGTTAAAATTATTTACCAAGCACAAGTAGGCAACAGCGGTGTTGCTACTTATACTAAAGATATTCCCGTATATAAAGTTAAAACGGGCAACAACATTGAAGTCGCTAAATATTTTGATGAAGTAGGCGGTAGTGTAACTGCAACTTCTGCAAATATAGTTTTAAGGACTAACGAAGACGATGCATCTTTCACTTTCGTTAACGCTCAACGCCTTACTTCTTTTGCAGTTGATTTCGTCACTAACGAAAATTCACGCGACCTTTCAACTTTCTCAATCTATCTAACCGATTACGCTGATCACAACAAGCAAATTAAGTTCACTTACAAGAACAACGGTGGAAATATATTGTTCTATTATAATGGCGATATTGCAAACGCACTTTCTATTCCGTTTGATTTTAACGCAGGCAGAAGATTAGCGTTAAGTTACGATGACCTTACTAAAAAAGTTTTATACGATAACACTAAGGGCACTACTCTTACCGTAGAAAAAGACCTTAACGGCAACGCTTTCAACGGCTTTACTGACAATAGATATTACGTTTCGTTTGAATTAGTTGGCGAAGCAGGTGGCGAAATGATACTTAGCACCTTAAACGGTAGCGCGCTCACCAACGGCAGTAGAGATTGGATAGGCCCGAAGATTTGCTTTACTGAAGATTACGGCGGGGAATATCAACTCAACGACGTGTATAGATTGCCAAGAGCAATCGTTGCAGACGTATTTGAAGGCGCAGTAGAAGTTAAACTTACCGTTGCGCACGTTAGTGAAAACGACGATTACACCATAGTAAAATGGGGTGGCGTTGCGCTTGAAGATTACGTTCTTACTGGCAATGAAGACATTGAAATTAAACTTTCAGCGTACGGCACTTACGATATTACCTACTATGCAGTTGACTCTTACGGCAACAGAATTAACGGACCAAGCAACTATTTAGTTTACGTTGTTGACGACGTTATGCCTGAAATTAAGCCTGAAACTAAACTTCCCACCCAAGTAAAATTAGGCGATAAGATTCACGTACCTAAACTTGTCGTTAAAGACAATAAAGATTCAGCGATTGAAGATTATACCGTAATGATTATTCTTCCCACCGGTAGAGTAGAAAACTTTGATATTTTTGGCGGAGATATGGGCTTTATCGCAAGGGAAACTGGCACTTACACCGTTATTTATTCAGTTCGCGACTCTGCGAACAACGTAAACAACCTTGTATATACTATTACCGTAAAGGAGGTAGCGTAAATGAAAAAATTCGTTAAATTTTTAGCGCTTGCATTAGCAACCGTTTCTGCATTTACCATTGTTGGCTGTGGCGATAACAACGGAAATAAAGATGCAGATAAAGTAGTTACCCCCGACGGTAATTACGTGAATTACACTAATACTATTCCTAAAGTAGAAGGCACTATTCACGAACGTTCAGTTGGTCAAACGGAAAAGAAATTAATTTCTAACGGCGCTTCTGAATATATGCTTATAATGCCTGAAACTACCACTACTACTTATCTTGACAAAGCAGTTGCAGAATTTAACTACTTCTTTATTGAAGCAACGGGCTTTAAGTTGAATTTGGTTACTGACGAAGACGTAGTATATTCAAGTGAATTGAAATACATTTCTTTAGGTGATACGGCATTACTTAGACAATCAGGCGTTGAAACTGATTACGATACGCTTGGTAGACAAGGTTACCAAATTGACACCAAAGATAATTCTATATTTATTTCTGGTCCGGAAAGGGGCGTTCTTTGGGGCGTATACGACCTTTTAGGCGAATTGTTTAACTACGAAATGTTCCGTTCTCTTTACTACACTTTAGATAGAAACGTAACCGACTTAAATCTTCCCGACCTTAAAATTAAAGAAGTTCCTGACTTTGACTATCGTTTGACTTCTTACGGTAGTATATATATGAACGAAACGGCTGCAACCCGTATGAGAATGATTCGTGACTCTAACGTTTACCTTATCAATACTCACTCTCACTCGTCTTTCCGTATGGTTCCACCAGAAACTTTTAAGGATTTCCACCCTGAGTGGTATTCTTCAGACGGCTTACAACTTTGCTATACTGCAGGTGGTGACGAAGAATCTTATAATGAACAAATTAACGTAGCGGCAAGCATGATTATAGGCAAGTTGCAACAAGACCTTGTTCACGAATGTGTTTCAATGGCTCAACAAGACTATAACGTATGGTGTGGTTGCGACGCTTGTAGAGCACTTAAATTAAGATACGGCACTAACGCTGCGTCGGCGATTTTCTGGACTAACGATATTGCCGATATAGTTCAAGAATGGATTGATGAAAATCAACCTGGTAGAAAGATTACTTTCAATATGATAGTTTATCACCAAACGGAAGCAGCGCCCGTAGTAGTTAACGATAAAGGCGAATACGTTCCCGTAGACGATAGCGTTATTTTACACGATAACGTTGCGGCAAACATTGCGCCTATCACGGGTGACTTCGTTTCTTCAATTAACGACTCTTCAAACGCTGCAATGAAAAAGACTTTTGAAAGTTGGCAATGCCTTGCAGACGACTTTGGCGCATGGCTTTACGATATAAGCTACGGCGATAAACAAAATTACGTTCCATACGATACTTGGGGTAACTCACCCGATATGTTAAGATTCTTAAAATCTATGGGTACTTACATGGTATTCCCAGAAGCGCATATCGGTGGTGTTCAACATACTAACTTTGACGCTCTTAAACAATATTTGTGGACTAAACTTATGTGGGACGTTAACCTTGACCAAACTACTCTTATAAATCATTATATGGAAAACGTATACCGTGAAGCAGCGCCCGTTATGACGCAAGCGTTGTACAATATGAGAGCAGAACTTTACAACCAAAGACTTTTAGGTCGTGACGGTTCTTGTTGGACTGGTTATTTAACGCCTAAATATTGGCCCAAGAGATATCTTGCAAATCAAGTTGACCTTATAACTTCTGCATACGATTATATTGAAAAATATGCTGAAACCGATCCCGATTACTACGCAATGGTTCGCGATGAAATTACTAGGGAAACTATTGGTCACAGATATATGCTTATAAGGCTTTACGGTGGTGAATATAAACCCGGCGAACAAGAAATTATGAAGGAAACCTTGTTGGACGATATATTTAACACTCAAACGCACCACTCGTCAGCAACTCGTGACCAAATGGCGCAAGCTTTGGAAAATTAGTTTTTAGTTAACCTTCCGTCTTAACGGGCGGAAGGGGAAAGTCATAGAGGAGGAAAAAATATGACTAAAAGAAAATGGTTAGTTTGTCTTTTGGCTTTGGTAGCAACTTTGTGTATAACGTTTAGCGCAATCGGTTGTGGCGAAAAGCAAAAGAAAAACCCCACGATAACTCTTTCAGCAACGACGCTTGAAATGGGGCTTTTTGAAAAACAAACTATTAACGCAACACTTAAAGATTTTGATTCAGCAATTATATGGTCAACTTCAAACGACTCAATCGTAACGGTAGTTGACGGACTTGTTGAAGCAGTTAACGTAGGTAGCGCAACTGTAACGGCAAAAGCAGGCGATTTATCAGCGTCTTGCCAAATAACCGTTAACCGTGGTACGCTTACACCTGAATTTGACGTTTTAACCGATACTCTATCGTTGATTAAAGGCTCGGTTTATCCACTTGATACTACTATGATTCTTGGCGAAAAGATTTTTGACCGCGCAGAAATCACCGTAGCAATGGTTGGCGAAGATACGGGCGTGATTGATATTGACGATAAGAACAATATCACCGTAAACGCATACGGTACGCAAAAAATTAGCGTAACGGCAAAATACGGCACGATTACTCTTACAACTAAAGAAATTACCGTTAGCGTAGAAGAAGTTGGCACTATTAAAACGGGCGTTGATGCTAACGTAATAAATCTTACTGCTACTGCTATTAACGAAGGTAGCGTAAACGAATTCGTTACAAGCGAATTCAAAGCGTTAGTAGATAACGTTCAAGTAAGTAAGGCTATTACGCTTACTTCGGCTGATGCTAGCATAGTTGCTATTGAAGGCAACAAAATCGTTGGTAAAAAGATAGGTTCAACTACCGTTACCGCATCTTTCACGGCTGATAGCAATAAAGTTTACGATTCAATTATTACCGTAAACGTTGGTAAAGAAACTGTTAAAGTTGAAACTAACTTTGAAGTTCAATCTTCAAAAGACGCAACTAACGCCACAACGGGTAATACGGCAATTGATTTAAGCACGGCAGATCTTCCTATCGCGTTAAGCGAAATTAACAAGGTAACGTGCAAAGGCGAATCTGTAACGTTTAGCAGTCAAGGTAACGTACTTACTTTAAGCGACGCACCCACGTCAGAAAACGAATACTTGCTTACTACCGATAGGGTAGACGTAGTTATAAACGGTCTTATCTATCAAACGGCAATTAGCACGGCGGAAGAATATAAAGCGTGGTTTAAAAACATTATGTCGTATAGGGGCTACACTATTCTTACGGCAGATATAGATCTTGCAGGCGCAACTACTGCTTGTAACGGTTACTGGACGGGTACGCTTGACGGACGTGGACACACCGTTTCAAACTTCCTTGCACCTACGGGCATATTACAAACTTCTAACGAATTGTCAAAAATGAAAAATATTCAATTCGTTAACATGATAGTTAGTGGTTCGCAAGGTATAATCGGCTCAACCGTTTTAGGCGACTGGGAAAACGTTCTTATCTTGGCTAAAATCGTAGGCGCTAAAAATGCAACGAACGTTGTAAGTAGCCAAGAATATACCGAATCTTCTTTCAAGAACGTAGTAATGATGGTAACTGCTGATAATCACGAAGTTGAATACTGGGGTTACGGTCAATCATACATGCAAGGTCAAGGTATGACCGTTGAAAACGGCTATCTCGTATTCGGCGATCAACTTGTTCTTAAGAGAACTAATTCAACCAAGAACATGACCGAACATTTTGCAAGTATTGACGCTTTCGTTGAAGATTACGATAAAGATACCTTTAATGACGCAGGTTGGAACGTAACGGGCTTCCCGTACATGAGCGATTTCACTTCTGCGCTTAACAACAGTTTCTATACGGTAGACGGCGAACTCAAAGCAAATTCAACCGTAACTATTGAAAGCAGTTTATTTGATGCAAAATATTCACTTAAGTCAGCAGTTAACGGAATTACCATTAACGGTAACAAGATTACTATCGGTAACGTAGCAGTAGCAACGCCTTTCATAATCGTTGTTGAAAGCGCAAACTTTGACGGCGTTAAGATAGAAATTCCGTTGCAAACTTACGAATATGTAGCAACTGAATATACCGAAAAATTCATTGCTACCGACGGTGCTAACACGACGCTTGATATAAGTAAGGTTAAGAACTTTACAGGTTCAGTTCAAAAAGTAGTATTAAACGGCGTAAACGTTAAACACTCGCTTGCAGGTAACGTATTGACCTTTACTAACAGCGCAGTTGACGTTCAAAACGTTGAAATTTACACTAACGAAAAAGTATATACCTTTGAAGTATTAGTTGCTGATAACGTAATTACTTCAGGTGCAGAATTGTTCTCAATACTTCAAAAGAATTACAACTTGGCAGACCGTAAGTACGTAGTAATAGCAAACGACATTAAACTTGACGGCATATCGCCCATCAACACGGGCTTCTGCGTACAATTCGTTCTTGACGGTTTAGGTAATACGATATATAACGCGTACAATGCGAAAGGCTTGTTCGGTAACGACGCTAACGCAATGACCGTTAAGAATATTACGTTTGAAAACTTTAAGACTGACAAAGCCGTATTAGGCGGAAAGATGGTTGGTCCTACTCTCTTTGAAAACGTAAACTTCGTAAATACCATTATTACCGAAGCAAACGATAGCGAATACTTGTTATACACGGCAAATCACGACGGTAACGACGTAACGTTTAAGAACTGTAACTTTGACTTTGCAGTTAACGCAGTTCATCAAGCAAAAGCGTTCAAGTTAATTCCCGATAACGATAAGTTCGGTTCAGTTACTTTTGATAACGTTAAGGTAACTTCAAACGGCACGGTAGTTAAGTTGGGCGAAGACGGTTACGGTTCAGGTTTTGATACCGTTGGTAAAGGCTTAATCATAAACGATAAAGATGATTTCACCGCACTTACCTACACGGGCAACCCCGAAGCGACAAGCAGAGAAACGTTATTTGATTTAAGTAAACTTTCTGCTACCGTAAACGGCGCAGATATTAAGAACGTTTACATTGCAGGCGCAGAAACAACTTTCAGCGTTGCAGGAACGACTCTTACTATCAACAGAGCAGTTACGGGCGCAACCAACGTTAAGATATTCACCGAAAGTGCAGTATACAGCGTAGACGTAACCGTAATGGATCAAGCTACTGCAACCACTTACACGGGCGAATACGTATATAACAATAACGGCACTATGACGCTTGACCTTGCAAACGTTAGCGCATACACTTCTGGTAGCGCAATTGACGTTAAGGTTGGCAACAAGGTTGCAGAATCAATAAGTCAAGCAGGCACGGTACTCACTTTGACGGGCGTAGTTGCACACGACGTAACTAGCGTAACCGTATACTTTGACGGCTTTGCTTATAAGTTTGACGTATTAGTAGTAACGAATCTTATCGGCGACGCAGCAACGTTTAAGGCTTACTTGCAATCTAACTACTCAAATACCTATGCGTTACTTACCGCAGATATTGATATGAGCGCACAAGGCGAAGTAGTTGCAAAGAGTGGCTGTTCAGACTACGTTCTTGACGGCGACAATCATAAGATAATCGGTTGGTACGATTCAGTTGGTTTAATTAGATACGGCACTTCTAACGCAACTTGGAAAGATATTAAACTTTCTAACATTAGATCACAAAGCACGCTCTTTGGTCACAGTTGGAAAGGCACTATCAACCTTATCAACGTAGATGCAGACGTATACTTTATTTCAGGTACTACAAGGGGCTTGTTAACTTACGATAGCCACGGCTTGAATCTCAATATGACTGATTGTGATTTCGTTATCACGTTAGACGCAAGCAAACTTTCAACGCCGTTCTATCTCAACTCAAGTTGGGCTGGTTCAGGTCCGTTACCCGTAGATACTGAAAATACCTTTACCTATACTAACTGTTCAGTTATTTCTTCAGGTATAATCGGCGAACACGGTTCTAACTTCACCTTTACAGACTGCTCTATTTTAGATAGCAGTAAGGCGACTGAAATAACCTACAGCGATAAATTCGTTGCTTTAACCGACGGCAAAGTTACACTTGATTTAACTAAATTAAGTCAAACGGTTAACGGCGAAGATATCGTTATGACGGGGAACTCTTCAACGTTCACCACTACTGCAGATAGCATTACTATTAGCAATAGCGCACTTTCAGGCGAAACTACTTTCTTGTTGTTCACAACGAGTGGTGCGTATAAGTTCAAGACTAAAGTTGCAAACTTCGTACTTTCAGATGAAACAACCTTTAAGGCGTGGGCAAAAGCAGGTCACGGAACGGCAGGCGGTAAATACGCAGTAGTTAGCCAAAACATTACTTTAACTGCAGACGTTGAACTTGACGCGCCTTGGTTCGGCGGTTGGACGCTTGACGGTTTAGGTTATACCATTAGCAACATATACGATTATTCAGGTATGTTCCCTGGTGGTGCAGGTGGCGTTACTATAAGGGACATCACCTTAAATATGAAGACTTGTTCTTCTGCTTTTGGTGACGACTGGTACGGCACTAACAACTTTATAGGCGTTAAGATTAACGTTTCACTTCCTGGTCACGCAGACACAAGCAGATTGTTATTTGATAGAGTACGTGCAGACACCGTTTTCAACTTTACTGATTGCGAATTTAAGTTTAACGTTGATAGTGGCTTGCAATCAAAAGAAATGACCTTGATGAAACTTGATAATAGTGGCATAGTTGCTAACTTTGTAAATAGTAAAATCGTTTCAACGGGCACTATTGCAGAACTTGGTTCAAACTTCGTTTTAGATAGTAACTCAAGCATTACTGATAAAAACGACGTAGCGTAAATAAAGCGATACTACGGAAGGGGAAAACCCTTTCCGTAGTATAAGCCTTTTAAATTAAGAAAGTAAAAAAGGTAATAAACCCAAAGGGGTTGATTATAAAAATAAAACCTAAATAGGAGGAAGAACATGAAAAGACAGTACAAAGAGGCACCAAGCGTAGAAATAGTAGAAACGTGCTTTACTGAAGACGTATTGACTACTTCAGTGTTTGGTTCCGACAACGTTAAGGGCTGGGATAACAGCTGGTTCTCAGAAGGGGGGCAAAGTTTATGACTAAACGAATTAAATGGTTATTAACAAGCGTTCTCATTGCAGTGATGGCAGTAGTAACTGTATTCACAGCACTAAACGTAAACACAGCGAAAGCTGATGTGCAAACATTAACAGGTACAAAAGCACAAACAGAAGTAACTGCAAAAGTAGATTTAGATAGTTTTGCAGTAGCTAACACGGCGTCAATAAGAACGGAAAAGCCAAACGGCATAAGATTCTTAACGACCATTAGCCAAGAACAAGCAAACGCATTGCCAAACAACGCCGTATTCGGCACGTTAATGATTCCTACGGATATATTAAACGGTGCAGAATTAACTATAGATACGGCAAAAGTAGCAAATGCAAAAGCAGTAGTATACAGCACGAATGGTGATAATTACGAATACGTAACGGCATTAGTAGGTAGTAAGGTATCAGACGGTAACTTTAATGATTTTGCTGAAACGTATTACGGAAAAGAAATTTCAGCACGTTCATACGTAACGTATACTTATACTGACAGTGAAGAAGGTGCAAAGACTGTAACCGAATATACAAATACGGTATCATGGTCAATCGGTCAAACTGCAGGTAACTTACTTTCTAAAAAGTATAATACGCTTACCCCAGAAGAAATCACCTTCCTTAAAAACGCAGTAAACGCTGTTAAAGAAGTTGCAATAGATCAAGCATCAGCACCTGTAATCTATTCAAGCAACATGATAGATGGCGCAATTGAAGTTGCTATTCCCGCAGAGATAGATGCAGAAATTATCGGCGTGATAGGCGATAATTATAGTGCGTATGCAGTAGACGGTGAAACGCTTAAAATTACTTTAAGTGACGCAAGTGTAACGGGCAACGTAAGTTTTGTAGTATTTACAGAAAAAAATGCTTACGAAATTAACGCAAATATCGTAGCAAATAAACCCGAAAGCACTGTTTCTATTGATGAAATAGTACTTCCCACCGATTCAACCATTGCACTCACCACTCTCGGTGTAGCACAAGATTATGCTGGTAGTGTTAAACTTAGCGTAAACGGAAGCGCAATTGCAGGGGCAACCATTAATGACGGCAAGGTTGTTCTTCCTACAACGGGTGTTCCTGGTGGCGAACAAATTTTAGCACTTGAATTCTTTGACAAAGTTGTTAAAGTTGAAACTTTAGTAGTAACTCATACTGCAAACTCACTTGATACTTTCAAAGCATGGTTTAGTGGTGATAGAAACAATACTTATTTACGTCTTACTAGCGATATCACATTCCCTAATAATACTGAAGTGTATAATAGTGCATCACCAAGTAATTTCACGCTTGACGGTGACGGACACGAGATTAGTAGTTGGATAGAATCAGTTGGTATCTTCCGTTACGGTGGCACTAACATTACCATTAAAAATATTACTCTTTCGGGCGTGAAAGCAACTTTAACTGTTTTTGGTCACGGTTGGAAAGGTAATTGCTTAATTGAAAACGTTAACGTAGTAGCATATATGACAGGTAGTGCTAAAAACAGATTATTATTCCATGACGGAAATGAACGTAACGTAACTATTAAAGATTCTACTTTTGATATTTCTGTAGATAGTTCTAAACTCAACACAGCAATGTGTCTTGCATCAAGCAGTGATAGTGCAATTGACTCAACAAATACCTATGTTTTTGATAACACGGTAATTAAATCTGCAGGCGTTATTGCAGACGTAACAAGCAACTATTCATTCATAAACGGCAGTTACTTTACCGATAAGAATATCGCTAGCGAAGCAACGGCTCTCACTTATGATGCTGATTACGTTATGAAAGCAGACGGCAAATTTACTTTAGATTTAACTAAATTTACACCTGCTGTTGACTTTACTAAAGTTGTTAAAATGACTGTTGGTGGTGCAGAAGCAACCTACACGGTTGACGGCAATAACCTTGTTATAACTACTGATAATGTGGGTTATAAAGACGTTGCTTTTGAAAGTATTGTAAACGGCAGACTTACACAAACTTCTGCAAAAATTACCATAGCAACTCACACTGCTGGTAATATTGATGAATTCAAAGCATGGGTAGGTGCTAGTAAAACTAATACCTGTTTAGTTCTTACTGCTGATATAACTTTCCCAAGTGGCGAAGTTGTTTCTGCTGGTAACAAAGATACTAACGTAAACTTTACTCTTGATGGTCAAGGACACACCATTAACGGTTGGTATGAATCTATGGGCTTCTTCCGTAGTGGTGGTAGAGATATAACCATAAGAAACATTAAGTTCACTAACATTAAATCTGTTGACGAACTTTTTGGTAATAGTTGGTATGGCACTTGCTATCTTGAAGATATTGAACTTGACGCTTACTTCACAGAACGTCAAAACAGAGAAGCAATTATATTAGATGACTGTAAAGAATTTAAGTTATACGTTAAAAACTGTAATTTCTGTTTTACAATGCCAGCTAATTACGTTGACACGACTTACTATTTGGTAACTCAATGGTCAAGTGCATTCCCACACCCTGCAGAAACTTCTTTCCCGATTAGCTTCATTAACACCAACGTTGTAACTAACGGCACAATCGGTGAACACCCAGCTAACTTCACGTTCACAAACTGCAACATAGTTGATAAGTCAGATTTAAGTGCTGTAACTTATGCAGATGAATATATTCTTAACTCAAGTAAAACTTCTGCTACAATAGATCTTGCTAAATTAAGCGTGGCTGTAGCGGCTAAAGATATTTGCATGGTAGTTATAGATGCAGCAAGTGTTCCGTTTGCAGTTGATGGTACAAATCTTACCCTTACCACCAGTTTGTATGGTGAAAAAGATATACTTATCTTTACAAACACTAACGCATACAAATTAAGCACTATTATTGCAACGCATGCTTTAAGCGACCAAACAACCTTTAAGACTTATTGGGAAGCTGGTCATTCTAGCACATATGCAGTCCTTACGACCGATATTACGCTTGACGGTAGTTCTATCACAGGTAATTGGTCAAATGCATATACCCTTAACGGTTTAGGGCATACTTTAAGTGGTTTCCATCATGATGTTGGTTTAGCAAGCACAAATGGTTTTGGTAACTTCACTATGAAGAATATAACCATTAACAGTAGTGGTGCTAGCACTATATTTGGTAGAGATTGCTACGGCACGTGGTATCTTTCAGACGTAACCATTAATCATACTGTAACTAGCACGGATGCAGCAAAATCGTTATTGTTCACGGGTGTTAGAGATACTACGGTAGTAAATATGACTAATACTACTATTAACATTATAAGAAATGAGAGCGCATTAGATTTTGCAGATAACTTGCATGATATGAAGAGTGGCACAGGCTCTATAACCGTTAATATGGTTAACAGTAGCATTACTACTAACGGCTCGTTGAGTGGAGTTTCTTCAGAATACGTTAAAGACGCTAACTCAACTATTAATTACAAAGCAATAATTGCTTAACAAAACAGCCGTTTAATCGGCAAAAACAAAAAGTAACGGGGCAGCGTCAAACGCCCTTGCTGCAGATACAACAAACTTGTTTAACTTAACAAATACTACTATTACTTCAACAGGTGTTATAGGTGACCTTGGTTCTAACTATACGCTTGTTAACAGTACTGTTACTGATAAGAACGATGCAGCATAAATAAAATGATACTACGGAAGGGGGAAACCCTTTCCGTAGTGAAAATTATGTGATTATCTCTGCAGAAGAGAAAATTATAGATTTATTTTAAGGAGGACTTATATGAGAAAAGTCAGAAATCTGGTAATCGCATTGTTATCAGTGGTATGTGCATTGTGCATGTTTACAGCGTGTGCAAAACCAAGCATTACACTTGACAAAACGACTATCGCACTCAGTTGTGGCGAAACCGCTACTATAACGGCAACGCTCACGGACAGTGAAGACGCTATTAAATGGTCGTCTTCAGACGAAACGGTTGTAACCGTAGACCAAAATGGTTTGGTAACGGCAGGTGTTCCTGGTATTGCAACCGTAACTGCAACGGCAGGCGAAGGCAAAAAGCAAGTTTCTGCAAGTTGTGAAATAACGGTAACTAAAGCCGTTATAGCAACGCCGTATACTGCATCAAAGCAATACGATTTAAGGGCAACTTCAATTAGTCAATCACTTGAATCGTTAGGTCTTGCAGGTTATACTGGCACTGTATCAGTAACTTCAACGGGCGCAACCGTGACTGGCGCAGAAATTAGTGGTGATAACCTTGTTATTACTGCAACCACTACGCAAGCAGGTAACGTTGATTACGTTATTGAATTAGCAGACAAAATTATTACTTTGAGAGTTACTTACTACGGCTTAAGCGTAACACTTAATAAAGACGCGGTTGCACTTAAAGTAGCAGTAATTAACGATGGTGACGTTGTTACCGATACTCTCGCTTACCAAGCAAGTAAAGCAGGCGGTACAATCGCTTACACTTTAAGTGAAGAAGGTATAGTTACCATTTCAAACGACGGCGTTATTACTTCAGTTGCTGCAGGTGAAGTTGTAATTACCGCAACTTATACCCTTGACGGCTTTACTGCAACTGATACAGTTGACGTAACGGTTACTAGGTCAGAACTCAGTGATACCGCAACTTATAGTGACAAGTTCGTTGCTATTAGCGAAGGCCAAGCCGTTATTGATTTAGCAAAACTCAATAAAGACTTATCTGACGCAACTGTAAGCGCAGTATCAGTAGCAGGCGCAAGCGCAACCTTTACTGCAGAAGGCACTGCTCTTAACGTAGCAGTTGCAAAAGGTGGCGAAAAACAAATCGTTGTAACCGCAGTTAGAGAAGCAACGATAACTGAATACACCTTTGATACTATTTTAGCAGACTTCGTACTTTCAGATGAAGCAAGCTTTAAGGCATGGGCAACCGCAGGTCACGGAACGGCTGGTGATAAGTACGCAGTAGTTAGCCAAGATATTACTTTAACTGCAGACGTTGAAATTAATACTGCTTGGTTCGGCGGTTGGACTCTCAACGGTTTAGATCATACCGTTAAAAACGTATACGACTATTCAGGTATGTTCCCTGGTGGTACCGGTGGCGTTACTATGAAAAATATCACCTTAAACATGAAGACTTGTTCTTCTGCTTTGGGTGACGACTGGTATGGCACGAACAACTTTACTAACGTTAAAATTAACGTTTCTCTTCCTGGTCACGCAGGTACTAGCAGATTGTTGTTTGATAGAGTACGTGCAAACACCGTTTTCAACTTTACCGATTGTGAATTCACGTTTAACGTTGATAACGCTTTGAAAACGAAAGACATGCTCTTAATGAAACTTGATAATACTGGTATAGTAACTAACCTTGTAAATACAAGCATTACTTCTAACGGTTATATTCTTAAGGATGCTATAACTGCTTGTACTTTAGATGAAACTTCTTCAATAGTTGGTCTTAGAAAGGTAATTTCTGAAGCAACCACTTACGATGCTGAATATTTGGCAATTAGCGAAGGTAAAATCACTATTGATACTACCAAACTCGGCGTTGATATTGACGTAGCAAAAGTTATAAACGTAACCGTAGCAGGCACAGATTGTGCTTTTGAAGTTGACGGTGACAATTTAGTTGTTACTAACGCTAAAGACGGCGAAATAGAAATCGCAGTTGTAATCGGCGGTGAAGATTACGATACCGCTTATAAATTCAACGCTATCGTAGCAACTTTCGTACTTTCAGACGAAGCTACTTTCAAAGCATGGTTGACTGCAGGTCACGGAACGGCAGGTGGCAAATACGCAGTAGTTAGCCAAGATATTACTTTAACTGCTGACCAAGAAGTTAATACCGCTTGGTTTGGTGGTTGGAAACTTAACGGGTTAAATCACACCGTATCTAACATTTACGACTGGTCTGGTATGTTCCCTGGTGGTACTGGTGACGTTACTATGAAAAATATCACCTTAAATATTAAGACTTGTTCTTCTGCTTTAGGTGACGACTGGTATAACACTAACACCTTCACTAACGTTAAAATTAACGTTTCAATTCCTGGTCACGCAAGTACTAGCAGATTGTTGTTTGATAGAGTACGTGCAAACACCGTTTTCAACTTTACCGATTGTGAATTTAAGTTTACCGTAGATGCAAGCAAACAAGAAAATGCAATGCTCTTAATGAAACTTGATAATAGCGGTATAGTAACTAACCTTGTTAACACCAAGATTACGTCTACCGGTGTTATTTCAGAAGACGCTATTTCTGCTTGTACTTTAGATGCTACTTCTTCAATAGTAGGTAAAAAGCCAACCGTTGCTCAAGAAGCCACTTATGAAGACGAATATTTATTGATTGCTGAAGGTAAAGTTACCCTTGATTTAACTAAACTTAGCGAAGATATCGTTGTTGAAGAAATTTCTAGCGTAACCGTAGCTGGCGCAGCTGCAACTTATACCGTTGACGGTACTAACCTTGTGATCACTACCGATAAAAAAGGTGAAGTAGCAATCGTAATTAGTGCTGAAAGCGCAAAGACATTCAATAATTACACCGTTAACACTATCCTTGCAACGCATGAAATAAGCGACGCGGCTACATTTGCAACCATGTTAGCAGCAGCAGGTTATTACGCTGTTGTAACCCAAGATATCACCGAAGAAATAACGGGTGATTGGAACAGATTCCAAACCGGTACTGTTATAAACGGTTTAGGTCATACCATAAGTAGTCTTAAAAATGACGCAGGTATGTATCGTAGTTGTTTAGGTGACGGCGTATTGAAGAACATTACCATCACCGTAACTACTCTTCACGGCGCTTTAAGTGATGAAATCCGTGCATTTACTATGGATAACGTTACTATGAATATAATCGTTCCTGCAAACGCTGCTAAAACTTGTATTTTAGGTAATAAAACTTTGGCAGGCACGCCTTCAACCATTAAGAACAGTACTATTAACGTTATCGTAGACGATAGCAGAAAAGACGAAGCGTTTGTTCTCGTTAACACCTTAAACGGTGAAATTAACTTTGTAAATTCAACTATTAGTTCTAATGGTAGAATGGTTATGGTTGGCGAAACCTATAACGGTTCAGCATGGGGTACTGGTAAAGTTACTTTAGATGAAACTTCAAAAATGGTTGACGCATACGAAGTAGCAACTATGGAAGAAGGTAGCGAATACGCTGATTATGCAGACGGCAAGTTCACTATAGATATTTCTAAAATGACGCCTGCTATCTCAATTGACGATGTTAACAAAGTTATAATGAATGGTGCTGCTTGCACTATTACTAAAGAAGGCACACTTCTCACTGTAACTTGTGCAACTGTTGGCGCACAAGCATTATTGATTGAAACTGATAGCGCTCTTTATGCAGTTGAAATCGGCATTGTTACTAACAAAATAAGCACGCCTGAACAATTCAAAGCATACTGGACGGCTGATCACTCTAACACTTATGCGTTACTTACCGATAATATTGATATGTCTACTATTTCTGGCGAAGTATGTGCAGCAGCAAGTTCTAACTACGTATTTGACGGCAACAACAAAACTGTAAATGCGTGGTACGATTCAGTTGGTTTCTGCAGAGCGGCTCAACAAGATGCTACTTGGAAAAACGTTAAACTCACCAACATTAGATCACAAAGCACTATCTTTGGTCATAGTTGGACGGGTACTATCAACTTAATTAACGTAGACGTAGATGCATACTTCATTTCAGGTACTACTAGGGCGTTATTAACTTATGATAGCCACGGCTTGACCTTTAACATGGTAGATTGTGACATCAATATTACTTTAGACAGCTCTAAACTTGATACCGAATACTATCTCAACTCAAGTTGGACTAGTGGCACGGTATTCCCTGTAGATACTGAAAATACTTTCGTTTATACGAATTGTAATATTACTTCTTCAGGTCTTATCGGTGAACACGGTTCTAAGTATACGTTTAATAACACTACTTTAACCGATAAAAACGACGTAGCTGCTGAATAATAACCAAACCTATTTAGGTTTAACAAAACAAATAGTAAAGGTGGCAGGGGAGAAATCCCCTGCCAACCGATACTTTTTACTTTAATATTTATTTTTATACTTTAAACATTATATATAATAAAAACTTAAATTTGACTACAACAAACAACGGAGGTTCATTATGGATATTAAAAAAATTGTAGATTCATTAAGTATTGAAGAACTTTGCCAACAGGTTTTAGTTCGCTCTTTAAGTAACAAATACGACCCATCTGACGTTAAAGAAAGAATTAAGAAAAACCCTGTGGGTTCTTTCTATTGCGACCAAGTGGAAGAAAAAATCGGTATGGAAAAACTTAACCAAAAGTTTGAAAACGATAAATCTTACCACGCGTTAGCAAAAGAGATTACGGGCTTGCCTTGTATTATGACTACTGATATTGAATACGGCCCTGGTTCGTATTGTTGGGATTTACCAAGCATGCCAAACCCTATGGCTTGGGGCGCTTGTAACGACGTTGCGCTTATTGAACGCGCAGGCGAACTTACGGGCAGAATTTGCAGAAAGGCAGGCGTAAACCATATTTTAGCACCCGTTGTTGATTTAAATATAAACTTCCAAGCGGCTAACGTGGGTATTCGTTCTATTTCAGACGACCCCGACCGCGTTATTAAAATTGCAGGCGCATACGTGCGTGGCGTTCAAAAGAACGGCTACCTTGGTGCGTGCTTAAAACACTTCCCTGGCGACGGTGTTGACGATAGAAACCAACACTTTATGACCATTGAAAACAGCCTTTCGCAAGAAGAGTGGATGGCTACTTACGGCAAAGTGTACAAGGCTCTTTTTGACCAAGGCGTTTCTACCGTTATGGTTGGGCACATTTCTTGCCCTGCTTTTCAAACGGAAAAGGAAATTGACGAATACGGCGCTCTTCCAGGAACTTCTAGTTACGACCTTATCACAGGCTTACTTAAGGGTAAGTTAGGCTTTAAGGGTTGCGTAATTTCAGACGCTATGAGTATGATAGGTATTTGCGCACGCTTAAACCCTGAAAAGTTGGGCGTAACCTTTATTAAAGCTGGTGGCGACCTTATTCTCTTCCCAGAAAAAGGCGAATACGAAAGCCTTGTTGAAGCCGTTAAATCGGGTGAAATTTCTATGGAACGTATCAAAGACGCCGCTACCCGTGTTCTTGAACTTAAAGTAAAATTAAGGTTGTTTGAAAACGACGTCGTTGAACAAGAAATAGGTGATATTTCTAACGACTTAATTGAAATGGAAAAGGTGGGGCAACAAATTTCCGATACTGCCGTTCACACCGTTAGGAATTTTGAAAATATTATTCCTTTCACTAAACCTAACCCCAAAGTTTTAATGATTAACCTTACGGGGCACTACTACTATAAGCCTATTAAGGGTGACGAAATGCAAGCAATGGCAGACGAATTCGTTAAACAAGGTTGCACCGTTACGCAAATGTTTGACCCATATCACACCGAAGTTGAAGCCGTTATGAACGATTACGACTTAGTAGTTGCCGTAACTAAAATTCACTATCACGGCGCAACGCTTCGCATGGGTTGGAAAAATATTATGTCGTTCTGGCGTGGTTACGTTCTGCATCATCCGGGTATGATTTTCGTCAGTCTTGACGACCCGTATAAACTTTACGACTTCCCATACGCTAAAACGTATATCAACACTTTCGGCGATAGCGATTGTTCTATGCGCTCTGCCGTTAAACTCATTTTAGGCAAAATTGAAGATAAGGGCAAAAACCCCGTATCTTTTAGAAATTATTTTAAGATTGAAGATTAGTCTTTTTTCAAGGCGGTATTTATGAAACTTTCAAGATTTATTGCAAACGGAATACGTGAATTTAACACCGATACTATTACGGGGTTATTTTTAGCACAAGGCTCTTTCGGTATGATTGACGGGCTTGTTAATTACGATGAGCAAAAAACCGATAACGGCGTGGTTTATTCTTATCAAACGGATAAGGTTTTACTTCGTGCAGAATTTACTTTTTTTGCCGACGGTGGCGTTCTTCGTCGTGATACGGTTAAAAATATTTCAAGTGAAGATATCACCGCTTATCGCTTAACCAGTCGCTTTACGCTTGAAGGGGGCGAGTACGACGTATTCACGCAAAGCAACTGTTGGCAACACGAAGGCGTTGGTAGATGGTCAACTTTGGCAACGCAAATCACCACCGAATCAACGGGTGTTAGAACTTGTGAATCAGCCTCGCCTTTAACTGCGCTCTTTAACAAGCAAAACGGCAAGGTTACAGTTTTCCATTTGTTCCCAAACTGTCAATGGAAAATTAACGTTGCAAGAAAATCTATGCCCGGTATTCGTGATACCGTTACCGTTGAAACGGGGCTTAACGACGCCGGCTTGCGTATGCTTATTAAAGCAGGCGAAACTATTAACTTGCCCGAAATATTCTTCTACGAATGTGAAGATAAGGTCGGGTTAGGTTCGCATATTTTGCATAACTATTTCAATAACGCTTACCCAAGAAAAAAATTGCCTGCAATTTACAATACTTGGCTTTATAAGTTTACCGCCGTTGATTTTGACGACCTTGTTAAACAAGCCGATATCGCCAAAGATTTAGGCTTTGAATACTTCGCTATTGATGCAGGTTGGTTTGGCGAAGAAGGCAAGTCTTGGGTGGAAACGGTTGGTGACTGGTTTGAATCGCCCGTTACAGGCTTTAAAGGTAAAATGAAAGAGTTTTCTAACTATGTTAGAAGTTTAGGCTTAAAATTCGGGCTTTGGGTTGAACCTGAACGTGCAAGTAAAGGTAGCAACAATTATAACAAAAACCCCGAACATTATATCTCTAAAGATTACCTTTCCGACTACGCTAACCCTGAAGTAGTTGATAAATTGTTTTCTATAATTTGTAGGTTGGTTGATACCTACAACGTTGAATACTTTAAGTTTGACTTCAATAGAACTGTTGGCTACGACGAGTATAATTCTGCGTTCTATCGCTATATGCAAGGGCAAAGGGCTTTCGTTGAAAAAATACGCCAAAGATACCCTAATATTTATCTTACTAACTGCGCTTCGGGTGGCTTTAGAATTGACCTTGAACAAGCAAAGTTCTTTGATAGTTTTTGGATTACCGATAACCAAGGGCCCGTTGAAGGTTTGCGTATTTACACCGAACTTATAAAGCGTGTTCCTGCGTCTATCGTTGAAACGTATAACGTGCAAAAAGCCGTTAAAGGTTTGCCCGTTAACGACTGCGAAGACGACGTTATTATTTCGTGTAACGACGCTAACTGGAAGTCGCTTGCCCACGTTGAAAAGGCTTATACCTTTAACTTCCTTTCGGGTGGTCCTATCGGCTATTCTTGTGACCTTAACTTCCCAGAGTGGTATAAAAAGGATACTAAAGAATTCTTATCTAACTATGCAAGTGACGTTGAGTTTTGGAAAAATGCAAACGTTAGAATTTTAGTCAATACGGATAATCAAGTGGTTTTACAATACGCAAACGATAATTTTGATAAAGTAGTTATTCATTACTTTACTAAAACGGTAACGCAAGACCAACTTACGATTTTCCCCGTAGTTGATAAAAACGCAAACTATTTTCTTGACGGAAATACCGTTAGTGGCTTAGAACTTGCTTTAGACGGCTACACGTTTACTTCTATTTGTGAATACGATTGTAAAACTCTCGTATTAAACAAGGTAAAATAATGGATATTAAAAAGAACTTACTTGCAGTTGCAAAGGCGTTTAACGCATTTAAGGCGCAGTATAAAAACGGGGTGGACTGTTTTACTCTGTTTGAAAATTTTACCGCCGTTTTAGACGCCGAACTGAAAGATTATCAAATTAAATACGATTATATCTGCGGTAAAGATACGCTTAACGTTGACGGCGTTACCAAAGACTACGTTTTACAAAACGGCGACACCGTTATTATGGATATAAGCGTAGGGTTTGACGGCGTGTGGTGCGACGTGACGAGAACGTTCTTCGTGGGCGGTTATAGTAAAGTGCAAGAAAGAATCTTTAACCTTATTGTAACTTCGCTTAAAAACGGCGAAAAAGCCCTTAAACACGGCGCTTTTGCTAAAGATATTTATAACGCCGTAAATAAAGTTTTCGTTCTTGACGGCAAAACGCTTATTCATCACGCAGGGCATAAAATAGGGCAAAGTTGTTTAATGCAACCACAATTCTTGCCCGATAACGACGGCAAGGTTTTTGACGGTGATTTGGTTGCAATTGAATCGGGGCTGTACCAACGTTTCGGTATACGCCTTGAAAACGATTATTTGATAAAAAACGACGGGGCAATAGATTTGTTTATAGACCTTATGCCCCTTGATATAAAGGAGTACGTACTTAAATGAGTAAATTGATTAAAGGGCCTTTTGCAGTACTTATGACGCCGTTCGTTGACGGCAAGATAGACCAAGCGTCTTTCGTTAAACAAGTTAAAAGAGCAAACGGAACGGGGATTTCTGGATTCGTTTCTAACGGTAGCACGGCAGAGTTTATTCAACTTTCGCTTGAAGAACAAATGCTTGCCACCGAATTAGTTGCAAAAAATAAAGCGTGCGATAAAAAACTTATAGTAAGCGCGTGCACGGGCAACGCAGTTGATACTATTACCCTTGCTAAACACGCAAAGTCGGTCGGCGCAGACGCCATTTTGGTTTGCCCACCATATTACTTTAAGTTTACGGCAAAAGAAAGGGAAGAATATTATTTAACCGTTGCAGATAATTCACCCGTGCCCGTGCTTTTATATAACATACCTTTCTTTTCGCAAGAGTTGGAATTAGACGTTATATATAGATTGTTTAATCATAAAAACGTTATCGGCATAAAAGACAGTAGCGCAAATATGAAACGTCTTATGCACATGATTGACGTTGGTGGAAAAGATTGTTCTATAATGACCGGAACTGACGATATTTTAATGCCTGCGCTCTTTGCAGGGTGCGACGGCAGTTTGACTGCGCTTGCGTGCATTTTCCCCGATAAGATTGCAGATTTATATCGTCACTTTAATAACGGCGAAATTGATAAGGCGCGCGATATTCAAGCGCAATTTATGTCTATTTTAAGAAAGGCAGATAGTAAAACTTTCCCCTTTGGATATAAAGAATTGATGAGCGAAGTAAGTGGAATCCCTATGGGCAATAAGGAGTAATATGAAAGCAGCAGTTTGGACAGGAATAAATAAAATTGAAGTTAAAGAAGTGCCTATGCCTACTTTGGAAAAGGGCGAAGCGCTTGTTAAAGTTAGTTGCGCAGGCGTTTGCGTAACCGACTATCACGTAATAAGCGGTAAACTTGAAATCGGTCAACCCCCGAATATTCAAGGGCACGAAATTTGTGGCAAAATAGTTGAAATAAACGGCGAATCTAACCTTAAAATAGGTCAAAGATGCGTTATTGCAACGTCTTTGGGGTGCGGTGAGTGTGAAGCGTGCAAGTCGGGTAAAGTTTACCTTTGCGATAAAAGTTCGGAAATAGGTTATTACCCACATAACGGCGGTTATGCAGAATACGTTAAAGTGCCGTTGAGCACGATAGTTCCCATACCCGATACCGTTAGTGATTACGCAGGCTCTATTTTAGAGTGCGTTGTTTGCCCAACCGAAGCGCTTATGAACGTTGGTATTCCAAAAGATGAAGGCAGTTCGGTTTTGGTGCTTGGTGCAGGTCCTGCGGCGCTTGCCTTTATTCAACTTGCTAAAATTATGGGCGCTAAAAAAATTATCGCTTTAGTTAGAAGGGAAGATACGGCAATTCGCGTAAAAGAATTCGGCGCAACCGACGTAATTAACAGTAAAGAAACGCCAGACGTTTTATCAGAATTGTTAAAGATAAACGGCGGTAAAAAAGCCGATATGGTTATAGAGTCAACGGGTTCAAGGGATATTGCAGAATTATCAATAGAACTCGTTAAAAAGGGCGGAAAAGTAGTTCTTTACGGAATTTGTGACGATAGTCAACCGTTGAGATTAAACGTCAAAAAAATAGTAGTTGAAGAATTAACTATTCACGGGGTAGTAGGCAACACTAAAGCGTGGTATCCGTTAGTTGAACTTATTGACCAAGGAAAATTAAACCTTGAAAAAATGGTAACGCATAAATTCAAGTTAGACGATATAGATAAGGCTTTTGACCTTTATAGAAATCACGATAAAAATTTAATAAAAGCAATAATAGAATTTTAATTATAGGAGAAGATTATGAAAATTACCGACGTAGAAGTTGTAGTAGTTAGACAAGACAACGTTAAAATGATAGGTGACGGCAGTCAAGATACCGCCGTGGTTTTAGTACATACCGACGAAGGCATTACGGGTATCGGCGAAGTTGATAGTTCGCCAGAAGTTGTAAAGGCAATCGTTGAAACCCCCGCTTCGCATATGCAATGCCGTGGGTTAAAGGAAATTCTTATCGGCGAAAACCCCTTAAACGTAGAATATTTGTGGCACAAAATGTATTATTACAGTTATTATTACGGCAGACGTAGCGTAGGTATCCACGCAATGAGTGGTATTGATATTGCGCTTTGGGATATTGCCGGTAAAAAACTTGGCGTATCAGTTTCACGCCTTATCGGTGGCAGATTTAGAGAAGAAATTCCCGCGTACTGTTCGGTTTTAATGCCTGGAACGAAAGAAGAAATTTTTGACCTTGTAAACCACCACAAAAACGATTGCAATTACGCAGGCTATAAGTTTGGTTGGGGCGCTTTAGGTCAAAGCGAAAAGAAAGATATTCAACTTGTTGAATGGTGCCGTGAAGCAGTTGGTCCCGACGCTAAACTTATGATTGATATCGGTATGGCTTGGAACGATTATAAATACGCTTTAAGGGTTGCTAAAGAATATGAAAAACAAAAGATTTACTGGCTTGAAGAACCTTTCGTACCCGATAGGTTTGAAGATTTAGGCAGACTTTCTGATAGCGTTGATATTTCAATTGCGTCGGGCGAAGAATTCGGCACTCTTTACGAATTTGACGAAATGATTAGAAGTGGTAAAGTTGATATTATTCAACCCGATATGAGCCGTTGCGGTGGTATTACTATGGCTAAAAAGATTGCAGATATGGCGTATCTTAAAGGCAAAAAACTTATCCCACACGCATTTAAGACGGGTATCTTGATGGGCGCAACCTTACAACTTATTGCTGCAATTCCCAACGCAGATATTCTTGAATACTGCGCACAAGAAACTGTGTTGAGCAAAAACTTGGTTCGTCACCACTTCAAACTTGATAAAAACGGCAACGTTACCATTCCCGATATTCCAGGTCTTGGCGTTGAAATAAATGAAGAGGTGTTGGATAAATATAGAAGATAGTACAAAATTAAAAAAAGCGACGTTTTTCCGTCGTTTTTTTGTATAAAAAATTTTTAATCGGTTAAAATATTCTGTATAAAAGGAGAGTTAATATGGAAAGTAAAAACATGCTTACCACTAAAGAAGCAACTTTGATTGCAGATTTATTAACTATGGAAGAATCTGCTTGCAAGAAAGCAAGATTGTATTCAAGAATTTTAACCGATAGGCAACTTGCCCAAAGTTTTTCTGCTATTGCAGACCATCATGAAAAACGCTTTAATGCGCTTTTTGCATTATTATAAGGGGGGAATAGTATGGATAATTATAAGGCTGATATTACGCTTAACGAAAAAGATAGTTTACAAGACGCCCTTAACGTAGAAAAGGCGTTAGTGAAAATTTATGCAACGGCAATTACCGAAGGTGTTTCTAAAGGGTTTAGAACGCTTATCAAAAACAACCTTTCGGGCGTTATTGAAGACCAAATAGACGTTTTCTTTATGATGACCGAGCACGGCTATTATAAGGTTGAAAGCGCACCCGAGCAAGCACTTCAAGAGCAAAAAGAAAAGTTTAATAAAGTAAAAAATCAATTAGCGTAAAAAAAGCGGTTTGGAAAAATCCAAACCGCTTTTGATTATTAAACTAAATATTATTTTACGCTTCTTCAGTTGCGTTTGCTTGTTTTTCAGCCCATTCCTTTTCCCAAAGTTCGTCTTGCGCTGCTTGGCGTTTTTTGAGTATTGCTTTGAAAGCAAATAAACAACCAACCATAATAACAATGCTTAACGGTAACATTACGTACCAAAGTGGAACGAACCCTGCAATCACGTAGCAAACGAAAGATACGACTGCAACGAAAATAGCGTATGGGAGCTGGGTTGAAACGTGGTTTATATGTTCACATTCAGCACCTGCGCTACTCATAATGGTAGTATCAGAAATAGGTGAGCAGTGGTCGCCACAAACTGCACCGGCAAGACAAGCAGACATACATACAACGCCTATCGGGTCGTTGCCGATGGGGAACATAGCGTCTACGATAGGAATTAAGATACCGAACGTGCCCCAGCTTGTACCGGTTGCAAAAGCAAGTAAGCAAGCAACCAAGAATACTATTGCAGGTAAGAAATTCTTAAGCCATGCTGCTTTGGTCATAAGCGTACCAACGAATACGTCTGCGCCCAAAATACCAGTTATGTTTTTAAGTGCAGTTGCAAAGGTGAGAATAAGAATCGCAGGAACCATTGCGATAAAGCCTTTTGGAATACTTTCAAAAGTTTCTTTAAGCGAAATTACTTTGCGAATAACAAGGTAAATCATAATAACGACTAATGAAATTAGGCCACCCCAAGGAAGAGCAACGGTTGCGTCGGTATTAGCGATAGAATCAATAAGGTTAAGACCTTCTTCGTGACCAACGTAATAAATTGCACCCATACAGGTAACGATAAGCAAAACTATGGGTAACAAAAGGTCAATAACTTTACCCTTTTCGCAAGGAGCATAGGTTGTGCCTTCAACTTTTGCACCAGAGAAAAGGTCGCCTTTAAGTGCGTTGAATTCGTGCTTTCTCATAGGACCGAAGTCAAACTTCATTAAGATAGTAGCAACAACGAAAACAAGGGTTAAAATAGAATAGAAGTTAAAGGGTATAGCCGTAATGAATAAGTGCAAACCTTTACCGTCAGCAGCGTATTGTGAAACTGCTGCCGCCCAGCTTGAAATAGGCGCTATCATGCAGATAGGCGCAGCCGTTGCGTCTATAAGGAAAGACAATTTTGAACGGCTTATCTTGTGTTTATCCGTAACGGGACGCATAACTGAACCAACGGTCAAGCAGTTAAAGTAGTCGTCAATAAAGATAAGAACGCCTAAAACGAAGGTGCAAAGAGCAGCGCCTACTTTAGTCTTAACGTGCGTTTGTGCCCAGTTCCCGAACGCTTTTGAACCACCTGCCTTGTTTACCAAAGCAACTATAATGCCAAGTTCAATAAGGAAGATAAAGATGCCCGCCGTACCAGAAACTGCGTCTATAAACCCTGTGTTTACTACAACGTCTAACGTTTCAAGGGGTTTGAAATCGCTAGCCAAGATTGCGCCTGATAAAATACCGATAAAGAGTGACGAATACACTTCTTTAGTGATAAGGGCAAGTGCGATAGCGATAACTGCAGGAAGAAGCGCCCAAAGTGAACCGGCTTGAGAGATACCCGTTCCACCGCAAGTTTCACAACAAGCAGGGCAGGTTGCGATAACGTCCGGGGCGATTTCTACTTCACCCGTAGCACCACATATACGGCACATAATACCGTCACAATCGGCGCAAAGCATCGTGTTATGAACGGTTCCCGTAAGTACTGCAGTTATTAGCAAACCGAGTATTACAACAGCCATAACCAAAACAGTTATTGTTTTGCCTGTAAAAAATTTTTTTACGTTTAGCATAACTTTCTCCTTTGTAAAAGTTTTTAATAATAAAAAAACCACGATACTAATAAATACCGTGATAAATTACCTTGGATATTTAATAGCGCAACACACGTTAGGTGTGACAGTTAAACGCATATTTTGCGTTTACCCAGACGTTAAACCTTGGGCAAAGTTTTAAGTCTTCGGCAACCGCCCCTTTACCACGGTGGCTTTTAGCCCCACACACCGCTTATCATGTTGGTTGCGCCTCTATTTATTTACGAAAATTATTATATAATATATGATTAACCCTTGTCAACGTTTTTGTCAAAATTCTTCATTTTTGCGCTGTTTTTACGCTTTTTTATTATTTGGCAAACGATTATTCCCGTTGACGGTAAGAAAATTGCGCACCCGATAAGTAAAGCGCAGTTTAAGAAGAACTCTACCGGAAAGATATATATAATTTCTTCCCACGGTTCAAAATACCAGTATTCGTTTGACGGGAAGAATATTTTGTGAAATACCGTAAACGCTTTATCAAAGTCTATTGATGCGGCAATTGCTAAAAGGATAGCCACGGCAAAAACGGTAACGGCTGAAAAAATACTTGCGTCCATACCGAAGGGCTGGCATAATTTTATAACCTTTACTTTAGATAAAATTAACAGAGTTCCCATAGTGGCAAACGAAACTAAAAGAACAACTAAATTTAGGGTGAACAAATTTTTGCACTCTGCAAAGTGATACGTTGCGTTGGCTGAAACTTCAAAATCACCCGCCATAAAAGGTCGCCCAGGTAAAGTAAGATAGTTAAGAAGTTGGTCGTAGCTAAGTTTAATTTGTTCGTAAGTTCGCCCCGTTGCAGAAGGTATGTCTAGCGGATTTATATGTAGGTAATAGAAAAATCTGCAATAGATAGGTAACGCTATTGCAAAAGTTATTATAAAAAAGAAAAGAGCAACCGCGTATATAACGGTTAAAATTTTGTTTTTCATTTACCAAAATCCTAAACTAAAATAACGGATGTATTCTAACATAAAATAACGTAAAAGTCAACGATTAAAACGCTTGCCTTTTTTTCTTAAAGTATATATAATGGTGATAAGAAGGTTTTCGGACAACACTTCTATAAAACAACCGATAAAGTTAATTGTTTTTTATTTAACCTTTTTCGGCTGTTATTCCGTGAGAGGTTTTTTTATTTTTATGAAGAGTTTTGATACTAAAAAACTTGCAAGATGTGGAATAATAGCAGGGCTATACGTAATTCTATCGCTAATTACGTTGCCCGTTGCAAGTGGGGCAATTCAATTTAGGGCAAGCGAAGGTTTAACCATTTTACCATTAATTTTTCCCGAATCAATACCTGCGTTATTCGTTGGGTGTTTATTATCTAATCTAATAACGGGTTGCGCACCGATGGATATAATTTTTGGTAGTGTAGTTACTTTAGTAGCAAGTCTTTTGACTTACGCAATGGGAAAGTTATTAAAAAAGACTGCTCTTAAAATATTAGTCGGTGGAATATTCCCCGTATTACTCAACGCCCTTTTGTTACCACTTATTTGGTTGTGGTGTTACGGAACGGGCGAATACGTTTACGGTTTGCAATTTACTTTTTTACTTATTAGCCAAAGCGTATCGGTCTACGCTTTAGGTACGCCCATTTATTTAGGCGTTGAAAGATTAAAAAGCAAAGGTGTGAATTTTCTAAATTAAAAAGTCCCGAAAAAACGGGACTTTTTAATTTTAGTTGATAGATTTAAATGGTCTGTATACCACCCAGTAGAAAATCATCCATAAGGCAGCAATGCCGACCAAAGAATAGATAATGCGCGACACTACAGCCGCACCGCCTGCGCCGAAAATAAAGGCAACAAGGTTAAAATTAAATAGTCCTATCATAAGCCAAACCAAAGCGCCAACTATTACCAGCAAAAAGGCAATTATAGTAGTAATCTTCATAAAATCCCCCTTCTTAAAGATATTATTAGTAATGGAAGGGGGTTTTATTCATTACTTTATAAAAAGGCGTTTTCAAGCACTAATTTATCAAAATCAATACTTTCAACGAAGTCACTTTCACCAAAGCGAACGTTGTTGTATTTTGCGTAGTTAAACAAATGCGTTTTTATGAGTACGGGTGTAGGGATATCAAGATTTTCACAAATTTCCACAAGGTAATCGTAAAACTTTGAATAGTCAATCACTTCAAATTTTTCAAACATATATTGTTTAACTATTTTATGGTCTTTCATTACTTTTGCCCAAATACGAATCATTAGGTCCACCTCAACAAAAAACATTGTAACATAACGAAAAACTAAAATCAACATTTTATTGACAAAAGGCGTATAAATATGTACAATATATTAAAGACCTAATGGTTAGGTCAATTAGAAACCACGTAGGTTATGGAGTAGGAAATGGAAAACGTTAAAAAAGAACTTATAAATTTACTGAGTGAAAACGCAAGGTATACCGACTTGCAACTTGCCCAAATGGTTGGCGTTAGTGAAGATACCGTTAAAACTCTCGTTAAAGAGTTAGAAGACGACGGCGTTATCGTTAAATACGCCGCCATTATAAATACCGAAGCGGTGAGCGAAAAGAAAGTTCAAGCGCTTATTGAAGTAAAGGTTGCACCACAAAATCTTAAAGGGTTTGATTCTTACGCAGAAGAAATTTATAACTTTAAAGAAGTTCAAAGTCTTTATCTTATGAGTGGCGTTTTTGACCTTGCAGTTATGGTTGAAGGCGACGCGATAAGCGATATTGCTAAATTCGTTGCTGAAAAATTGAGCGTTATAGACGGTATTACTAGCGTTCAAACGCACTTTATTCTTAAAAAATACAAGATTGAAGGGCAAATTACTACGCCGACGGAAGAAGGCAAAAGGCAGATCGTTCAGGCGTGAGAGATTTTGTAAGTAAGAAGGCTAAAAATATTAAGCCTTCGGGTATAAGAAAGTTCTTTGATATCGTTTCAGAGCAAAAAGACGTTATTTCATTAGGCGTTGGCGAACCTGATTTTATCACTCCTTGGGAAATTCGCGACGCTGGTATTCAAACTCTAAAAAAAGGTTATACGCAATACACTTCTAACAAAGGGTTGCCTGCGCTTAGAAGTGAAATATCTTCTTATTTATTAGATAATTTCAACGTGGATTTTTCCGCAGACGATATTATTATTACCGTTGGCGCAAGCGAAGCGATTGACATTGCTTTGCGTGCAATCGTTGACGACGGCGACGAAATTTTAGTTCCAGACCCAAGTTACGTTTCTTATAAACCTTGTATTGAACTTTCGGGCGGAACTGCTATCAGCGTACCTTGTTCAAGCCAAAACGGTTTTAAACTTACCAAAGAAAGTTTAGAAAGCGTTATAACTGAAAAAACCAAAGCAATTATATTCCCTTATCCAAACAACCCGACGGGTGGCATTATGGAAAAGGAATACATAGAACAAATAATCCCCGTTATTTTAGAGCACGACTTGTTAGTTATTGCAGACGAAATTTATGCCGAATTAACTTACGGGCAAAAGCATTGTTCAATAGCAAGTTTTAGTGAAATGAAGGACAGGGTTGTTGTCATCAACGGTTTTTCAAAGGCGTTTGCTATGACGGGGTGGCGCGTAGGGTTCGTTTGCGCGTCAAAGCCTATTCTTGACGCAATGCTTAAAATACACCAGTATTCTATAATTTGCGCGCCCATTTTTTCACAATACGCAGCGCTTGCAGGCTTAAAGCAAGGCAAGGTGGACGGGTTTAAGTCGGTTGAACAAATGCGTGTTGAATACGATAAACGCCGTAAATTTATGATTAAAGCCTTTAACGATATGGGGCTTACTTGTTTTGAACCAAAAGGCTCGTTTTACGTTTTCCCGTCGGTTGAAAGCACGTCGCTTACGGGTGAAGAATTTGCAACTAAACTTCTTAAAAGCCAAAAAGTTGCAGTCGTACCAGGGGAAGCGTTTGGTGACTTCGGTAAGTATTACGTAAGGTGTTCTTATGCGTATTCAATGAAGAACCTTGCCGAAGCAACTTCAAGAATAGCAAAATTCGTTAAACAAATTAAAGGTTAAAAAAAACTATAAAAAGAGTTTTATATGGAAAGAATAATCATAGTTGGCGCAGGAATTTCCGGCGCGACAATGGCAAGACTTTTTGCCGAAAGTGGTAAAGACGTTATAGTTATTGATAAAAGAGAAAATATCGGCGGTAACGTATACGATTTTACCGATAGAAACGGAATAATAGTGCAACCTTTCGGTCCACATATTTTCCATACTAACGATAAAGAAGTGTTTGATTTCTTGTCAAGGTTTACCACTTGGCGTGAATACGAACACAGAGTTTTGGCAAAGGTTAGAAAGGATAAGTTCGTTCCCGTTCCTTTCAACTTGACTTCGCTTTTTACTCTTTATCCAAAAGACAAGGCGGAAAGAATTAAAAAGATTTTAATTGAACAAATAGGCTTTGATAAAAAAGTGCCTATTATGCAACTTAAAAAGCACGAAGATGCGGAAATACGTAAATTTGCAGATTTCGTATATAAGAACATATTTTACGTTTATTCCCTTAAACAATGGGGTATTAAACCCGAATATTTAAGTGGTGAAATAATGAATCGTGTGCCGGTATACCTTTCTTACGAAGATAGATATTTTACCGATAAATATCAATTTATGCCAACGCACGGGTTTACCGAAATGATAGCAAATATTTTGCGCCACCCCAACATTAAACTTAAATTGCGTACGGATGCGAGAAGTCAGTTAACTTTTGATAACGGCGACATTTATTTCGGCGGAAAATTGTTTGACGGCAAGGTCGTTTATACGGGGTGTCTTGACGAATTATTTGATTATAAATTCGGCGTATTGCCGTATAGAAGTCTTAAATTTAAGTTTAAGTTATATAAAACTTTGTCTTATCAACCGTCTGCCGTGGTAAACTATACTACTTCGCACAACTATACCAGAATAACCGAATTTACGAAGTTTACTTGCCCCGCAAAAGAAAATACTTTAGTGGTTAAGGAATATTCAAAGGCGTTTAAGAAGGGCAGGGACGTACCTTACTATCCTATTCCTATGGAAAAGAACAAAGTCCATTACGAAAAATATAAGAAGTTAGCAGATAGGTACGATAACCTTTATCTTTTAGGTAGGCTTGCTAAATACGAGTATATAAATATGGACGTGGCTGTTAGAAAGGCAATGGACTTGTTTGAGCAAATTGATAATTAGAAAATAAAAAAAATCAGCGAAATTTTTCGCTGATTTTTTTTGTTTTATTGAGTTTCAGTTTCTGTCGTTGCCGTTTCAACTTGCGCCTCTTCAACTTTTATTTGTGGGGTTAAGAAGGGGTCTAAATTAGTTATCGGGTCGCCACTTTTATCAATAAGCCCCAAAGCGCGTAATCTGTTGTCTGAACGTTTTTTGATGGTAGCGAAGATAAAGCCTATTATAATGTAACTGTAAAAACTGAATAATCTTGCAACCGTGTTAGCCGTAAAGGACATACCTGCGCCGGCTATACCAGACGAGAACAATGCGTAGAAAGACAAGTCTGCCGCACCGGCGTTACCAGGGGTGGGGATGAACGAAATTGCTAGTAAAAGCAAAACGGTCATACAGCACATTTGCCCCCAAAGTGAGAACACGTTAATTTCCATTTGCGTAACCGAGTCTAAAGCAGAGAACCCGAACGCCTTTGCCACGAAGAACGTGATTGAAAATACGCATATATTTTCTGCGAACGATAAGATTAAAGAAATTAAAAGGGTAAACGGTTTTTTGATTATTTTCTTTAATGAGTTTGCGTTGTTCATTAAAGATTTAATAGTTTTTAAGGTGGTCTTTTCTGGGTTTTTAATAAGTTTTAACTTACCGCCTATTTTAATGCCTATTTTAACCAACTTAATACCTAACCTAGGCATAATGCAAATTAAAACTACTAGTAAGGGTACGAAAAGGCAACATACCACGCCCACGATACCTAAAGATGAAACTAACGGATTATAAACGGACATTACGTTTTCGTGGAAATAATCAGCGCCTAACTTTTTAATTATTACCATTGACGCTATACCGCAAGAAACGAAAGCGATTTGGTTCAAGAAGTAGGTCGCAACGGGAAGTGCCGATGCAGCGCCACCGTGAACGCCGTGTTTTGAAAGGTGATATATTTCAAAGGGTTGCCCGCCTGCTGCAAGCGGGGTAACGGCGTTATAATAAGTGCCGATTATACCCGTTTCCATACAGGTCTTAAAGTGCCATTTTTTAGTAAGCGCTTTAGCCATTACCGAAAGTTTAAGACCTTTAGTAAATAAAACGCCCATAAGCGCAAGGGCGGCGTATAAGAAGAAACGCCAGTTCATATCGTCAAGGAAAAGTCCCTTTAACGCATTTATTGAAGGATATTGTTTGTCACCGCTAATAACCCCGCCGATAAAGTCGTTATAGAAGGTAAACGCTAAAACGGCAATAACGAAGGTTACGAAAAGAGCCGTAAATACAGCCTTAAAAATCTTTTGGCGTTTTTTTACGGGTGATTTTTCGTCTTTAAAGTTAAAGTCTTCCCTAGTTGACCCTATCATTTTTTGAAGTATCAACTGTTTACCCATATCTTTATTAGTAGTTGCCTCAATAAAGTCGTTAGTAGGTAAATGTGGGGCGAAAGGTGAAGTGGTAAGATCTTCAACTTCTTCAACGATTATAGGTTCATTTGTCTTTTCGTCAATTTCTATCCTTGT
>JAZSJY010000120.1:0-4634 GCA_045534565.1 Christensenellaceae bacterium | reverse complement strand
ATCCACCATCTTCCCGGATATGGTCGGACACACCATCGCTGTGCATGACGGTAAAAAACACGTGCCGGTGTATGTGAGCGAGGATATGGTCGGACACAAGCTCGGAGAGTTTGCACCTACCCGTACCTTTAAAGGTCACGCAGGTTCCAAGACCTCGGGCGCAAGATAACAGGGACAGACGGTCTCACCCATCGTTTATGAGAGGAGGATTTACGCATGGAAGTGATCCAGAAGGAAGCGCGCGCCAAGCTGAGCTATGCACGCATCTCTTCCAGAAAAGTTAAGATTGTGATAGATATGATCCGCAATAAGCCGGTTGGCGAGGCACTTGCAATTTTGAAGTTCACGCCTAAGGCTGCGGCTGTGCTGGTTGAAAAGCTGCTCAAGAGCGCAATCGCAAATGCTGAAAACAACCACGAGATGGACGTTGATAAGCTGTATGTTGCAGAGATTTTTGCAAATCAGGGCCCGACCCTCAAGCGCATCCGTCCCCGTGCACAGGGCAGAGCGTTCCGTGTGCGCAAGCGCACCAGCCACATCACTGTTGTGCTGAAGGAAAAAGAATAAGGAAAAGGAGGTAAAAACTTTGGGTCAGAAAGTACATCCGCATGGATTGAGAGTTGGCGTTATCAAAGATTGGGATTCACAATGGTTTGTTGATAAGAAAGATTTCGCAGCAAACATTAAAGAAGATAACGAAATTCGTAAAGTGTTAAAGAAAAAATATTATCAAGCAGCAATCTCAAAGATTGCAATTGAAAAGGCTGCAACCAAAATAACCATCACTATTTTCACTGCACGCCCCGGTGTGCTTATCGGTAAGCAAGGTAGCGAAATAGAAGTTATTAAGAAAACGGTAGCAAAAATTTGCAAAGGTAAACAAATTTCTATCAACATTTCAGAAGTTAAGAAACCTGATGCAGATGCACAACTCGTTGCTGAAGGCATTGCAACTCAACTTGAAAAGCGTGTGTCTTTCAGAAGAGCAATGAAGCAAGCTATCGGCAGATCTATGAGAAGCGGTATCAAAGGTGTTAAGGTAATGGTAAGCGGTCGTCTTGACGGCGCAGAAATCGCACGTAGCGAAAACTACCACGAAGGTTCAATTCCCCTTCAAACTTTGAGAGCAGACATAGACTACGGCTTTGCTGAAGCGCATACCACTTTTGGTGTAATCGGTATTAAATGCTGGATATACAAAGGTGAAGTTATCGGCGCGCCCAAGAAGAAAACTGAAGGAGGCCAAGCTTAATTATGTTAATGCCTAAGAGAGTAAAAAGAAGAAGAGTACATCGCGGCAGAATGACCGGTAAATGTACTAAAGGCAACAAGATTGCTTACGGCGAATACGGTTTAGTTGCTACCGAACCAGGTTGGATCAAATCTAACCAAATAGAAGCAGCCCGTGTTGCTATGACTAGATTTATTAAACGTGGTGGTAAGGTATGGATTGACATATTCCCCCACAAACCAGTAACGAAGAAACCTGCTGACAGCCGTATGGGTAGTGGTAAAGGTTCTGTTGAATTCTGGGTAGCGGTAGTAAAACCAGGTAGAGTATTGTTTGAAATGGCAGGCGTACCTGAAGATATCGCAAAAGAAGCTATGCGTCTTGCTGGTCACAAACTTCCTGTAAAAACTAAGTTTGTTAAGAGAGAAGCACAAGTAGCTCAAGAAATAAAAGAAGAAGGCGGTGAAGGTTAATGAAAACGAAAGAACTTCACGAATTAACGGTAGACGAATTGAACACTAAACTTAAAGAACTCTCTGAAGAGTTGTTTAACCTTCGTTTCCGTCACGCAATAGGTCAATTGGAAAATCCATCAGCTCTCAAAAACTGCAAAAAAGACATTGCAAAGGTAAAAACCATTTTGAGACAAAGAGAACTTGCGGCTAAGGCGTAGGAGATAGAATTATGGAAAGAAATTTAAGAAAAGAAAGAGTCGGTATAGTTGTTTCCGATAAGATGGATAAAACTGTAGTTGTTGCCATCGAAGAAAGGGCAAAACACCCCTTGTATAAGAAAACTATTAAGAAAACTCATAAATTCAAAGCACACGATGAACTCAATCAATGCGGTGTAGGCGATAAAGTTCTTATCGCAGAAACCAGAAAGTTGTCAAAAGACAAGAACTGGCGCGTTGTAGAAATCATTGAAAAGGCTAAATAAGGAGGCGCTACATGACACAACCACAATCTAGATTAAAAGCAGCGGACAACTCCGGTGCAAAAGAATTGATGTGCATCAGAGTATTAGGCGGCTCATTCAGAAGAACCGGTAATATCGGTGACGTAATCGTAGCAAGCGTAAAGACTGCAACCCCCGGTGGCGCAGTTAAAAAAGGCGACGTTGTAAAAGCAGTTATCGTAAGATCAACTAGCGGTGTTAGAAGAAAAGACGGCACGTACGTAAGATTTGATGAAAACGCAGCAGTTATCATTGATAACCAAAAGCAACCCAAAGGTACTCGTATTTTTGGACCGATAGCAAGGGAATTAAGAGATAAAGACTATATGCGTATTATCTCGCTTGCACCTGAAGTGTTATAAGGAGAAGGACTATGAAAGTTAAAAAGAACGACACAGTTTTAGTTATAACGGGTAAAGATGCAGGCAAGACGGCAAAAGTTCTTACCGCTCTTCCCCAAGCAAACAAAGTCATCGTAGACGGCGTTAATATTCAAAAGAAGCACAAGAAAGCAAGAAGTGCGCAAGAAGTTAGTGCTATCAATAGCCAACCAGGCGCAATTGACGCTTCAAACGTAATGGTAGTTTGTCCCGTATGCAATAAAGCAACCAGAGTTGCATATGCAATTGAAGGCGACAAAAAAGCTCGTATTTGCAAGAAATGCGGTGCAGTTTTAGATGCAAGCAAAGAAGCAAAAGAAGTTAAAAAGGCTACCAAGAAAAAAACTAAGAAAGCTGCAGAAAAGCCTGCAGAAGAAAACTAATGGGAGGTAACTAATAATGGCAAACAGAGTAAAAGCGTTGTATGACCAAACGGTTATCCCCGCAATGATTAAAAAATTCAATTATAAGAACGTAAACCAAGTACCCAAACTCGTAAAAATTACGATTAACTCTGGTTTAGGTGCTATAAAAGATAACTCCAAGAGCATCCAACTCGCTCAAAAAGAATTAGAACTTATCGCTGGTCAAAAGCCCGTATTAACACAGGCTAAAAAATCAGTTGCTAACTTCAAAGTTAGAGAAGGTCAAAGCGTTGGTATGAAAGTAACTCTTCGTGGTACTAGAATGTACGAATTCTTTGACAAGTTCATTTCAATTGCGCTTCCTAGAGTTAGGGACTTCCGCGGTGTATCAAAGAAGTCTTTTGATGGCAGAGGCAACTATTCAATGGGCGTAAAAGAACAATTGATATTCCCTGAAATTTCTTACGATCAAGTAGAAATGGTAAGAGGTTTCGATATTTGTATCACCACGACGGCTAACACCGACGAAGAAGCAAGAGAATTGCTTGCACTTCTCGGAATGCCTTTCGCAACGAAGTAAGGTAAAGGAGTTATAACATGGCTAAAAAAGCAATGATAAACAAACAGCAGAAACCTGCTAAATTTTCCACCAGAGCCTATACGAGATGTAGCATCTGCGGACGTCCCCACGCTGTTCTTCGCAAATACGGTATCTGCCGTATCTGTTTTAGAGAATTAGCATACAAAGGTCAAATCCCTGGCGTTAAAAAGGCTAGTTGGTAAAGGAGGACAGAATAATGACAGACGTTATTGCGGATATGCTTACCAGAATCAGAAATGCTCTTATGGCAAAGCATGAAACAGTTGAAATCCCCGCATCAAACACCAAGAAAGCAATTGCTGATATTCTTCTTAAAGAAGGTTATATTGAAGGCGTAGAAATTCTTGAAGGCGTGCAGGGTACTATTAAAATCACTCTTAAATACAATGGTAACCAAAAAGTTATCACTGGTCTTAAGAGAGTAAGTAAACCCGGTTTGAGAGTATACGTTGGCGCAGAAGAAATTCCCCAAGTACTCGGTGGTTTAGGTATTGCTATTCTTTCAACTTCAAAAGGTATTATGACCGGCAAAGAAGCAAAGAAAGCACATCAAGGCGGCGAAGTGCTCGCTTACGTTTGGTAAGGAGGTAGAAGATTATGTCAAGAATTGGTAATGCACAAATCGTTATACCTGCAGGCGTAACTATTGAAACGAGCAACAACGTACTCACCGTTAAAGGACCTAAAGGGACTTTAACCCAAGCGTACGACCCCATCATCACTCCCGTAGTTGAAGGCAACGTAATTAAATTTACTAGAGCAAACGACATGGGACCTACCAAAGCAAAACACGGCCTTTACAGAGCGCTTTGCGCTAATATGGTAAAAGGCGTTACCGAAGGCTTTAAGAAAACTCTTATCGTTAACGGTGTAGGTTGGAAGGTGAATAAACAAGGCAAAAAAGTTATAATGAACGTTGGTTTCAGCCATCCGGTTGAAATTGAAGAAATTGACGGCATTGCTCTTGATTGTCCTTCACAAACCGAAATCGTTATCAGCGGTATTGACAAAGAAAAAGTTGGTCAATTCGCAGCAATGGTAAGAGGTATTAGAGAACCTGAACCTTATCACGGTTACGGCATCCGTTATAGTGATGAAGT
>JAZSJY010000013.1:0-5782 GCA_045534565.1 Christensenellaceae bacterium | reverse complement strand
TGCTCTAATTGACGATAGTGCCACGGTAAAAAGGTTCTATAAGAAAGACGGTAAAATTATCCTTCATCCTGAAAATACATTTATGGAAGATATGATTTTTGAAGAAGTATATATTTTAGGCGTAGTAAAAGGTCTTATGAGAAAATTTTAACAAAAAAGCGAGAAATTTCTCGCTTTTTTATTTATATTACTTTAATTTTAAATTTTTGAGTGCAATTTTGCAATGTTCGTAAGTCAACCCACCTTGTAAATATGCAATATAAGGTGGCTTTATTGGGGCGTCTGCAGATAATTCAATTGATGAACCTTGAACAAAGCACCCTGCCGCCATAATTACTTCATCCTCATACCCTGGCATCGCCCACGGTAAAGCGAGTACGTGACTATCTATAGGCGAATTTGCTTGAATAGTTTGAATAAAAGATATTAAATCGTCAGCATTGCCAAATTTTATTGCCCTAATTATATCTGCAGGCATTTTGTCTAATGACGGCGAAGTTTCATAGCCTAATTGCTCTAAAACAGCACCAAAAAGCATTGAACCTTTTACAGCCTGCAGTGTTACGTGCGGCGCTAAAAACAGCCCTTGATAGAAATATTGATAACCGTATGCATAAGAACCAACTTCGCCACCTATTGATGGTGCGGTAAGACGATTTTGAACCATATCAACGTACTTTTTATCGCCCACGACGTATCCACCCGTTGGCGCAATTCCCCCACCGATATTTTTTATCATTGATCCAGCTAATAAATTAACGCCAACTTCTATTGCTTCTCTTTTTTCTATAAATTCACCATAGCAGTTGTCTAACATTATACAACCGTTAAAATTTAATGATTTAACAAAATCAACTGCGTCCTTTATGTCTTCAATGGAAAGTGCATCTCGCCACTCGTATCCGCGTGAACGTTGTAAATATATCATTTTAGGCTGTTCGTTATTAGCAAAATACTCACTAATAGCATCTTTATCTATCTTTCCGTCTTTAAGATTAATAACGTCAAAAGTTATCCCGTAATCTTTAAGAGAACCGTTATCTTCACCCCAAATAACGTCTGCTAAAGTATCGTATGGTTTCCCCGAAACACATAACGTTTTATCACCAGGTCTTAAAACGCCGTACAAACACAAAGAAAGGGCATGTGTTCCTGAAACTATATTTGGTGTACATATAGCGCTTTCTGCTTTGAAAATATCCGCTAAAACTGTATTTAGAGTATCACGACCGTCGTCCCCGTAGCCATAACCAGTAGTTCCTGAAAAATGGCGAAGGGCTAAACGATTATTTTTAAATGCGTTAAGAACTTTTTCTTGATTATACAACGCAATTTCTTCTAAAGCCTTAAATTTTTCATTTAATTGTGCTTCACATTTATTTATCAATTCAATATCTATCATAATAAACCTTCAGTTATAGTTTTTGCTAAAGTTAAATTATCACAAGGTTGTAAATAAGTTAAACCGCTCAACTTTTTGAAAAAAGTTATTTGTCTTTTTGCGTAATGCCTTGTATTCAGTTTAACACGCGCTATCGCTTCTTGGAGTGATATGTCACCTGAAATATAATCAAAAAACTCTTTGTAACCTATTGCTTGCATACATTGATCATTAGCCGTAATACCTTGAGAAAGTAGACTTTTGATTTCATCAAGCAAGCCGTCGTCAATCATTTTGTCTACACGTAGATTTATTCTTTTATAAAGTGTCTCTCTATCGTGATTAAGTGAATATGCAAAATAGTCGTATTTTGGCTTAAAATCATCTTTAATTTCCGATTTAAGCGTTCCACTCTCGTATATTTCAAGAGCTCTTATTACTCGTTTTACGTCGTTAAAATGCAATTTTAACGCACTCTCAGGGTCAACTGCTTTTAAGCAATCGTAAACGTATTCATTACCTTTTTCTTCTGCAAGTTTTTTATATTTTTCTCTTGCTTCAAAATTAGACGAGCTATTTCCGTAAGACAAATCAAACAAAAGTGAATTTATATAAAATCCCGTTCCACCACAAACCACAGGAATTTTACCACGTGCATGCAATTGGTCTATTATAGGTTCTGCCAACGTTTTGTAATCACTTACGGTAAACGTTTGATTTGGCTCAACGACGTCAATTAAGTGATGCTTTATACCTTGCATTTCTGCGAAAGTTGGTTTTGCCGTACCAACGTTTAATCCTTTGTAAATATACATTGAATCGGCAGATATTACTTCGCTATCTAAAATTTTAGCAACTTCAATAGCAAGGTCGCTTTTACCAGACGCTGTTGGACCGCAGATAATTACTATTTTTTTTAAACTATTCTTTTGAACCATTTGTCAATTTCCATTCTAGTAATTTTAACTACCACGGGTCTACCGTGCGGACATTTCAAGCCCATATTTTCTTTGATTTTATCTATCAAAATATCTATTTCGCTATCCGATAACTTATCACCAGATTTTATTGCTGCTTTACATGCTTTTTGAGCTATTTTTTCCACTAAAAGATCGTTTACGGTAAACGAACGCATGGTGTTTAAATCTGCTAATAACTCATCAAAGAACTTTTGTAGATTGATTTCAGTTAAAATTGACGGCAACGCAGATACTTTGAAAGCATTACGACCAAACTCGTCAATATCTATACCCATTGAATTTAACACGTCAATTTTAGACGATATGAATTCATATTCAACGTTAGAAACGTTTAATATAAATGGCAATAAAAGTGGTTGTTGAGTAATTTGAGTAGTTTTTATCGCCTCATTGAATTTATCAAACAAAATTCTTTCATGCGCAGCGTGCTGGTCAATAAAATAAAGATCAACACCATCTTCCAAAATCAAAAAGGTATTTAGCGCTTGACCTATAAATTTTAAATCTCTTTCAACTTTAACTTCTTGCTGAATTGCCTTTTCTCTTTCAGCTTTTTCTTTTTCTAATTTTTCTAAAAACAGTTTATTTTCTGCAAAAATATCAACGGCAGGTTGCTTTTCTTCAACCTTTTTATTATTAAACGACAACGCTTCTGCGCCACTATCATGAAAAACTAATTTTTCCCACTTAGATAGTGTTGGAGCTTGGTTGCTTTTAATTGTTTGTTTAACATAATCAATACTTTTTTCTTCAGTATTTTGCTGATAATTTTCTTGCTTAGATAAAATACTTATTACTTCTGCAGAACCATCTAAAACTTTGCTTATAACCGAATATATAGTGCCGTAAATTATTTGATTATTAGAAAACCTTACCTCTAATTTTCTCGGGTGAACGTTAACGTCAACAATCTCTGAAGGAATTTTAAACGACAAAACGAAAAATGGATATTGGCGTTTCATTAGATAAGAAGAATATGCATTCATTATTGATGATGAAATAGTTTGATTTACAACGTATCTATCGTTAACAAAAATAGTTTGGTAACTTCTATTACCCTTCGTGTAGTTGTGTTTACTAATATAACCACTAATTTTTATGCCATTTTTTTCAGCATTAATCTTAAAGCAATTAGAGATAACATCAACACCGTATACGCACACCATTGCAGATTCAAAACCATCGCCGTAGGATTGATAAACTATTTTACCATCAGCAACGTACTTAAAAGCGATATTAGGATGACTTAAAATAAATCTAGCAACGGTATTTGAAATTTCGCCTTCTTCCGCCCTTGGCGTGTGCAAAAACTTTTCTCTAACTGGTGTATTATAAAACAAATTTCTAACGGTTATAACAGTTCCATCTATCGCAGGATGATCTTCAACTATTGGACTTGCACCACCGTCAGCCGAAATTTTTGCACCAAAATCTTGATCTTTAGGTTTTGAAATGATAGAAATTTTAGACACTGACGCTATACTAGCAAGCGCTTCACCTCTAAAACCTAAAGTTTGAATATTATCTAAATCGCTTATAGATGAAATTTTACTTGTTGCATGCGGAAGTAACGCCTTTTTTAATTGACTTTTTTCAATACCAAAGCCGTTATCTGTAATTGATATCAATGAAATACCGCCATTTTCTATCTCAACAGAAATTTCACTAGCACCGGCGTCAATTGAGTTTTCAACAAGTTCTTTAACCACTGAAAACGGGCGTTCAACTACTTCACCTGCGGCTATTCTATTATAAATTTTACTACTTAATAAATTTATTTCCATTTTAATTGCCTTTTATCTTTTCTTGTAAATCTGTAAGAATATTAAACGCTTGTAAGGGCGATAAATTATTCACGTCAATATCTTTAATTATTCTTTCAACTTCTGAAATTTCATTTTGAACTTCTTCATATTCGCCTTGGAAAGAAGTATTTTTTGCTAAATCGTTCTTTTCTAAATTTTTAAGAATTTTTTTAGCTCTATCAGTAACAGCCTTTTCTACACCAGCAAGTTCGGCTACTTCTATACCAAAACTTCTATTCGTTCCACCGCGCATAATTTTTCTTAAGAAAACAATTCCGCCTTGCATTTCTTTAACGGTTACTTTGTAATTTTTAACACCGCTTAGAACGCCTTCTAATTCTGTTAGTTCATGATAATGAGTAGCAAACATTGTTTTGGCTTTAATTTTATTAACTATATGCTCAACTGTTGCCCAAGCAATACTTAGCCCGTCAAAAGTACTAGTTCCCCTACCTATTTCATCAAGAATTAATAAACTTGAAGAAGTTGCATGTCGTAAAATGTTCGCAACCTCCGTCATTTCAACCATGAAAGTACTTTGGTCAGAAATAAGGTTATCACTAGCGCCTATTCTTGTAAAAATTCTATCAGTCAATGGAATTACTGCACATTTTGCAGGAACGAATGACCCGACGTGCGCAAGCAACGTGATAAGGGCAACTTGGCGCATATAAGTACTTTTACCTGCCATGTTAGGCCCTGTTAAAATCATAGTTCTATTTTCATCATTATCAAGTAAACAATCGTTTGAAACAAAACGTTGCTTTGACAGACGTTCAACAACGGGATGCCTACCGTCAACGATATCTAATTTACCGTTTTCATCTATAACTTCTGGCTTAAAATAATTATTTTCACGCGCTACGGTAGCTAAAGACAACAAAACGTCTAAATCAGCAATAGCTTCCGCCGTATTTTGTAAAAGCAACATATTGCTTCCAAGATAAGTTTTTACTTGATTAAATATTTCCGTTTCAAGTTGTAAAGATTTTTCTTCACTAGAAAGTATCTTTACTTCTAACTCTTTTAACTCTTCGGTAATATATCTTTCTGCATTTGCAAGCGTTTGACGGCGAATATATTCGTATGGCACTCTATCCTTAAACGAATTAGTAACTTCAATGTAATAGCCAAAAACACGGTTATAACCGATTCTTAAATTCTTTATTCCCGTCTTTTCTTTTTCCCTATTTTCAATTTCGGCTATTACAGACTTACTGTGTTTTCCGAATTTTCTTAACTCATCAAGTTCTTCGTTAAACCCAGCTTTAACGTAACCACCGTCTTTAACGTTTGCAGGTGGTTCGTCATCAATAGCGTCGTTAAGCAATTTTACCATATCAGCAAAATCGCCCATTGATTCACTAACGTCTACTATAATTTTTGCGTCTATTCCAAGCAACTGAAATTTAATATTCGGTATGATTTCTAACGATTTTTTTAAAGCAACGCAATCTCTAGGTGTTAAATTTCCATTTGCAATTTTACCCGTAATTCGTCCTACGTCACGAACACCTGAAAGCAAGTTTGTTAAACTTTGACGTATAAGGGTGTTTTTGTATAAACTATCAACGCCGTCAAGCCTGTAATTTATTTGTTCAACGTTGTTTAGTGGC
>JAZSJY010000021.1:0-7199 GCA_045534565.1 Christensenellaceae bacterium | reverse complement strand
AGAAATTAAATGACTATTTAGTGGCACAAAAAAGGGGATATATATATTCGGCAGAGGAATTGATGGAATTTACAAATTCAGACATAGTATCGTTGGAACGCATGGTTAACAATAACCCATATCTATATCTTGCAAAAGTAGAAGATGTTAATATGAAGACGGCAAACATAGATAATAATTGCAGATTTATAGGTTGCAAAGCGTTCTATAATTGCACTTGGTTAACAGGTATAGAAATACCAAATAGCGTAACAAGTATAGGTTATGAGGCGTTCTATAATTGTAGGTCGTTAACAAGTATAGTAATACCGAATAATGTAATAAGTATAGGAGATAGTGCGTTCGTTGTTTGTAACGAATTAACAAGTGTAATAATAGGTATTAATGTAGAAAGTATAGGCAAGGCTGCGTTCGCTAATTGTGATGCATTAGAAAGTTTAACTTTTAGTGACACTTTAACTTGGTATAAGACTCAAAGTGCTACTGACTGTCAAAACAAAACAGGCGGGGCGCAAGTAAACGTAACCGACGCATCAATAAATGCAAATGAGTTTAAGTCACAAACTTATGCACCTTACTACTGGTATAAAATCTAAATTTAAAAATTAGTTGCAAAACAATTGACAAAATTTGTTAGCGTTGGTATACTATTTTAGCAACGTAACGAACTGCCAAAGGGCAAAGGAGGGTTGAAGAAGAATGTCTACAGTAAGAGTTGGCGAAAACGAAAATATTGATAGCGCATTAAGACGTTTTAAGAGAAAATGTTCTCGTGACGGTATTATCGGCGATTTACGTAAAAAAGAACATTACGAAAAGCCTTCCGTAAGAAAAAAGAAAAAGTCTGAAGCAGCTAGAAAACGTAGCATTAAAGGCTAACGAAAAGAAAAGTCTACCAAAGAAAGTTTTGGTGGACTTTATTTTTTATGTGCGTAAATTGTCAAATTATGGGGAATTTTTATGTCAAGTGAACAAAAAACATTAAAACAATACTGCAAAGACGCAAAAAAGCGTTTAAAACAAGGGTTTTGGCAAAATTACAAAAATAAGCTTGATACTGAAATGTTAAAAGCAGAGCAAGCAGGCATTTCTAAAAATATGGTTAAGGAATACTATAACAGCAGAATTACCGAAAACATCCGTTCAATGAGTGATGAGAAGGAAGAATTTTACCAAAAAGTCAAAAAACTTATTGATACCGAAGGGGAAGTTCCAAACGCCATAGGCAGACTTACCGACGCCGAATATTTTGCGACGTTAACTTACGAAGAAAAACAACGCTATACGCTAACACTTTCGGAAAAGTATTTGCAGGCGATAGAACGCTATCGCAAAGAAAAAGCGCTTGAAATTAAAGCGTAGACTTGCAATTTTTTCTTTTTTTTAGTATACTGATAAAAAAGGGCAAAAAGGAGAACTTTTTATGTATAATCAATTTAAGGAATTAGTTTTATCAAGGCAATCTTGCCGTGATTTTAACGATAAACCACTTGATAAGCAAGAAGTTGAAAGTATAGTTAGCCTTGCGCTTAACGCGCCTTCAGCGTGCAATAGTCAGCCTTGGAAGGTCTTTATAGTAACTGATGAAAAGGCAATGCAAGGCGTTAAAAAAGCCGTGCAAGATAATGGTATGAATAAGTTTACAGACAAGGCAAAGGCTTTCGTTGTTATTACTGAAGTTGACGCGACCTTAAAAGAGCACGTTACCGAGAGGTTTAGTAAAAACCACTTTGTTAAGTACGATATAGGTGAACTTACTGCTTATATTACTTTGACTGCGCAAAGTAGGGGCGTTGCAAGTTGCATTTTGGGTTGGATAAACCAAAAGGCGTTAAGGGAAGCCGTAGGGTATCCCGAAACGGAAATAAGCAACGTAGTTATCGCTTTGGGGTATACGGATATTCCCGTGCGTGAAAAAAAGCGTAAACCCCAAGAACAAATAGTATTTAACGTATAAAGTAAAAGGCTTTCGGTAACGAAAGCCTTTTATGATAATCTTGCAGAAGTTTCATTAAACCCCAAACTAATCAAAAGTGCGGAATTAACCTTTTCCATAGTTACGGGTGAAAGAACGCCAATTCGCTCTTTAAGCCGTTTTTTATCAAGCGTGCGTATTTGTTCAAGAAGAATTACAGAGTCCTTTGTAAGCCCAAATTCAGACGCGTGTAGTTCAATATGCGTGGGTAATTTTGCCTTATTGATTTTGCTTGTTACGGCTGCGGCAATAATAGTGGGACTATACTTGTTGCCCGTATCGTTTTGAACGATAAGAATAGGTCTTACGCCACCTTGTTCGCTACCGACTACGGGGCTTAAATCTGCATAATAAAGTTCACCGCGTTTAATCATATTTTCTCCGTAAGTAAAGTAAATCCCATTAGTAGTTTATGTATTTTTTTACTTTACCGTTACAAAGATTATATCCGCATTTATCAAATTTTATACAAAAAAATAAGCCCAACACGATCGTTGGGCTTATTTTTATTTATCTAAAACTTTTTTTGCGTTTTTATTAACAACTATCATAATTGCAAGATAAATTAACAAACAGAGAACGCCTACTGCAAAAAGAATAACGAAAAGGCTTCTATATCCAATGGAATCAATAATAGTTCCTGCAATAGGTGGTGCAACGCCTGCTATTACCGATGCAATTGAGTTTATTGCCGAAAGATAAGCGCCCGTATTCATTTGCGTTCGCATATTAAGTGCTAAAATACTAGTGTAAACAAGCCTACCTGCAGAAGATAGGGTAATGTATAAAATTAAGCAAACGATAGATAGAATTATGTTAAAGTCGTGAACGAAAAGCATAGGCGCAAGGAAAGCTAATGAGCTACCGATTAGTATTGAACCTATAGTAAACGGGTTAGAGTTTTTGTTGCAAATATTTATTGCAAACAAGTTACAAATGAAAGTAACTATGGGTACGCAAAGAGTTATAAGCAACGAATAAGATAAAGGCATATTAAATTCTTCGTTTAACATACTTGGTATCCATTGCATAATAAGGTAATACATCAAGTTAGCAATTAAAGATAAAAACAACATAACGGCAAGAAAGGTAAATTTCTTTTTTTTGCTTGATAAATTGAAAAGTGGCTTTTCTTTTTTATCAGTAGTTTGAATTTTACCTTTTTCAACCAAAATAGCAGGTGGATACTTTTTCATATTTTGCATAGCAATAAAGAAAAGTATTGCAGAAATTATGAAAATAGCGCCTAAAATAAAGAAAGGATAATTCCACTTGCCCGAGCTAACGAACAACGCTGGCACACCGTAAGCAATAACACCGTAAACAGCAGAGCCAGCGCACATAACCCTGTTAGCGTAAGGTAAAAGAGAGAGTGGTGAGTATTTGCTAATACATGCCATAACGCCACCGTAACAACCTGCTTGTAGTATGCCGTTTATAGCGCATATAACGTAAATTGAATTGATGTTTGGCATTACGCCGAGAATTACGGTTAAAATACCTGAAAGCCCTAAAGTAATTGATAGATAGAGCTTTAAGTTTAATCTTGAATAAAGTATAGATAATATTACTTGGGCGATAGCGTAAGTAATAAAATAATAGGTCATTGCAAGGCTAGCTACGGCTTTAGTAGAACTAAACGCAGACATAATGGCTTCAATTTCCGCAGTAAATACGTTTTTACTGCCCATCATCATAACGTATACGAAAAAGCCTGCCCAAATAAGAAATTTAGAGCTTTTTATTCTTGATTTTTCACTGTAACTTGCCATAAAAAACAACCCCGTTAAATCTATAAAAAGTATAGAACTTTAAGTAGATTAAGTCAAGCAAAATATAAATAAAAAACAGCCTTTTTGATAAAGACTGTTTTTGGCGCCCCTAACAGGGTTCAGCCCCTTAAAAAGGGGAAGGCAAACGAAAGTTTGCGAGGGGATAGCCGTCCGCTGCAAGCGAGCGAACCTCGGTTCGATTCCTTGTATAATTAATAAACACGACCGAGTAATTCGGTCGTGTTATGGCGCCCCTAACAGGAATCGAACCTATAACTAGCCCTTAGGAGGGGCTTGTTATATCCATTTAACTATAGAGGCATATTAAGTTGAAATAAGCTAATGGATATGACAAGCCCGTGGGCTGTTTAGCCGAGCGAAGCGAACGCAATCAAGCTTAAGCACAGATATATCCATTTAACTTTTAATGTAATATTTCAGTTGCTTAAATATATTACCACTTTTTTACTTAAAATACAAGTAAATAAACAAACAAAAAGTAAAGGCAGTGAATTTTCACTGCCTTTATAGGTTTAATTGTAGTTGCCACTATTCTTTTGGGTTATAAGTGCTTCCTTAACACCTTGATATTGATTATAAGGTTTTTCTATTGAAGCATTAAGACTTAATTCAATAACAGAAACCATTTTTACCGTAGCGTATAGCGAATTTACGTACATATCTTCGTCGTGTCCTATTTCAACATAAGCATCTTCAATGTCTACTAGTAATGGTTCTAAATCTAAGTTAATCTTGAAAATATCTTTTGTTGAGTCATATGAATAACCAAGGAAGGTATTTTCAATAGTAGGTGATACTTCGCTTGTTTTAGGTTCAGCATTTAAGATTAAATCTTTTATTGAATCGTTCAAGTGTAGAACGTTAAATATAATATTCATTGCATCTGCCATAAATTCATCTATAGTATATTTATAGTAGTAAGTCGTTGACGTGTATTCGTATGAAGGACGCAACCAAGAGCCTACGTTTTTGCGGGAAACGTTAGTCTTATCTATAATATACAACATATTTTCAAGTGGATCAAAATAAATAGTTGCAGTTCCACCGTAATCGTTCCAAGCTAAAACTTTTGTTATGAGTAAGTTAAGTTCATAATATTCACGAGTAAGCGATACTACGGCGTAAACATTATCGTTAGCATCCATATCAAGTTTAGCGTCAAGGAAAATTTTGTCTTTAACTTCTATAAGACCTATTGCGTTCATGTTAACTTTACCAGTAATATGGAACGACCTATGTTGGCTAGTGTTCTTAAACGTTTCAAGCAATTCGTTAATTGAAGAGAAGTCATTTGGGTTGCTTGGCGTATAAGCGAACGTTTCGTCTGTGATAGAGCCTTCGTCTGCCGCTTTAATACCTGCGTTAAAGGTTATCGTAAGGGCGTCAAGTGAAAGGGCAGGGATATTCAACGACAAGGTGTCGTCAATATTGTTTAAGGTTGCTTTGATTGAAGACGGCATGTTTTCAAGCAATTCACTGCCACGTAAATCAATAGAAACAACGTTAGCAACGTAAGTGATTGAGTTGAACAATACTGCAAGGTTAATAGTTGATTCAGGCATCGTAGGTGCGCCGTTTTCATCAGGAACAATAAATGGTTCTAACGCACGTTGAAGTATAGGCAAGTTAGTGTAAATTTGCTTTAATATGTCAAGCGTCGTGCTTGCCTTTTCAGTATTAAACGTACCTTCAAATACTTTTGTATCAGCCTTGTTATCATAAGTAAAGTAAACGTTAGGCGTATTAACGGCAACTAACGACGGGTCAAGGTAAACAAGCCTAATAGTGTGTGTTGACGTAACTGTGCCGTTTTCAATTATTTCAAGGGTAAACGTTGCGTTGCCCCTTGGCGCAGTATCAAGGTTGTCAATTTGAATTGTAATTTCTTTTACGTTATAAACGGTGCCGTTACCAAGGTCAATTGATGCAGAAGCCGAAACGTAAAGTTCGTTAGAAGTAAGAACTTCAACCAACGTATTGCCAAAGTCGTCAACTAATGCTTTAAGGTCAATATAATCAAGATTTAAGTCAAAAGCAAAGTTAAGGGCAACGGGGTCGGGGGTAGCAGTTATTTCAAAACCTTCAACGGTTATTGCCACGTTGTTTAACGTAAGGTCGGTATTATCGCAATCAAAGTTAAGGGCAATTAATACGCCTTCAATTTCAAGCGAAATGCTTAAAGTGCTTTCAGTTTCAACAACGTTAACGGTAGAAAGTAATTGTTCTACGTCAAGTTGCACACCACCGTCAAGGTTGATTTCAGGAACCGCTCCTTCGCCGGCAAACTTATCAATAAGCGGTTTAAGAGTGGTTAAAATATCGTCAATATCGCCTATGTTAACGGTTGCCATAACACCAGGGTAACGTGCGTAAATATCGCCCGTGTTAAGGTCAGCAAGAACTTTCAAGTCTTCAAGTTCTGCCTTTATGGTCATATCGGTTAAATCAAGCGTCGCTTTAATTTCAATATCTTTAATAGCAAGGTCTAATGAAATTCTTCCGTTTACGTCAATAAGATCAAGTAGCGAAACTATATTGTAGTATTTGTCCGTTGACATTAGGTAATTTGCTTTGGTTGAAAGCACAGCCGTTAAGTCAAACTGTTCGTTTGATAGGGCAAGGCTATCAAAAGCAAGGTCTAATTCATTTTTATTAAACGCAACACCTAAATCAAGACCGAAGAGTTTAGCAGAAATACTCAATTTATTAGTATCCGTTACTTGAATACTATCAATAATTTCAGCAATATCAATTTCAGCCATATCGCTTAAATCAAGGTCGCCACCTAATATAGGTTGAAGTTTTTCGGTAATCTTTTCAATATCGTTTACGTTAACGTATCCGTTGAAACCTAATATTGAAAGGTAAATTACTTCGTCAACGTATTTAACGTAAAGTTCTTGACCGAAGATTTGCGTTCTAGCAATAACTGATAAATCTTTAACGTTAAAGCATACGTCAACCATTATGTCGCCGATTGCAATAGACGCGTTAATTTCATTGTTTTCGTCTATAGTGTCAAGCAATGAAACTACGTTGTAGTAAGTATCGGTTGACATATGGTAAGTAGTTTTATTAGACGGGGTAGCAGTAATTTCAATATCTTCAACTTTTGCGCCAACGCTATTAACGGTTAATTCTTCGTTGGCTGTGTTGAGTTTAACTGCTAAATCAACGCCAAATAAGTTTGCTGAAATTGTTAAGATTTCACCGTCAACAACTTTAATACCGTCAATAATACTTTGGATATCAAGTTCGGGCATTTGAGTATCAACTTCACCAACGATAGGTTCAAGTTTTTCTACTGCCGTCTTGATATCTTCAAGGTTAACGTAAAGGTTTAAGCCAACGTATGAAAGGTAAATGTAACCGTTTTCATATTTAGCGTAAAGTTCCTTTTCGTAAAGGGTCGTTTTAGCCGTGATGACCAT
>JAZSJY010000048.1:0-6090 GCA_045534565.1 Christensenellaceae bacterium | reverse complement strand
TTGGGGCTTAGGTTACTTTGGTATGCCACACATCATTGTTCGCTATATGGCTATTAAGTCTAATAGGGAAATGAAAAAATCACAAATTATCGGTTCAAGTTGGACTTTCCTTATTCTTGCGATGACCACTATTTTAGCGATAGTTGCAAGAACGTATCTTGCTGAATCGCTTGATGCATCAAATAAATCGTTAGTTTTTGCAAAAGTTGTAAGACAAATGTTCTCTAACGGCGCACTTGCACTTATCGGTGGTATTTTGATTGCGGCAATTCTCGCTGCGGCAATGAGCACGGCAGACTCACAACTTCTTGCATCTTCATCAGCGTTCGCATCAGATATTTACAAAACGGTTATTGATAAAAAGGCAACCGATAAACGCGTGTTAAACGTTGGTAGATTTGCAGTTATCGGTATAACGCTTATTGCTTTTGGTATTGCACTTTTAGTTCACTATAAAAACCTTACTGATATTATGGGATTAGTTTCAGCTGCATGGTCAATCTTTGGCGCAGCGTTTGGACCTGTTATTATTTTAAGTCTTTTCTGGAAACGCTTTAACTATAAAGGCGCAGTTGCAGGAATAATTGCAGGTTTCGTTGGTTCAGTTTTATGGATGATATTGTTTAACCTTGAATATTATGGATTTAACAGCGTAATCTTCAACACGGGGCTTTACGAATTAGTTCCTGGTTTCGTTATCGGTATTTTGACGGGCGTTATCGTATCGCTTGTAACTAAAAAACCCGATAAAGAAGTTGTTCAACTTTACGAAGAAGTAAAGGCTTGGAACGGCGAAGAAACACAAGCAGATTATTTAGCAGAATAAAATACTAAAAACAAATAAAACCGCGTATACTAATTGTGTGCGCGGTTTTTTTATGAAAAAAAGGGTAAACGTTTTATTATTAACGTATAGGGTGCTTGGCGTTTTTATTGCCGTAACGTTATTGTTGCTTTCGGTTTTTGCCGTGAGTTTTTACGTGGTTAAAAAGCGCTATCCGCTAGGATATAAAGAACAAGTTTTGCGCTATGCAGAAGTCTTTAATTTAGAGCCTGCGTTGGTATTTTCAGTAATAAAAACTGAAAGCGACTTTAGGGTAAACGCAAAAAGCAATAAAGGCGCAATAGGATTAATGCAAATAAAAGAACAAACGGCAAAATATATAGCCGAAAGGATAGGCGTAAAAGAATACGATTTGTATACGGCAGAAACGAATATTCACTTCGGTTGTTATTATATAAGGTATTTAATAGATAAGTTTAAGGATCAAGAAACTGCGATAGTAGCGTATAACGCAGGGGAAGGCAAGGTAAAAGAGTGGTTACAGCAAGAAGAATATTCAAGTGACGGAATAAAGTTAAATAACGCGCCGTATAGGGAAAGTAAAAACTATTTAAGAAAAATAAAAAAAACTTTTGCAAAATATGAAAAATTATACGGAAAAATTCTTGACAAACGCTAAATTTTTGAGTAATATATAAAGGCTAACGCGTGAGGGTGGCGGAATTGGCAGACGCGTACGTTTGAGGGGCGTATGGTTATCCGTGTGGGTTCAAGTCCCATCCTTCACACCAAGAAAAAAGACAGGCTTGTGCCTGTCTTTTTTTTACGTAATAGAAAATATGGGACTTGAACGGGTAGGTATCTGCGATTTAAAAGTTTGATGTAACCACGATAATCGCAGACAAAAGGTAGACACCTACCTTTTGCTACCCCGGCGTGATAGCAAGGCAAAGCCTTGCGGAGCAAGTCCCATCCTTCACACCAAAACAAAAAGACCAACCGAAAGGTTAGGTCTTTTTTGTTTTGTGGATGGGACTTGAACCCCATATTTTTAATAAGTAAAAAGAGTGAACGGTTCGTTCGCTCTTTTTTTGTTTAAATTTTTAAGGTTATCAATAAAAAGTCGTTTTTGCAAAATATTCTTTTGGCGTGCAGTTGTATATTCTAGTAAATTCCCTATAAAAAGTAGATTTAGAATCAAAACCAACTTCGTAAGCAAGGTGGGTGATGTTTTCCGTGCGATTTTTTAAGTATTTAGTGATAAACGCTTTTATTCTTATATTATTGATATAGTTGTTCAAATTCGTGTGCATATAAGTGTTAAACATTTTTGAAAAATAACATTTGTTATAGCCGAATTTATCTGATAAATTTTCAAGTGTAATTTTTTCCGTATAATTATTATCAATATAAATAAGAATATCTGCAAACTGTTCTATTTGAAGTTCTCTTTTTACTAATCTATCTTGGTAATTATTTAAAAGTTCCCCCCAAAACATTGACGTTAAGCCGTCTAATATAAGTTTTTGCGCCGGTGGGGAAATAACTTCATTTTGATTGCGTTCGGTATGGTAAATCTTTTTCAAGATGGGTAAAATGTGCGTCTTGTTAAACTCTTTATCTGTTAAAACGGGTGGGAAGGTCAATTCGTTTGGAAGCACGTTTTCATTAAAATTTATATTTATCTGTGGAAAGAATATAAATCTTTTAGCGTTTTTGGTCGTTCTATATGAATGCGGATAATAATTTGATGCAAAAATAATATCGTCGGTAGACGCTTTTATGTCTGCGTTATTTATCGTAGAAAGGCACGAACCTTTTTGAATATACGTGATTTCTATTACCGAATGAAAATGCAACGGATAGTGCGTTGCGTTTTGGATAGTAGTTAAATACTCGTCTGCTTTTTTACGAAACGATTCAAAATAAGAACTTGTTTTCATATCCCTTTAAGCCCCTTAAAATCAAAGCGAATTCGCTTTTTTTCAATATTATGATAACACAAAGCAAAAAATTTTTCAATAGAAAACGATGTTAAACAGTAAAAAATATTTCATACTATGTGCTTATTATTTGGGACGACGACGGGTGGCGAATAGATGTACAATCAAATTGATAGTATAGATGGTGGGGAGTTTTTATGTCTTTGAGGGGTTTAGATGTTTAACAAATTTTTTTCACGTAATATAAGTGTTTGTTACACCTTAAAATCAGACGATATATTTAAACTTGGTAAAAGGGACTATTCCCCGTACGTAGATAGATGCGATCAATTTATTAAAAAAAACAAGTATAAATATTACGCACCAAGCACTTTATCTAATTTAAAAATTAAAAAAGAGAAGGGTGTAATTAAATTATATTTAGCAACGGATAGTGAAAAAATATCGCAGTTCGGGATAAATTTGCCGTTTAAGTTTTTAGGAAAGGAAAATTGTGGCAAATGGAATAAACAGTTGCTATTCAATTCGCCTTACTTATCGGAAGAAAAAGATTTTCTTTGGGCGTATTTAACTAGTCCTAAAGGTAAAAACGTATGCGTTGCAGTATTGCAAGGAATAAACGGTTGGAAAATGGATTATTCCGAAGACGGAGCAAATAAGTTTGACAATCTTAAAATACTTGCTAATTTTGACCAAAAATACGGGCAACCCCAAATAAAAAATCAACTAGTTATAGCGGTGTTTAAGGTAGGCAGTTTTGATAAGTGTTTAACTAAATTATCTAAACTGTATAACAAGCCCTTTTTAGATTACGAAGTAAGTGGCGGAAGAGTAGGGCAAAAAATCAATTTGCGTTTGTACGGAAAAGCCGATAAGTTGCTTATTAAAAACTGCACGGGTGAAAAAATTATACCTTATTCAAACCAAATAACGCTTGAAAGCGAAGGCGAAACTAAAATCGTGCCGATAGATAACGGCGTTAAGGGCGCAAGCGTAACGGTTTATGCGTATAAAGATATTATTGATTTATACAAAAAATCAATGGATACCGTTGATTTAGACGTAATAGAAAGGACTACGGACGGCAATTTATGTGAACATCAATGCTGGGCGGCGGCAACTTTAAGATTTTTATTAAAGTATAAAAAACGTTTGACCGAAGATGAAGTTTTAGAATACGAAAGCAGGCTAAATAAATTGCTAAACACCGTTACGGAAACAGATCAAACGAAAGCAGTAGCGCGCAGAACTATATTTAACAAATCACAAAACGGGTTTTCTGCCTATAACGTTTATAAATCGGCAAGAATACAAGAGCAGTTTTTTGGTATTACCCTTTTATTAGATGCGTTTAAGTATTTTGGCGAGCAAAAGTTTTATGAATACGCCGTAAATACTACCGACTGTTTGATAGATAATTATCAAGGCGCAAACGGTGGTTTGTTTACCGATCACGGTGGTAAACAGAAAGATTATTCTAGCGTTTGTTGTGCTATGATTCCCATAGTAGATATGGCGAATTTTTTGAAAGATAAAGATTGTTTACGGGCGCAAAAGTATTACGAGAGTGCAAGACGCTTGGCAGAGTATATTTATGAAAGAAATATAAATTTCCCCACGGAAGGAAGAAATTCAGGGAAAGGAAAAACTTTTGAAGACGGGTCAATCTCTTGTTCAGCGTTGGCGTTATTGTATTACTGCGCAAACGTTAAAAAAGTAGGTAAATATATAAGAAGAGCAAAAAGAATAATGGATTTGCATGACAATTGGGTAATAAAAACACCTATTTGTCAAATGAAAAACTCTTCACTACGTTGGTGGGAAACGATTTGGGAAGGGGATAAAGACGGGCCTGCTATTTGTTCTGGGCATGCATGGACAATTTGGCGTGCAGAAACCGATTACTTATACTATTCGCTTACTGGCAAAAAAGAGAATTATAAAAAATCGCTTAACGGATTTATAACAAATTTATCAAAAATAAATAGAGAAGGAAAGAGTTTTGCTATTTATAATCCAGATATGATTAACGGCGGTGGCGTAAATAGGCCGTTTGATGAAAAAACGGCGTATAAAATAGCAAGCAAGTTTCCTATGCAGGAAGATTGTGGTCTTTCTAGATACGTTTGGATAAGAATAAACGATACGTTATTAAATAGCATGGAGAGGCAATAAGAGAAGTATGAAAAAATTAGCAATCGTTGGGTTTGGCAGTCGCGGTCAATTATTTGCAAGTTTAATTCAAAAATTTAATGATGCAGAATTGGTTGCGATAGCAGAAGTGGAAGAAACTAATCTTGAAGCGGCGCGCACCAAATTCAATTTATCTGAAAAGATATGCTATCACAGTGCAGAAGAGTTTTTTGCGCAAGGAAAAATTTGTGACGCGGTGTTTATTTGCACGCAAGATAAACAACACTACGATATGACCATAAAGGCGTTAGAGTTAGGGTACGACGTGTGTTTAGAAAAACCTGCGGCGGCAACGATAGAAGAGTGTATACAAATAAGGGATAAAGCGCTACAACTGGGGCGCAAGGTAATGTTGACGCACGTGCTTAGATACGCGCCGTTTTACGGTTGTATAAAAAAACTAATAAAAGACGGTGAAATTGGTAACGTAGCGACTATAAGCCAAACGGAAAATATTGCATTTTGGCATTTTGCGTTAAGTTATGCAAGAGGGCCGTGGCGCAATATGAGTGAAAGCACGCCTACCATAGTTGCAAAATGTTGTCATGACTTAGATATGCTTTTATGGCTTATGGATAAAAAATGCGTATCAGTTAGTTCGTTTGGTAAAAACTTCTATTTTAATAAAGATAACGCACCCGCAGGTAGCGCGGAATATTGCGTGGATTGTAGTGAAGAAGTAAGAAAAAAATGTTTGTATAACGCTTTTGAACTTTATCCTAAAAAGATGAAAGAAGGCGTTATCGGTGGAACTGCAAAATATAGAGAGAGCGACGTAGTTGAAGTTATAAAGCAAAAGAAAGACGTGATAAGTAAGTGTATATTCCACACCGGTAGCGACGCTATTGACAATCAAGTGGTAAATATGAACTTTAACGACGGCTCTACTGCGCAACTTACTATGACTGCTTTTTCAGGGCGTTGTGATAGGTCAATAAGCGTACACGGTACCAAAGGCGATATTCGCGGTGACGTATCTACGGGTAAAATTTACCTTACGAAATTTGGTGAAAAGACCGAAGAAATAGACGTTAACACCAAGTATAACAAACTTGGCGGTAGGTTAAGCGACGGTCACGGTGGTGGCGACGCGTACCTATATAAAGATTTTATTGATTACATAACTAACGATAGCAAGTCTTTTACACGAACGACTATATCACAATCAAT
>JAZSJY010000069.1:0-2804 GCA_045534565.1 Christensenellaceae bacterium | reverse complement strand
CCTTAAAGTATAACGCGTCTTCAAACAAATATGCGCCGTCAACCTTTTCTTCAATAGATACCCAAACGATTTTTGCCCGAACTTCTTCTGCAAAACTTCTAACAATTTTATCGTCGTAATTAAGTACGGTGTATTCGCTTTCACGTTGATTCTTAAACACCCGTTTTTTTAAGTAAACGTAATTTTCCATAGTGTAATGCCGTTCAAGATGGTCGGGCGAAATATTCGTTATGCACGAAATATGCGGACAAAAACTACCTGCCGTTTCAAGTTGAAAACTTGAAATTTCCGTAACGCAAACGCTGTCTTTATCAACTTCACCTAACTTTGAAGTTATAGGAACGCCCACGTTACCTACTAAAAACGCATTTATATCACTTTCTTTCAACACGTCGTATATTAGCGTTGAAGTCGTCGTTTTACCGTTCGTGCCCGTTATTGCTATTACCGTTGGCAAAAACTGCAAGTAGCCGTATTCCATTTCACCTATTATTCTTTTACCTAATCTTTTAGCTTTAACGGATATTTCGTGATTTATAGGAACGCCTGGGCTTAACACTAAAACGTCGTAATCAATCAAATCGTTTAGCGCTTGTTCTCTTTCTAACTTCTTTACGCCCATTGAAAGAAGTTGCTTTAACAATTTTTCCGTCTTTTCGTTTAAAAAATCTTCATAAACGGCGCAATCAGCACCGTTTTTTACTAGATGTTCGGTTACTGCATATCCACTTTTTGATACGCCCATAACTAAAAATTTTTGCGTTTTTAAGTACATTTAAGCCCCCTTATATATACGCAAGCAAACAAATTAAGCCAAAAAACGCAGTTATAAGTGAATAACAAAAAGAAATTTGCGTTTCCGTATAACCTTTCAGTTGAAAATGATGGTGCAATGGCGCCATTAAGAACACTCGTTTTTTAGTTCGCTTAAAATGAATTACCTGTATAATTACCGATATGCTTGAAGTTACGAACATTATGCCTATAAGCGGAATAAAAAGACTGTTTGATGAAAATATACTTATAGCGCCTATAAATCCACCCAAGGATAGCGACCCCGTATCACCCATAAAAACTTTGGCTTTCGGCACGTTAAAAATTAAAAAACCTAACGTTGCGCCTATCAAACACGCGGAAAGTATTATCAACTTATCGTATTCTTCAGGTATAAAATACACGTTGGTTAAATTTACACGTTGAACGCTTATCAAAACGCTGATTGCAATCAAATAAACCACGCTAGTTCTGCCTGCTAAACCGTCAAGCCCGTCCGTTAAATTTACACTATTAGTAATTGCAATAAATATAACTGCTACGATTATTATCGTACCCCAGCCAAAATCATAGCCGACCTTTGTGAAAGGAATATGAAAGTAGGTAATTCCGTTAAGATAACAAAACACCCCTGCAACTATTGATATTGAAAGCTGGAAAATTATTTTTTGATAGGCTTTAAGCCCTTCGTTGCGCCTATATTTTATCTTAATAAAATCGTCTATAAACCCAACTAACATAAACGATATGCCTATCGTTAACGAAACGGTTGCAATTCGCCCCTTAAAACCTTTAAAAACAATAAAAATTACGACCGCCGACAAAATAAAAAACAGCCCGCCCATAGTTGGCGTTCCGTTTTTTTCTTTGTGTGTTTCAACGTATTTTAGAACCGTTTGACCTGCTTTCAATTTACGTAAAAGCGGTATTGTAATTATCCCTAAAACGATAGAGAGTAGAGCAGATAAAATTATTGCGAATATTATGCTTTTCAATTTCCCTTTCCCCGTAATAACTCTTCTACCGTATCTTTATCATTATATAGGTGTTTTATACCCAAAACTTCTTGATATTTTTCACCGCCCTTTCCTGCAATCAAAATCACGTCACCACCTTTTGCGTAATTTATTGCGTATTCTATGGCGTCCTTTCTCTTTTCTATTAGAACGTAATTCTTCGTATTTTTTAACACGCCTTTTTCTATTTCACTAATTATATCCATAGGTTCTTCATACCTTGGATTATCAGTAGTTACTACTGTAAAATCGGCTATTTTACCACTTATTGCGCCCATTTTTCTACGCTTATCACTATCCCTATTTCCACCGCAACCGAAAACGCAAATTAGTTTGCCTTTCGCTAACGGTTTTAAGGTTGATAAAACCTTTTCTAAACCGTCTGGGGTATGCGCGTAATCAACATATATAGTAATATCTTTATCAACTATCTTTTCAAGGCGACCTTCCACTCCGTTAAACGCATTTAGCCCGTCAATTACGGCGTCTGTATCAACACCTGCAAGCGCCGTTACGGAACTTACTGCTAACGCGTTTAAAACGTTGAATTGTCCAACCAAATTTATTTTTACCCTATAAATACAATCAAACAAGTTTATTACGAAAGTGCAATTATCGTTATTACATTTTATTTCAAGCGCAAACACGTCTGCAGGGTTTTCCACACCGTAAGTTATTGCCTTGGGTAAAAAAGTATTTATTTCTCGCCCCACTTGATCGTCGCTATTTATAACGGCGTATTTCATTTGATTTTCCCTAAAAAATTTTAATTTGGCTTGCTTGTACGTTTTCATATCGCCAAAAAAATCAAGGTGATCTTGCGAAAAATTAGTAAATACCCCTGCATAAAAATTAAGCCCTTTTACCTTGTCTAAATATATTGCGTGCGCAGATACTTCCATGACGGCGTACTCTACGCCACAGTCTACCATTTCGCCTAAAATTCTATATAAATCTATGGGATCGGGTGTTGTCAACGTGGGCGGATATTCCCTATCTAAAAACTTCACGCCA
>JAZSJY010000036.1:0-3472 GCA_045534565.1 Christensenellaceae bacterium | reverse complement strand
TTTAGAGATAGAAAGTTGCTTTTACATAAATGTGAAATAATAAGAATTTTTTCTAAAGTGAATCAAAAGGGATTGACGTTAGTTCCATTAAAAATTTACTTTAAACAATCACTCGTTAAGGTGGAATTAGGACTTTGTCAAGGTAAACACACCTACGATAAAAAGCGTTCTATCATGGAAAAAGATATGAAACGTGAAAAAGAACGCGAAATAAAAAACTATAGATAAATTAACTCTTTAAGGAGAAAAATATTATGGCAAAAAAGAGAATTGAAACGATATGCGTTCAAGGTGGTTATACCCCTAAGAACGGCGAACCAAGACAAATACCTATTTATCAAAGCACCACGTTTAAGTACGATACTAGCGAAGATATGGGTAAATTGTTCGATTTAGAAGCCAGCGGATATTTTTACACTAGACTTCAAAACCCAACTAACGATTTAGTTGCAACTAAACTCGCCCAACTTGAAGGTGGCGTGGCAGGTATGCTCACTTCTTCAGGGCAGGCAGCAAACTTCTATTCAGTGTTTAACGTTGCTAACTGTGGTGACCACGTTATTTCAAGTTCTGCAATCTACGGTGGAACGTTTAATCTCTTTGCCGTTACTATGAAGAAAATGGGTATTGACTTTACCTTTATTTCTCCCGATTCAACTGAAGAAGAAATTCAAAAGGCCTTCCGCCCCAACACCAAAGCGGTATTCGGCGAAACTATTGCAAACCCTGCTTGTTCTGTTCTTGATATTGAATTATTTGCAAAGGTTGCGCATAAAAACGGCGTTCCGTTAATTATAGATAATACTTTTGCAACGCCCGTAAATTGCAGACCTATTGAATGGGGGGCAGATATCGTAACCCACTCAACCACTAAATACATAGACGGTCACGGCGTATCGGTTGGCGGTGCAATTATAGACGCAGGCAAATTTGACTGGCTTGCTCACGCAGATAAATTCCCAGGTCTTTGCACGCCGGACGATTCTTATCACGGTATAGTTTATGCTGAAAAGTTTGGTAAAGAAGGTGCGTTTATAACCAAGGCAACTGCACAACTTATGCGTGACTTTGGGTCAATTCAATCACCCCAACACGCTTTCTATATTAATTTAGGGTTAGAAAGTTTACACGTAAGAATGAAACGCCATTGTGAAAACGGTCAAAAAGTTGCAGAATTTTTGAACAATCACGAAAAAATTGACTGGGTAAGATACTGCGGTTTAGAAGGGGATAAGTATTACGAATTAGGTCAAAAATATCTACCAAACGGTTCTTGTGGCGTATTGAGTTTTGCCGTTAAAGGCGATAGAAAAACTGCAGAAAAGTTTATGAAGAACTTAAAAGTAGCCGCTATTGAAACGCACGTAGCAGACGCAAGAACTTGTTGCTTACACCCTGCAAACGCAACTCACCGTCAAATGACCGACGAGCAGTTAGAAGCCGCAGGTATTCCACCAACGCTTATTAGATATTCTTGCGGTATAGAAAACGCAGAAGACTTAATAGAAGATATAGCGCAAGCATTAGATAAAATTTAACAAACAAAAGGGGGCAAACAAATGCCTATAATCGTACCAAAAGACATACCTGCAACTAAAACGTTGCAGGCAGAAAATATATTCGTGATGAACGAAAAACGCGCGGAAAGTCAAGATATAAGACCGCTTGAAATTGCTATCGTCAATTTAATGCCTACTAAAATAGTGACCGAAACGCAACTAATGCGCTTACTTTCAAATTCGCCTTTGCAAGTAAACGTAACGCTTGTAAGCACGGAAACGTACGTGGGTAAAAACACCCCCTTAGAACACCTTGAAAGATTTTATAAATCTTTTTCGGAAATAAAAAACAAGAAGTTTGACGGTATGATAATAACGGGCGCACCCGTTGAAGAAATAGAATTTTCTGAAGTAAAGTACTGGGATGAACTGAAAGAAATTTTTGAGTTTGCAAGAAAAAGCGTAACGAGCACGTTGTTTATATGTTGGGGTGCGCAAGCGGGCTTGCACTATTATTACGGTATAGAAAAACATCCGTTACCCCAAAAACTTTTCGGCGTGTATAAACATAAAAAATTAGTGAAATACGATAGGTTGCTCAAAGGTACTGACGATAGATTTTTTATGCCACACTCACGTCATACGACCGTTTACGAAGAAGATATAAAAAACTGCAAAGACTTGGTTCTTTTAGCATCTTCAAAACAAGCGGGCGCAAGCATAATGCGTTCAAAAGACAATAAATTTATTTTTATTACGGGGCACGCAGAATACGATAGAGATACGCTTGAAAAAGAATATAAGCGTGATTTAGAAAAGGGGTTAAAAATTACTCCACCTGAAAATTATTACGTAAACGGCGATAAAGGCGAAATAAAAATGAATTGGGTTTCAACGGCAAACTTGATATATATGAACTGGCTTAACCACTACGTATATCAGTTAACACCGTACGAAATAGACGAAATTTAGTTTAGAAAGAGCAATAAAACGAATGCAAAGTTTTGGTAAGTGAAGTTTGCAAAAGAAAAAAAAGTTTTTAAAAACAAAGCAAATATAAAAAAGAGTAAACAATTAGCATGAAAAAAATAAACCCCGTTAAAAGTATCGCAGAACTTTTAACGGAAAGGAAGAGCAACGAAACGACGTTAAACTTTGCGTTCAGCAAAGTTTTGGTAAGTGAAGTTTGCTCTGACGTGGGGGCGTTTTTAGATTCGATTGGGCGTCTGCGATACGACGTAAGCATACCGAAGGCTCGGCTTCGTAAAAACGGAAATTAAATTTAAATGCTAACAATAACGAATTAGCATTCGCAGCGTAATTGCGAACGTCCTTCTTTTTTTCGCCCGTTGAAAAAAGAAAGGGCGTCAGTTAGACGGGGAACGGTTATCTTATTCGGTTTGTGGTAAGGTAACGGAATTAAAGCAAACTCGGTAACGTTAAAGGTCGCCGATGACCGTAGCGTTATTTAAATTTAATCGTCGGATAAGTATGTAGAAGGTTTTATTTAAGCGTTCAAGACCGGAGTGCAAATCTCCGCGTCTCCACCAAAACGAAAAGGGCTACCAAACGGGTAGTCCTTTTTGTTTTAGTATATAATAGTTATTACGTGGAGATTTGCTGGGGGAGGAAATCGGCGTTTGCCGATTTGTCCGCTTTGTAAATAAAGAAAGAACTAAAGTAAATAGGCGGACTAAACAGTCTGGGAGACTGTTTATCGGGGCGGCGTGCAAAACGCCAAATCTCCGCGTCTCCACCAAAACGAAAAGGGCTACCAAACGGGTAGTCCTTTTTGTTTTTATACATGGTTTGTGGTTTATCAATATATCGTTTTTTTGATTATTAGTATCGTAAAATTAACAATGAAATTACATCAATTTGACGGTAGTATCAAAAAGATACTTTTGTGCAAAAAAAAGGCACTTTTTTATAAAGCAAAAAGTGAAAAAAGTATTGAAAAAATAAAATTAAAA
>JAZSJY010000116.1:0-2375 GCA_045534565.1 Christensenellaceae bacterium | reverse complement strand
GAATAATTCTTTTGGAAGAATAGGTTATTTAATATTTGTGAACGCTTTCGGCGTAATAGCAATGATTATAAAAATCATTGAAACACAAAGCAAAAAACGTAGCAGAATAATAGTTTTCGCTATGTGCTGTTCTTGTTGTTGGACGGTATATTTTCTATTAAACGGCGATTTTACAAGTTCAATAATAAGCTTAATAGGTATTGTTCAAGCGTTAATTTTTATGCAACGTGGCAAGCATAAGTGGGCAAATAATATAGCGTGGCTTATCGTTTTTTTGGTTGCCCAAGCGTCAATTTGCGTATTTACGTGGAAAGGCCCCGTTTCTTTGCTATCGGTCATTGCAGGCATGATAGGAACGGTTGCATATTACGTGATGAGTGAAAGAGTATATAGATTTTTAACTCTAGCATTGTTTTTATTCTGGGTGGCTAACGGCGTAGTAAATTTCTATCCTATGGCGTTAATAAACGACGTGTTTGGGACTATTTCTATTACGATAGCGATAGTAAGATACGAAATTGCAGGCAAAAAGGCTAGAAAAACGTTAGAAAAAATTAAACAAGAAGAGAAAGAAAAAGAACTTGTTGGGCAAGAAGATTAAAGGTATAATATGGCAAAGGATTATTATAAGATTTTAGGCGTAGATAAAAACGCTTCACAAGACGATATAAAAAAGGCATATAGAACTCTCGTTAAAAAATATCACCCTGACTTGCATCCGGGAGACGCTGCGGCGGCGGAAAGATTTAAAGAAATTAACGAAGCAAACGAAGTTTTATCTGACGAAAAGAAAAGAAAAAATTACGATACTTTTGGCGATCCAAACGGCAATATGGGTGGCTTTGGCGGTAACGGTGCAGGCTTTAGCGGATTTGGTGGCTTTGAAGATATTTTCGGCGACATTTTCGGTGGCTTTGGTGGCTCACGTGCTCGCCAACAAACTAAAACCAAGGGTGAAGATATTACCATTGAAATTTCACTTTCATTTTTAGATGCTGCAAAAGGTTGCCGTAGGGAAATTTCGTATAATCGTTACGCACCTTGTACGGACTGTCACGGCACGGGCGCAAAAGACGGCACTAAATATAAAACTTGCGAAAGGTGTGGTGGCACGGGGCAAGTTCAATACACGCAAAACAACGGCTTTTTCCGTTCGGTAAACATTCGCCCATGCGACGAGTGTAAGGGAACGGGTAAAAAGATAATTGAACCTTGTAAAACTTGTAACGGCAAAGGCTATATAAAAGAAAACACTAAAATAGTTTTAGATATTCCTGCAGGCGCAGATACGGGCAGTTATATAAGAAAAACTGCGTGGGGTGAAGCGAGCAGAAACGGTGGCGTAGCAGGTGACCTTATAGTAGTAATGAAGGTTGAACCTAGCAAAATATTCAAGAGAAAGAACTTTGACTTATATGTAGAAGTTCCCATCAGTTTCACGACTGCGGCGCTCGGTGGTAAAGTTAAAGTTCCGTTAATTGACGATACTATTGACTATACTATTCCTGAAGGAACGCAAAGTGGCAAGGTGTTCTTCGTGCGTGGTAAAGGTATAAAATCTTCACGTGGTACGGGCGACCTTTATATAGTGGTCAACGTAGAAGTTCCGTCAAAGTTAACGCGCGAACAAAAGAAGACGCTTGAGGAGTTGGAAAATTTAACCGAATTAAAACAAACCCCACAAATGCGTCAATACAAAGACAACGTGGAAATGATGTACGGCAAAAATCCGTATAAGAAATAATATGAATAAATTTATTGAACTCACCGTTTCAACAACGCATATCGGTGGCGAACTCGTAAGCGACGTGCTTTGGGGATATACCGATTCAGGCGTAGTTATAAACGATATTGAAGACGTAATACAACTTTCACGCGACGGTCGTGCTTGGGACTACGCTGACGAAAGCGTGTTCAAGGCAGATAAAACCGTACTCGTAAAGGCGTATTTCCCAGTTGATAGTGCAGAGCAAACTTTAAGCGCCGTTGAAAGAGATTTACTTTTAATGAAAACTCAAAGTCCGCTTGATTTAGGCACGCTTGAAACGGTAAAAAGGGAAATAGACGGCGACCTTTGGCGTGAACAATGGAAAGAACATTTTAAGCCTATTCATATAGGTAAAGTGGTTATAGTGCCCGAATGGATTGAATATAATGCAAGCAAAGAAGAAATAGTGGTGTTGCTTGATTCAAATATGGCTTTTGGTACGGGTGAGCATGAAACTACTTCAATGTGCGTGGACTTTTTCGAAATGTACGTAAAGGCAGAAGATACCGTTTTAGACGTTGGTTGTGGTACTGGAATACTTGGTATTTGCGCAAGTAAACTAGGCGCAAAAAAGGTTATAATGACCGATATAGACGAATGCGCAATT
>JAZSJY010000049.1:0-9408 GCA_045534565.1 Christensenellaceae bacterium | reverse complement strand
GAAAAGATGGAAGAAATCACCGGCAAGAAGTTCGGCGACCTCGAGAGACCCCTTCTCGTATCAGTTCGTTCAGGTGCCCGTGCATCAATGCCCGGTATGATGGATACAATTCTTAACCTCGGTCTTAACGAAGAGGTTGTTGAAGTAATGGCTAAGAAGTCGGGTAACGCCAGATGGGCTTACGACTGCTACAGAAGATTTATTCAGATGTACTCCGACGTCGTTATGGAAGTTGGTAAGAAATATTTCGAGCAACTTATCGATAAGATGAAAGAGGAGAAGGGCGTAGTATACGACGTAGAGTTGACTGCTGACGACCTTAAGACCTTGGCTAATCAGTTTAAGGCAGAGTACAAGTCCAAGATTGGCGCAGATTTTCCATCCGACCCCAAAGAGCAATTGATGGGCGCAGTTAAGGCTGTATTCCGCAGTTGGGACAACCCCCGTGCAAACGTATACCGTCGTGACAACGACATTCCTTACAGTTGGGGTACTGCGGTAAACGTACAGATGATGGCTTTCGGTAATATGGGAGACAATTGCGGTACGGGCGTTGCATTTACCCGTGACCCTGCTACCGGTGAAAAGCGCTTGATGGGTGAGTTTTTGGTAAACGCTCAGGGCGAAGACGTTGTTGCAGGCGTACGTACTCCTATGAAGATAGAAGAAATGGAGAAGAAATTCCCCGAGGCATATGCTCAGTTCGTTGAGGTTTGCAAAATTCTTGAAAACCACTACCGCGATATGCAGGATATGGAGTTTACGGTTGAGGAGGGCAAACTTTATATGCTCCAAACCCGTAACGGTAAGCGTACCGCTCAGGCTGCATTAAAGATTGCGTGTGACCTTGTTGACGAAGGTATGAAGACTGAGGAGGAGGCTGTCGCAATGATAGACCCCCGTAACCTCGACACCTTGCTCCACCCACAATTTGACGCTAAGGCTATTAAGGCTTCTAAGCCCGTTGGTCGCGGACTTGGCGCTTCCCCCGGTGCTGCTTGCGGTCAGGTAGTATTTACCGCAGAAGACGCAGTAGAGTGGAAAGAGGCAGGCAAAAACGTTATCCTCGTTCGTCTCGAGACCTCGCCTGAAGACATTATGGGTATGAAATCCGCTCAAGGTATATTGACCGTTCGTGGCGGTATGACCTCTCACGCAGCAGTTGTTGCACGTGGTATGGGTACTTGTTGCGTATCAGGTTGTGGCGACATCAAAATGCACGAAGAAGAAAAATACTTCGAACTCGCAGGCAAAATTTTCCGCGAAGGCGACGAACTTTCTCTCGACGGTTCAACCGGTAACATTTACGACGGCGCAATCGCTACCGTAGACGCTACTATTTCAGGTGACTTCGGCAGAATTATGGCTTGGGCAGATAAATATCGTGCGCTTGGCGTTCGTACCAACGCAGATACCCCCAAGGACGCTGCTAAAGCAAGAGAACTTGGTGCAGAAGGTATCGGCCTTTGCCGTACTGAACATATGTTCTTTGAAGGCAACAGAATTGACGCTTTCCGTGAAATGATTTGTGCTGACACCGTTGAAGAAAGAGAATCTGCTCTTGAAAAGATTCTTCCTATGCAACAAGGCGACTTTGAAAAACTTTACGAAGCGCTTGAAGGTAACCCCGTTACTATTCGTTTCCTTGACCCACCGCTTCACGAATTCGTTCCCGTTGCTGAATACGATATTGAACAACTTGCAAACGCACAAGGTAAAACCGTTGCACAAATTAAGAGCATAATTGCCGCTCTTCACGAATCTAACCCAATGATGGGTCACCGTGGTTGCCGTCTTGCAGTTACCTATCCTGAAATTGCTAAGATGCAAACGAAGGCAGTTATTCGCGCAGCAATCAACGTTCAAGCAAAACATCCCGACTGGAAAGTAGTTCCTGAAATTATGATTCCGTTAGTTGGCGAAGTTAAAGAACTTAAATACGTTAAAGACGTAGTAGTTGCAACTGCAGATGCTGAAATTGCAAACGCAAAAGCAGATCTTAAGTACGAAGTTGGTACTATGATTGAAATTCCTAGAGCATGTATTACTGCTGACGAAGTTGCTAAAGAAGCAGAATTCTTCTGTTTCGGTACTAACGACCTTACTCAAATGACTTACGGTTTCAGCCGTGACGACGCTGGTAAATTCCTTGACGCTTACTACACCGCAAAGATTTTTGAAAACGATCCGTTTGCTAAAATTGACCAAAACGGCGTAGGTAGACTTATGGATATGGCTGTTAAACTTGGTCGTGGCGTTCGCCAAGATATGCATTGTGGTATTTGTGGTGAACACGGTGGTGACCCTGCATCAATTGAATTCTGTCACAAGATCGGTCTTTCATACGTATCTTGCTCACCGTTCAGAGTTCCTATTGCAAGACTCGCTGCTGCACAAGCACAACTTAAAAATCCAAGAAACTAATTTTGCTTAGTCAAAAATTAAAACCGACGGAATAAACCCCGTCGGTTTTTCATATTTTACAGTATGTTAAACAATGCGTACGTGAACTTAAGCGCGTTAAAAAATAACGCTCGCCAAATAAAAAGCAAATTAAAAAAACAAACTAAATTTTGCGCCGTAGTAAAAGCAGACGGGTACGGGCACGGTGGGGCAAAGGTAGCTCAAGCGATATATCCTTACGCAGACTGCTTTGCCGTTGCTTTGGTTGAAGAAGGGGTATCTTTGCGCTACGCAGGTATTGATAAAGATATTCTACTTCTTATTCCACCTTTTTTTAGTGATTTAGAGTTAGCCGTTCGCCATAATTTTTTAATAGCGGTAGATAGTGCAAAACAACTTTTATATTTAAATGCCGAAGGACAAAAGCAAGGTAAAACGGTTAAAGTTCACCTTAAATTTGATTGTGGTATGAAACGGCTTGGCGTAGATATTGAAGGTTTAAAAGAACTTTTAGCGCTTGCTAGTAGGTTAAAGCATATAAAAATAGACGGATTATTCTCACATTTAGCGTGGGCAGAAAATAAAAAGGCTACTTTTATCGCTGAAAATAAATTTTTACTTGCAAATAATTTAGTTAAAGGTTATAATAATAAGGTAACGTGTCATTTATCGGCAAGCGGTGGGTTTATTCACGGTTTGCATTACGATATGGTGCGTGTGGGTATATTGCTTTACGGATATAAGCCGTTTGAAACCGATTATATAGACGTGCAAAAAGCAATGCAAGTATACGCCCCAGCCGTAAAAAAAAGGTTTTTACCCAAAGGTCAAAGCGCCCTTTACGGAAATCGCTTTTTAAGTGAAGATACTTTTTTGACGCTTTTGCGTTACGGGTATGCAGACGGGTTGCCAAGGAAAGAAGTTGAAAATCAATTTAACACGCGTTGTATGGATATCACGGCAATCAAGGGGAATATTGACGGCGATTTAATACCCGTTATGGTGGATGCCGATAAAACTGCAAAAGAATACGACACCATAAGTTACGAAGTTTTGACAAAATGCGCTATAAGGGCGCAAAAAATATATTATTATCAGTAGGTTTTTTATGCATTACGTAAAACAAGCGATTATTCCTTTCGTGTATCTATTTTTCGTTTCAATAATAGCGCTAGGTATTTTTATGATACCCGAACATTTACAATGGTTACGAATAATACTTTTAATTCTTAACGTTGGTCTTTACGGTTTAGTTGCGTGCGCAACTGCCTATAAAGACGGGCAAGATGCGTTAAAAGTTCGTATAGCAAACGATTTAGAGCGCATGGAAATTATTAGAACGGGCGAAGATAGACCGTTAAAAATTAAGCAAGAATACGCACCTTGGAAGGGTTTTCTTACGGGTGGTATAGTTTGCGCACCGTTAATTATATTGATAATAGTGCACGTTATTTTAGTATTGACTAACGGCGCAACGGGTGCAGGTGCTGCCGCAGGCTTTATATATATGTTTATTTTCGGCTTTTTCCGTGTGGGTGCAGGCGCTGCAACGCCTTGGATGTATATGTATAGCCTTTTTGCTATTCCCGTAATTATGCTTTGCATAGGCGTAAGTTATATTTTAGGCGCAAGAAAAATTCAACGCCAACAAGACGCTATTAAAGAAAAACAACGTTCTATTTACGGGGACAAGGCTTGAGAATAGTTGCAGGTAAATACAGGGGAAGAACGCTAAAATCTTTTGACGGCGAAAAAATTCGCCCAACGTCAGATAAAGCAAGGGAAAGCCTGTTTTCAATTTTACAATTTAAGATTTACGGCAAAAGTTTTTTAGACCTTTTTGCAGGCACGGGCTCAATGGGTATTGAAGCCCTTGCGCGCGGGGCTAAATTCGTTTGGTTTAACGATTATTCAAGGGAAAGCGTTGCCCTTATAAAAAGCAATCTTACGGCGTTGAAGGTTGAAGAAGAGCATAAGGTTACAAACGTTGACGCAATTACGTTGCTTAAAACTTTGCCACAAAAATTTGATTATATCTATATTGACCCACCGTACGCAAGCGACTTAAAAAATAGTGCGATAGCCCTTTCTAAAGACGTTTTAACGACGGACGGCGTTATAATCTTTGAAGATGAAAAGGCGTTTAACGGCGATATAGACGGTTTAACCGTGTTTGATAGAAGAAAATACGGAAGAATACACCTAACTTTTTTCAAAAAGGAAGAACGGTAATGAAAATTTGTGTTTTTGCAGGAACGTTTGACCCTATTCAAAAGGGGCATAAATACGTTATAGATAAGTGCCTTGAAATTTTTGACAAGGTAATCGTTGCCGTTGGCGTAAACGTAGATAAAAAACCGCTTTTTTCGTTAGAAGAAAGGGTAAATCTTATTAAAAAGACTTTTGACGGCGACGACCGTGTTGAAGTTGATTGCTTTGACGGCATGCTAGTTGATTTTATGCGCAAAAAAGGCGTCACGGTAACGGTAAGGGGACTTCGCAATCAAGACGATTATAAGTACGAAACCACTATGGCGAACTACAATAAAGATTTAGATTGCAAAATTACCACCTTGTTTATTCCAACCCCTGCCGACCTTTCTTACGTTAGTTCAAGTGGCGTTAGAAACATTATAGAACTCAACGCAGATTTTACTTCTTACGTGCCCGAAAATATTAAAGAATATATAACTGCCTTAATTAAAGAAAAAGCATAGAAAAAGGTATAGCCAAAATAAAACTTATAACCGCGCAAACTATCTTTGAAAGGATAAACGGCGCGGTTTTAATTTGCGCCTTTTTAAGGTAGATTAGCGATTGCATTGTAATAGATAAACCGCCGAATCCACAAAGAAGGGCGCATACGGGTAGCGTAAAAAAGGTTATACCACCTTTAGAGAGAGCGTTTAGACCTTTGGTACACTCAAAAACACCAAAGGCAACGCCGTTTGCAAAGTTGTCGTTCCCCGTAATAAGAGTTAAAAGCCTAACCATAGGGGAAAGAATTTTATAAAAGGCAAGCAGTTCGGTTAGTAGATAAAAAAGAGTTATAATTCCACCGACTAAAAGCACCGATATAACGCTAGAGTATACGCTTTGGTAAAAAAGGTCGTTTGGTTTAGAGTAAGTTAAAATTTTATCGCAGGGCGCATCTTTGCGTTTATAAAAACTGAAAAGCACACCCGTTATAAAGGTTGAAAGAAAGTGAACTAAAAAAAGTAATAGCCCAAATTTAACGTCGTTAAACATAACTCTGCCTACGCTTGATAAGATAAAGGCGGGGGAAGAAGTAGAGCAAAAAATAGATGCGCGCACGCTTTCGCTATCATTTATATAACCTTTTAATTTTAGGTCGCTTACCGTTTTTGCACCAACGGGATAACCGGAAATTAACGAGCAAAAATAAGCGTAACCAACTGCACCGCCTACCCTAAAAACTTTTTTAGTGAAAGGGGAAATTATGCGGGCGAATTTGTTAGTCGTTTTAAGCGAAGTTAAAATATTAGTTATAAAAAAGAAAGGGAAAAGCGACGGCATAACGCACCCTGCCCAAAGCAAAACGCCCTGTAAAACTAAGGTGGGGGCATTTTTGTTTAACATTAGAACTACCGCGCAAGCGATAAAGGATAAAAAAATTAAAAAATCGTGAAAACCTATTCTTCTTTTAATCATAATATATTGTATTAAGGCTTGAAAAAAATTATTGATTATGTTAAAATAATTCTATGGATTTATTTGATTTAGCAAGAGAAAAAAATTTAAATGCGCCGTTAGCCGAAAGAATGCGCGCAAAAACCTTAAATGAATTTTTAGGGCAAGAGCATATAGTTTCTGAAACGGGGCTACTTCGCAGGGCAATAAAGTTAGACCGTTTGGGCAGTTGTATCTTTTGGGGACCGCCTGGTTGTGGCAAGACTACGCTTGCGAACGTAATTGCCAACGGTACGGACGGTAAGTTCGTAAAGTTGAACGCCGTAAACAGCGGTGTTTCAGACGTTAAAAGGGTGGTTGAAGAAGCGCAAACCAACGCAAAATTATACGGTAAAAAAACCTACCTTTTGCTTGACGAGTGTCACCGCTTTAATAAAACGCAAAGCGATAGTTTATTGCCAGCCATTGAAAGTGGTGATATAATATTTATAGGGTCTACAACCGAAAACCCGTTTGCGTCAATGACGCCTGCAATAGTTTCAAGGTGTAGGGTGTTTGAACTAAAACGCCTATCCCAACAAAATATCAAAAACGCACTCATAAAGGCAGTTGCAGATAAAGAAAGGGGACTTGGTAATTACGATATTACCTTAACTGAAGACGCGCTTGAACATATTTCAAACGCCGCCGCAGGCGATTTAAGGGTTGCGTATAACGCCCTTGAACTTGCAGCGCTTACGACTGCGCCCGATTCAAACGGCAAAATAGTTATAACGCTTAAAGATGCAGAAGAATCAATTCAACAAAAGGCGCTATCTTTTGATGAAAATTTGTATTACGATATACTTTCGGCGTTTTGTAAAAGTTTAAGGGGTAGTGATCCTGATGCGGCGCTCTATTATATGCAAAGGCTTATTCAAGGTGGTTGTGATCCACTTTTAATAGCAAGGCGAATAATAGCCCACTCGGCAGAAGACGTAGGCATGGCAGACCCCAACGCTTTGGTAGTTGCAACTAGCGCTTTGCTCGCTTATGAAAAGATAGGCTTGCCCGAAGGGTTGCTTCCGTTATCAGAAGCCGTCGTTTACGTTGCAGAAGCGCCCAAGTCAAACGCCGTATATATGGCAATGCATAGCGCAGGGGAAGATGCCGTTAACGTCAAAGACGACAACGTGCCAGCCCACCTAAAGAATTACGAATTTGCAACTAAAGAAGATAAACTCAACAAGTTAAACTATAAGTACCCACACGATTTCGGTGGATACGTTAAGCAACAATATTTGCCAAACTCGTTAGCAGGTAGGGTATATTATCAACCAAAAGATATCGGCTTTGAAAAGACCGTTAAAGAAATAAGAAAAATAAAGGGAAAAGACTAACTATGGATTACGCATTAAAACTATCTAAAGAATTTACTATCCGTGCAGACCACGCAACTAACATCATTTCGCTTATAGACGAAGGCAACACAATACCGTTTATAGCAAGATACCGTAAAGAAATGACGGGTTCTTGCGACGACCAAGTATTGCGTGAGTTTGCTGATAGATTAAAATATTTACGCAACCTTGAAAAAAGAAAACAAGAAGTTGCTGATTCTATTACCGAACAAGGTAAAATGACCGACGAAATAACAATTGCTTTAGCTGGCGCAGAAACGCTTACCGAAGTAGAAGATATTTATCGTCCGTACAAACAAAAAAGAAAAACGCGCGCGTCGGTTGCGGCAGAAAAAGGGCTTACGCCACTTGCAGATTTCATTATGGAACAAACTGATGCGTCCGTTACTGAAAAGGCAAAAGAATTTATTAACGAAGAAAAGGGCGTTGACACCGTTGAAAAGGCTATTGCAGGCGCAAGCGATATAATAGCAGAACGCGTTTCTGACGACGCAGAACTTCGCAAAACGCTCCGTAAAAAGATTACCGAAACTGGCGAACTTGCTTGTAAACTTTTGGAAAATGAAAACGCAAAAACGTACGATATGTACGCAGAATATAGCGAAAAGATTGCAAAAATTCCTTCGCACAGAATTCTTGCAGTTAACCGTGGCGAAAAAGAAGAATGCTTAAAAGTTTCTATCGTAGTTGATACCGAAGCGTTTATAAACGCAATTTGTTCGGTTTACGTTAAAAACCAAACTGAAAGCGCAAACATAGTTGCAAATGCGGCGGCGGATGCATATTCAAGGTTAATTTTCCCGTCGGTTGAAAGGGAAGTTAGAAACGACCTTACCGACAAGGCGAACGAACAAGCAATCAAAATGTTTGAAGTAAACCTTCGCCCACTTCTTTTGCAACCCCCGTTAAAAGGAAAGGTTATTTTAGGGCTTGACCCAGCGTATAGAACGGGTTGTAAAATTGCAGTTATAGACGCAGAAGGCAACGTTTTAGATACGGCCGTTGTGTTCCCAACCCCACCCCAAAATAGAATTGAAGAAGCAACCGAAGTATTGCTTAAACTCATAAAAAAACACAACGTAAACGTAATTTCAATAGGTAACGGAACGGCAAGTAAGGAATCGGAAATTTTCGTTGCAAACTTAATTAAGGGCGCAAAAGAAGAACTTGCGTACGCCGTAGTAAACGAAGCGGGCGCATCGGTGTATAGTGCAAGTAAACTCGGCGCAACCGAATTCCCTGACTTTGAACCTGCCCAAAGAAGCGCAGTTTCTATTGCAAGAAGATTGCAAGACCCACTTGCAGAACTCATTAAAATAGACGTTAAGTCAATAGGCGTTGGTCAATATCAACACGATATGCCCGAAGCAAGACTTGAAGAAGTTTTGGGTGGCGTGGTTGAAGACTGCGTTAACAGCGTAGGCGTTGATCTTAACACGGCGTCGCCAAGTTTATTGTCGTACGTAGCAGGGTTAAACAGCGGTATTGCGAAGAACATAGTTGAATATAGAAAAGAAAAACCCTTCACCAAGAGAGAAGAGTTGCTTAACGTTAAAAAGTTGGGTGCAAAGGCGTTTGAACAATGCGCAGGCTTTTTAAGAATAGTAGGCGGTAACGTTTTAGATAACACGGGCGTACACCCTGAATCTTACCCAGCAGTAGAAAAATTGCTTGCGTTCACGGGCTATACTTTAGAAGACGTGGCGCTCGGCAAGATAGGTGACATAAGGGAAAAATTAAACGAAAAGGGCATTGATAACGCCGCTAAAGAATGCGGTGTAGGCGTACCCACTATTCAAGATATCGTAACCGAACTTCTTAAACCGGGTAGGGATATTCGTGATAGTTTGCCAAAGCCCATACTTCGTAGCGACCTCATGGATTTATCCGACCTTAAAGAAGGTATGGAAATTAACGGCACGGTTAGAAACGTTATAGACTTCGGCGTGTTCGT